>NZ_JBXALD010000002.1:0-469233 GCF_058799075.1 Cupriavidus sp. GW822-FHT06G04 | reverse complement strand
CGGCTTCAGCGTCGATCTGTGCTTGCCTGGCCGCCTGCTCGGCGGCCTGTTGCGCCTGGTATTCGGCCTGTTTGCGGGCATTCTCCTCGGCCCAATATGCTGCGCGTTCGGCGTCGGCTTGCGCACGGGCCTGAGCTTCAGCGTCGATCTGTGCTTGTCTGGCAGCCTGTTCGGCGGCCTTTTGTGCCTCGTACTCGGCTTGTTTTTGCGCGTTGTACTCGGCCCATTCTGCCTTGCGTTCAGCGTCAGCTTGCGCACGTGCCTGAGCTTCCGCCTCGGCGCGTGCCTTCTCGGCAGCCATCTGCGCCTCGTATTCGGCTTGCTCTCGGGCTTGGCGCTCGCGCCATGCCGCTTCATCCGCCGCGGCCTGCTCCTGGGCTGCCTTGGCGGCTGCTTCGGCTTGCGCTTCCCGTGCCGCCCTCTCCGCTGCCTCCCGTTCCGCGCGTGCCCGTGCCTCTGCCTCGGCTCGCGCTTCCCATGCCGCCCTATCCGCTGCCTCTTGTTCCGCACGTGCCTGTGCTTCTGCCTCGGCGCGCGCGATAGCGGCAGCCTTTTCCGCTTCGTGCTCGGCGTCGGCCTGGGCGCGTTTCGCCGCTTCGTCGGCTTCGCGGGCGGCGCGCTCTTCTGCCGTCTCGATATGCGGACGGTAGGTTGCCTGCTCTACCAGCGCATCCAGCTTGCGTTGCTTCGCGTTATCTGTCAGGCGCGCCTCGGCTTCCGGCGACCAGCCTTTTGCGCGATGCGATGCTTCTGCGTCGGCGCGCATATCGTGCCGGATACGCTCGTACAGCTGCGCTTCATCGGCCTGGCCCTTGTAGTGTTCCGTCCGAACGTCGTAGCCCGCGCCTTCCGAATGCGAAATGCCTTGGCCGGTGAGCTCAGCGCCGAACATCTCGACGCCAAGGCCGCCGTCGCCGGCCCAGATCGTGCCGGCATTGTTGACACCCAGGCCATACTCGGAGCCTTCCAGCAAGATCTTGTTGGCGTACATGCCGCCAAGTTCGGACACATCGAGCGCGACCGTCGGCTTCGTGCCTGCGGCGTCGTAGGTGAGCTTGCTTTGGAAATTGCCGTCGCTGTCCGCTTCGAACTCCGTGCCGTTCAACGAGTGAATATCCCAGCCCTTCACGGCGGCGTTGATCAGCGTGGCGCGCGAGAGCAGGTTCAGCTGCGCGGTGCCGACGTTCATGCCTTCGCCGTCGATAGAGATCGTGGCCGGCTGTGCGCGGCTGGTATCGACGGTGAATGCCAGCGCGCCGTCCGCCGTGGGCGTATAACGCGCCGCTGCCAGCGTGACCACGGGTGCGTTGATGGTGTTGCAGCCATTGCACGAGATGCCGGCGGCGTTGGCGATGACCAGATGCGCCGGAGCGCCTGCAACTTCCATCGCGCCGTTGAGCTCGGATGCCTTGCTCGACGACACGTCGGCGACGATGACCTTGGCAGCCTTGCCGCCCAGGTTGGCGTTTGCCGCCAGTTGGCCAGCCAGTTGGCTTGCGCCGGCTGCGGTCAGGTTGTTGAACACGACGCCATTCTGGTCGACGTTGAACTGGCTGAACGTATTGTGAGAAATTCCGCGGGCATTGGCGCCGGCGATATTGATGACCGGGGTATTGCCCGCGTTGCCGACCTGCGTCTGGCTGCCGCTGGGAACGATGCCAGGCGCGGCGTGGGCGCTCGCCGCGGCGAAAACCGCCAAAGCAGCGGAGCTGATGATGCGTAGTCTGAATTCAGACATATGGTTGACTTCCTTATAGTGCGAGGCTCAGCTGTGCACTGAGCACGAAAGGATCGGCATTCAACTGCGTGGGAGCCCACAGCGGGGTACCGATCGAAAGGGAGGCGTTGAGGCGCCGGTATGAGGCGGACACGCCGAGCGCGGCGCCCACTACGTTGCCGCCGGAACGGGGTTCGCCTTCCACGGGAACCACGCGCCCGGCATCGAGGGCAACCGTCAGCGCCACGTTGCCCTGGCCCCATGGCGCGGGCGAAGTCCAGTTGAGTTCGTTGCGCAGGTAGGCGCCGGTGTCGCCAAATAGATAGGCGTCGCGGAAACCGCGCACAGATGTGTCGCCGCCGATGGATACGCGTTCGCTGCCGAATAATGGCGATCGGCTCCACTGGCCGTAAGCCGAGGACAGCCAGGACAGGTGCGGGGAAATCTGCGTGTAGAGGCTGGCGCTCAGCGCGGCTTTGCGAAAGTCCGCGGGCGCGCCGCCACCGGCGCTCAAGTCCGCCGTGTAGTGGGGAATGCTCTGCGTCAGCTTCGGACCGAGTGTCAGATAGCTCTTGCTTCCCAGGCGCGTGGCGAAGTTGATGCCGGCCTGCACGGCCGCCACACGCTCCGAGCTGTAGTCCAGCCGGAATTCGTCGAGATAGGTGTTGCCCGTGTAGTGCGAAAACGCGAGAAACCCGTCGGTTTTCTGCCTGCCATTGCGCGAAAGGATGCGCGACGCCTCGACACGATGGCTGACCGTGTGGCCGTGATAGCTCAAGGTGAAGTCGTCGATCGCGAACGGGATGGCGTAGTCGCCGACGCTGCCCGAATAGCTGAAGGTCCAGGGACCGACCGGCAAGACCGCCGATGCGCCATAGTTGCGGCGAAACCGGTCACCGTCGACGGGCATGGTGCTGGTGGCGGAAAGGCTCAGTTGTTCGGCCAGGCCGAGGCCGTTGTTGAGCGACAGGATCGCGCCCGCCTGGTCCTTGCCGGTGCTTTCCTGGCCGGTGTTGTCCAGGCTGAAGGCCGCATGGAGGGCCGGCGATACGTCGCCGCTCAGGACTACATCGGAATACCCCTCGGTTGGTGCCGCGCGCACCGCAACTTGCACGCCGTCCCTGGCCACGCGCTCGATCTGCTCGACGCCCTGTTCGATATCGCGCAGGTTCAGCGGGTTGCCTGTCATGCCGGCGAACGCCATGCGCGCGGTGCGGTTTGCCGCGTTGTCGCCGCCGGAAAATTTCACGCTTGCCGTGCGGCCTTCCACGGCGGCGATGATCATGTGCCCGGGATCGGCGCTGTTCTGTGGCGGCAACCAAGCGTGACTGGTGATGTAGCCGTTGGCGACGTACCAGTCGTTGATTTCGTCCAGCATGCGCGCGACGGCTACCTTGCCGAGGCAATGCCCGGCGGCTTGCGCGGAAATCTGCTCCTTGAGCGATGCGGGTACCAGCGCTGCGCCGCGAAACTCCACATCGCGCACCTCCATGCACGGGCCGTCAGCGGGAGCCGCGTCGTCAGGCGACGCGCGCCGGGCGGGCGCGGGCGATGTCTGGCGCTGCTGGTCCAGGCTTTCCCGCTGTTCGCGGGCCTGGTCGAGCATGCGTTTTTGCTGCTGATCCTGAAGGTTGCGATCGACCGGAACGGGAACGCTCAGTGCGAAGCACGGCATGCAGGTCGCCATCAGCAGCGCGAACGCACTCAAGCGCATGCCAGGTGCCTTGTCGGCTGGCGCGGCTGACAGCTGGTTTGCTGGGATCCCTGCCTCTGAACATGAGGGGCCGCGCAGGGAAAAGGCCGGAAAGCGGGATGACATCACTGGCTCGCATTGGCTGATCGAGGCGTCCCGAAAATCCGCTTTTCATGGAGGATTGGCGGAGGGATCTGCGCCCGGAAACAGCTGAAACGCGAATTCTGCGTGGCAGTCTGATCGATAGAAATCGCTGTTCCGCGAATGTGATGGCGTGCTTGGCGCGGTTGCTGATCTTGTGCCGGCTCCTGCCGGCGATACGCCCTCTACGCGCGGAATTTCCGAACGTAGAACGCAAAAAAGGTCTGAGGCGCGCTAGGCGAGCCTCAGACCTTTCTGATCGTCAGTGCGACGATTCTGCTTCGACTAATTCTGTCGGCGGCGCATCTAGCGCTGGGCCTTGTGCTGGCGATGCCTGGCGGCCCGGCCCGTCAGCGGCTGAAGCACGGTTGGCAGTGCCTTGGGCAGCGTTTCGGGATAGTCGCGGCTGAAATGCAGGCCGCGGCTTTCGTGGCGTGAATACGCGCTGTCGACGATCATCGACGCCACTTCGACCAGATTGCGCAGTTCCAGCAAATCGCGCGTGACGCGGAAGTTGGCGTAGTACTCGGCGATTTCCTCGCGCAACAGGCCAATGCGGTGCTGGGCGCGTTCCAGCCGTTTGTCGGTGCGAACGATGCCGACGTAGTTCCACATCATGCGCCGCAGTTCGTCCCAGTTGTGCGAGACGACCACTTCCTCGTCGGCATCGGAAACGCGGCTTTCATCCCAGGCGGGCAGCGTAATGTCCGGCGCGCCGGCCTTGCCGTGCGCTGCGATGTCCGCGGCGGCGGCGCGGCCAATCACCATGCATTCGAGCAGCGAGTTGGACGCGAGACGATTGGCGCCATGCAGCCCGGTGCAGCCGGTTTCGCCTACGGCGTACAGGCTGCCTATGTCGGTGCGGCCCGCGGTATCGGTGACCACGCCGCCGCAGGTGTAGTGCGCCGCCGGCACGACCGGGATCGGCTCGCGTGCGATGTCGATACCGAGCTCCAGGCAGCGGGCATGGATGGTAGGGAAGTGTTCCTTCAGAAATGCTTCGGGCTGGTGCGTGATATCGAGATAGACGCAATCGAGGCCGCGTTTTTTCATCTCGAAGTCGATTGCGCGCGCCACCACGTCGCGCGGCGCCAGCTCGGCGCGGTCGTCATGCTCGGGCATGAAGCGCGTGCCGTCGGGCAATTTCAGCAAGCCGCCTTCGCCGCGCACCGCTTCGGAAATCAGGAACGACTTGGCGTACGGATGGTAAAGGCAGGTCGGATGGAACTGGATGAATTCCATGTTCGACACCCGGCAACCGGCGCGCCATGCCATGGCGATGCCGTCGCCGGTGGCGGTGTCCGGGTTGGTCGTATAAAGGTAGACCTTGCCCGCGCCACCGGCAGCCAGCACCGTGTGGGTTGCCGTGATGGTGCGGACTTCGCCGGAAGCCGCGTCGAGAACATAAAGACCGTAGCAGCGGTTGCCCGTCAGGCCGAGCTTGGCCGATGTGATCAGGTCGATCGCGAACTGGTCTTCCAGGATCGTGATGTTGGGGTGCTTGCGCGCCTGGTCGGCCAGCGTGGTGACCACGGCGTGGCCGGTGGCGTCGGCCGCATGGATGATGCGGCGGCGGCTGTGTCCGCCTTCGCGCGTGAGGTGGAAGCCGAGTTCGGCGTGTTCATCGCGCGTGAACGGCACGCCGCGGTCGATCAGCCACTGGATGGCTTCGCGGCCGTGCTCGACGATGAAGCGCGTCGCTTCTTCGTCGCAAAGGCCCGCACCGGCCACCAGCGTGTCCTGGGTATGCTCATCGTGGCTGTCGCCCGAGTCGAGCACCGCGGCGATTCCTCCCTGGGCCCAGTCGCTAGCGCCGGTGGTCATGGCGCGCTTGCTGAGGATGACTACCCGGTGGGTGTCGGCCAGCTGCAGCGCGACGGTGAGGCCGGCCAGACCGCTGCCGACGATCGCGACATCGAAATTCATGGTGCAGGGGAATCGCTTTGGGGGCGAAAAGCGTTGGGAGGAAAGCTGGGAAGTCTACACCCGCTTGCCACACTGCTGACATCTTTCCCTTGTCTGACAAGGGTTGCGGCATGGGCCGCGGCGCGGTGCCCCAAATGCAAAAAGCCCCGCAATTGCGAGGCTTTTGGCTGAAGACCGTGGATCAATTACTTGATCTTGGTTTCCTTGTAAGGCACGTGCTTACGGGCGACGGGATCGAACTTCGAGATCTCCATCTTTTCCGGCATGGTGCGCTTGTTCTTGGTGGTCGTGTAGAAATGACCCGTACCTGCGGTCGATTCCAGCTTGATCTTGTCGCGTCCGCCTTTGCTGGCCATGGTGTACTCCTAATTAGACTTCGCCGCGTGCGCGCAGGTCTGCGAGCACGGCGTCGATGCCTTTCTTGTCGATCAGGCGCAGACCGGCGTTCGAGACGCGCAGGCTCACCCAGCGGTTTTCCGATTCAACGAAGAAGCGGCGGTTCTGCAGGTTGGGCAGAAAACGGCGCTTGGTCTTGTTGTTTGCGTGGGAAACGTTGTTGCCGACCATCGGCGCTTTCCCGGTCACTTGACAGACGCGTGCCATGAAGCACTCCTAAATCTTATTCGTGGACAATGTTCGCAACAGATCAACAAAAGGCGCGCGGGCCCGGACTGCAGCGGATTGGTACTTCAGCGAAACGAACATTATAGACCGGAAACGAGCGGCGAATCAATGCATTCCGATAGTTTCGGAAGGATGGTGTTGCGCCGTGCCGCCTGCGTCACGTTGCGGGACGCGCGAGCCTGAGTCTCAGGAAAGCCGGTCTTGCTATGGGCGTTGCGGGAACCGCAACGCGGGCGCCACTGTAAAGGCATGCCGGTGCGATGTCCAGTCCCGTTACGCGCCGGCGCGCCACACAAGCTGCGGCGATTTCCGACACGGCAGCGCAGGCGCCCCGGCGGGGGACGGTCCAGTCGAATACAATGGCGGCTGTTGACCGGTGGATTCCCATGACTTTCCCAAATATCGCCTCCGAAGCGGCGCCGGAAGCGGACCGCAGCGGCACGACCGCGCGCAAGACCGTCCAGGCCGATTCCTTCCTGACGCTTCATTACAGCATCGCCCTCGAAAACGGCACCGAAGTCGTGAGCACGTTCGAGGAAAAGCCTGCCACGCTGCTGCTGGGCCAGGGGCAGCTCGCCCCGACGCTCGAACAGGCGTTGCTGAGCATGCCCGAAGGCGAGCGCACCACGTATCGTCTGGCGCCGGAGCACGCTTTCGGTCCGCGCAATCCTGAATTGCTGCAGTGGGTCTCGCTGGCCACGCTGCGCGAAAACAGCTCGTTCGAAGAGGAATACACGCCCGGCGATCTCGTCGAATTCAACGCGCCCGGCGGCGGCAAGTACGCCGGCGTGCTGAAGGAATACGGCGAAACCGCGGCACTCTTCGATTTCAACCACCCGCTGGCCGGACAGACGATCCTGTTCGACGTCCAGCTGATCGGAATTCTCTGATGTCCGCCGTGGCGATGGAACGCAGCATGACCGAACTCACTACATCTACCGACGCCGAAATCCTGATGGCGCAACCGCGCGGTTTCTGCGCGGGCGTCGATCGTGCGATCGAAATCGTCGAACGCGCGCTGTCCCTGTTTGGTGCGCCGATCTACGTGCGTCACGAAATCGTGCACAACGCCTACGTGGTAGCCGACCTGCGCAAGAAGGGCGCCGTCTTTATCGACGAACTGGACGAAGTGCCGGCCGGCTCGACGGTCATCTTCAGTGCGCACGGCGTATCCAAGGAAGTGCGCGCCGACGCGACGCGACGCGGCCTGACCGTGTTCGACGCCACTTGTCCGCTGGTGACCAAGGTGCACGTCGAGGTGGGCAAGATGCGCGCCGAAGGCTGCGAGATCATCATGATCGGCCACAAGGGACATCCCGAGGTGGAAGGCACGATGGGCCAGTCCGAGCAGGGCATGCTGCTGGTGGAATCGGTGGAGGACGTGAACCGGCTCGAAGTGGCCAATCCCGGACAGCTCGCCTATGTCACCCAGACCACGCTGTCGGTGGACGAGACCGCCGAGATCGTGGCGGCGCTGAAGGCGCGTTTCCCGCAGATCCGCGAACCCAAGAAGCAGGACATCTGCTACGCGACGCAGAACCGACAGGACGCCGTGAAGTTCATGGTGCCGCAAGTGGAGGTCGTGATCGTGGTGGGCAGCCCGAACAGTTCCAATTCGAACCGCCTGCGCGAACTCGCCGACCGTCTCGGCGTGCCGGCCTATATGGTCGACGATCCCGACCAGGTGAAGCCCGAGTGGGTCGCCGGCAAGCGCCGCATCGGCCTGACCGCCGGCGCGTCGGCGCCCGAAGCGCTGGCGCAGGCCATCGTCGAGCGCCTGCGCACTTTTGGCGTGAAGTCGGTGCGCGCGCTGGAGGGCGTGGAAGAGAACATGTCGTTCCCGCTGCCGCGTGGCCTCGCCAGCGTCTCCGTGCAGTCCTGACGCCCGCGCCGCTTCCCCGCGCACACCAGACGCCGCCGGCTTTGCCCGGCGGCGTTTTCATTTGGCAGACGCTTTCGATGCGCCGCCGCAGTCCGCCGTCGCGTGTCTTTCTCGCACGCACCTGACTGGTGCGACGGCTAATCCCTGCCTGCAGACATTCAAATCCCCGCAAGTATCCGCTGACCCGCTTTTCCTTTAATTATCGGTCGACAGCTGTAGTAACAGCCAGACAATATCAGGGTAATCCCCGAGAATCGGGTTTTCCCTATTATGGTGCGGCGCTACATTCTGCACATTAGAGCAGGCGTCCGGTTATTGAAATGAAATGCCTAATTAATACCAACGTATTATGTGTGAAGCCGGGACGGCCCGGATCGTGGCGCAGAATGCTCTTTCGGCCCTGTAGGCACGATTCTTGAAAGGGTAGCGGACGGGTCTGCCGAGTGGGCTTTGATTGCCCCAATCTGTGCATTGGGGAAATTCCCTAGCTCATTTGACGGGTAAATGGTTCAGGTTGTTGCGTCGCGTTATTGCATCCGCAAAGAAAGGGGATACAATGCGCGCGTTTCAAATTGAAACTAAACAAAGGCGGTCCAGGGAATACGTCCGGGAGGCGTAGTTATTTCCCTGTTTTTGAGAATCCTAGGAGATCACTCATGCAATTCACGTTTGCCAAGATTCTGCCGATCGCGGCCGCTGTGGCGCTGGTCGCTGCATGTGGCAAGAAGGAAGAGAAGCCGGCGGATGCGGCAGCATCTGCGCCGGCGGCCGCCGCGGCGCCTGCCGCTAGCGCCGGGGGCGAGACGGTCGTCAAGATCGGCCACGCCGCACCGCTGACCGGCGGCATTGCCCACCTTGGCAAGGACAACGAAAACGGCGCGCGCCTGGCCGTCGAGGAAGTGAACAAGACTGGCCTCGAGATCGGCGGCAAGAAGATCAAGCTGGAACTGGTCGGTGAAGACGACGCGGCCGATCCGAAGACCGGCACCGCCGTGGCCCAGAAGCTGGTGGACGCCCATGTCGTCGCCGTCGTGGGTCACCTGAACTCGGGCGTGTCGATCCCCGCGTCGAAGATCTACAGCGATGCCGGCATCGTGCAGATCTCGCCGTCGTCGACCAATCCCGACTACACGAAGCAGGGCTTCAAGACCACCTATCGCGTGGTCGCCACCGACGCCCAGCAAGGTCCGGCGCTGGCCAACTACGCCGCCAAGAGCCTGAACGCCAAGAGCGTGGCGATCGTCGACGACGCCACTGCCTACGGCAAGGGCCTGGCCGACGAATTCGAGAAGACCGCCAAGGCGGCCGGCGTGAACGTTGTGGCGCGCGAAGCCACCAACGACAAGGCCACCGACTTCAAGGCCATTCTTACCAAGATCAAGGGCAAGAAGCCTGACGTGATCATGTACGGCGGCATGGACGCCACCGGCGGCCCGTTCGCCAAGCAGGCCAAGGAACTCGGCATCCAGTCGAAGATCGTTGGCGGCGATGGCGTCTGTACCGACAAGGTGGCCGAACTGGCCGGCGACGCGGTGAGCAACATCATCTGCTCGGAAGCCGGTCTGGCGCTGTCCAAGATGGAACAGGGCGCCGATTTCGACAAGCGCTACCAGGCTCGTTTCAACGCGCCGGTGCAGATCTACGCACCGTTCACCTATGACGCCGTCATGGTCATCGTCGATGCGATGAAGCGCGCCAATTCGGTCGAGCCGGCAGCCATCCTGGCCGAGATGCCCAAGACCAACTACAAGGGCCTGATCGGCAATATCGCCTTCGATGAAAAGGGCGACATGAAGGAAGGCACCATCACGCTGTACGAGTACAAGGACAAGAAGAAGACCGTACTCGACGTCGTGAAGATGTAATCCGGGCTTATCGGCCCATACGAACGGCACCGTGCATCTTCTGCGGTGCCGTTCTTTTTAGTCTCGCCAACGTGTTAGCAGCATCCTTACCATGGATGGAACAGGGCGGGCAGCACACCAGCAATCCGAATACAAACCTACCCGACCGATCCAACATTACCGCCCAATCCTCGGCATCCACACCATGCCGGCCGGAGCAGGGCTGAAGCAGGAGTTTTCATGGATATTCTTATCCAGCAGATCGTGAACGGTCTGGTGCTCGGCAGCATCTACGCGCTGATCGCACTGGGCTACACCATGGTCTACGGCATTTTGGGCATCATCAACTTCGCGCACGGCGATGTGCTGATGATTGGCGCGCTGACCGCTTTGTCGGCAATTCTTGGGCTGCAGAAATACGCGCCCGGCCTGCCCGAATGGCTGACGCTGGTGATCGCCACACTGATCGCCATGCCCGTCTGTGCAGTGCTCTCATATACGATCGAACGCGTGGCATACCGGCCGTTGCGCAATGCGCCGCGCCTGGCCCCGCTGATCACCGCGATCGGCGTCTCGATCATCCTCCAGACCATGGGGATGCTGATCTGGTCGCGCAATCCGCTGACGTTCCCGCAGCTGCTGCCTTCCAGTCCGATCGACATCGGCTCCACGGGCGCCACCATCACCGGCAAGGAAATCGTCATCATCGGCCTGGCCGTGATGGTCATGGCCGGCCTGCTGGCCCTGGTCAACCGCACCAAGCTCGGCCGCGCCATGCGCGCCACCGCCGAGAACCAGAAGGTGGCGGGCCTGATGGGCGTGAACCCCAACTTCGTGATTTCGGCCACGTTCATGATCGGTGCCGCGCTGGCGGCGCTGGCCGGCGTGATGATGGCCACCAACTACGGCAACGCCCACTTCTACATGGGCTTCATTCCCGGGCTGAAGGCGTTCACCGCCGCCGTGCTGGGAGGTATCGGCAACCTCGCCGGCGCGATGGTCGGCGGCATGCTGCTGGGCCTGATCGAGGCGCTCGGCGCCGGCTACATCGGCGATCTCACCAATGGCGTGTTCGGTTCGAACTACCAGGACGTGTTCGCCTTCATCGTGCTGATCATCGTGCTCGTGTTCCGTCCGTCCGGCATCATGGGCGAACGCGTGTCCGACCGCGCCTGAGGGAGAGCATCCATGAACGCTCCAATTCAAACCGCGGCCGTGGCCGCACCGACGCGCGTACCGGCCAAGACGCTGGCCGCGCTGGTCGGATTTCTTGTGATCGCGCTGTGCGCGCCATTCTTCGTCCAGTCGTTCGGCGGCAATTACTGGGTGCGCGTGCTCGATTTCGCGCTGCTCTACATCATGCTGGCGCTGGGCCTGAACATCGTGGTGGGCTTTGCCGGCCTGCTCGACCTGGGCTATATCGCGTTCTACGCGGTGGGCGCCTACAGCATGGCGCTGCTCGGCTCGCCGCATCTCGCCAACCAGTTCGAATGGATCCAGCAGCTGTTTCCTAACGGCATCCACCTGACGATGTGGCTGGTGTTGCCCATCGCGGTGCTGATCGCGGCCACCTTCGGCGTGCTGCTGGGTGCGCCGACGCTGAAGCTGCGGGGCGACTACCTGGCCATCGTGACGCTGGGCTTCGGCGAGATCATCCGGATCTTCATGAACAATCTGGATCGTCCGGTGAACATCACCAACGGCCCCAAGGGCATCACGGCGGTGGATCCGGTCCATATCTTCGGCTTCGATTTCTCGAAAACGCACGAGATCTTCGGCATGAAGTTCACGCCGGTGTTCATGTATTACTACCTGCTGGTGTGCCTGGTGATCGTGATCGTGTTCGTGTGTCTGCGCCTGCAGACTTCGCGGATCGGCCGCGCCTGGGTGGCCATCCGCGAGGATGAGATCGCCGCCAAGGCAATGGGCATCAACACCCGCAACATGAAGCTGCTGGCGTTTGCCATGGGCGCGTCGTTCGGCGGCGCTTCGGGCGCGGTGTTTGGCGCATTCCAGGGCTTCGTCTCGCCCGAATCGTTCACGTTGTGGGAATCGATCTACGTGCTCGCCATCGTGGTGCTGGGCGGGATGGGTCATATCCCCGGCGTGATTCTGGGCGGCATCCTGCTGGTGGGCTTCCAGGAACTGCTGCGCGTGGTGGCCGAGCCGATGCAGACCGGCCTGTTCGGCCATGTGGTGGTCGATGCCGAAGTGCTGCGCCAGCTGATGTTCGGCCTGGCGCTGGTGGCGGTGATGCTCTATCGTCCGGCGGGCCTGTGGCCATCGCCGCGCAAGGAAGATCGCCCCGTGGTGCGCCGTGCCGGCAGCGTAGGCCGTTTCTGAACAGGAGGACAACATGAGCAATTCCGAATTCCTCCTGTCGGTACAGGGGGTCAACAAGCGTTTCGGCGGCCTGCAGGCGCTGTCCGATGTGGGCCTGCAGATCAAGCCGGGCGAGATCTATGGCCTGATCGGTCCCAACGGCGCGGGCAAGACCACGTTCTTCAATGTGATCACGGGCCTGTACACGCCCGACTCCGGCGAGTTCGTGCTGGGCGGCCAGCCGTACCAGCCGACCGCCGTGCATGAAGTGGCCAAGACCGGCATCGCGCGCACGTTCCAGAACATTCGTCTGTTCGGCGACATGACCGCGCTCGAGAACGTCATGGTGGGTCGCCACGTGCGCACCAAGGCCGGCCTGTTCGGCGCCGTGTTCCGCCCGCCTTCGGTGCGCCGCGAGGAAGAGGGCATCGAGGATATGGCGCACGATCTGCTCGACTACGTCGGCATCGGCAAATACGCAAACTTCACCTCGCGCAATCTGTCCTACGGCCATCAGCGTCGTCTCGAAATCGCCCGCGCACTGGCCACCGAGCCAAAACTGCTGGCGCTGGACGAACCGGCCGCAGGCATGAACGCCACCGAAAAGGTGGAACTGCGCGGCCTGCTCGAAAAGATCAAGAACGATGGGAAGACCATCCTGCTGATCGAGCATGACGTGAAGCTCGTGATGGGCTTGTGCAATCGCCTGACCGTGCTCGACTACGGCAAGGTCATTGCGCAGGGCCTGCCGCACGAGGTGCAAAACAATCCTGCCGTGATCGAGGCCTACCTCGGCGCGTCGGCGCATTGATGGCCGGAGGAAGCAACATGACACAGCAGACAATTCTGAAGATTTCCGGGCTGAAAGTGGCCTACGGCGGCATCCAGGCCGTCAAGGGCGTGGATCTGGAAATCCGCGAAGGCGAACTGGTGACATTGATCGGCGCCAACGGCGCGGGCAAGACCACCACGATGAAGGCCATCACGGGCCTGCAGGGCTGGGCCGGCGGCGATGTGGAATACATGGGCAAGTCGATCAAGGGTGTGCCCAGCTACGTCCTGCTCAAGCGCGGTCTGGCGATGGTGCCGGAAGGCCGCGGCGTGTTCGCGCGCATGACCATCACCGAGAACCTGCAGATGGGTGCCTACACGCGTGACGACGAAGCCAATATCAAGGCTGACATCGATCGCATGTTCGAGACCTTTCCGCGCCTCAAGGAGCGCGCCAACCAGCTGGCCGGCACGATGTCCGGCGGCGAGCAGCAGATGCTGGCAATGGCGCGCGCGCTGATGAGCCAGCCCAAGCTGCTGCTGCTCGACGAACCGTCGATGGGACTTTCGCCGATCATGGTCGAAAAGATCTTCGAGGTGGTGCGAACGGTTTCGGGTCAGGGCGTGACCGTGCTGCTGGTCGAGCAGAACGCGCGGCTGGCGCTGCAGGCGGCGCATCGCGGTTATGTGATGGAGTCGGGCCTGATCACCATGAGCGGCGACGCCAAACAGATGCTCGACGATCCGAAGGTCAGGGCCGCGTACCTCGGAGAGTGACCGCGCGCAAACGCGCCAAATCGTATCGATCGAGCGAAAGCCGAGTCCAGAAATGGGCTCGGCTTTTTTGTTGGCGTAATGTGCGCGCCGATGTTGCTAGCGCAGCTTCTGCACCTGACAGCTGTCAAGAATGAGGTCACGGTAATCCGATATGGTGCAAGCCGATCGATGAAGACCGCTGTCTGCGACATCCTGAAAATTCGAGGCGTGACGGCTTCATCGCGAATCTGAAAGATGCAAGGCAGTAGTGAGAGATTCCCGGCCACCAGCCCGCTGGCATTTCCGCGGCACGCCGTACGCATGGTCTGGCCGCAGACCGATCACGCATCGCTGATCGGCAAGCCCAGAAGCCGTGGGGCGACACGCCAAGCGAGAACACTTTTCGAACCCGACAAGGAGAGCGCGATGAAATGGGCTGAAGCGAGGGCGCTTGTGGTCCCTAATCCCGGCAAGAGAGCGGACGGATGGGTTCTGCGGACGGTAGATGCCTGGGCACACAGATATCGAATTCATCGATCTCATCAATTCGTGAGTGGCGGCTTCAAGGCGCCTGGATGCACGATGGCGCGCGCGACAAGCCTGAGCGGCATGACGCTCGCGTCGAAGCTGATCATCGTGGCGCACGGTAATCCGCACTGTCTGGCAGGACTATCCCCGAAGCAGACTGTTGACCTTCTATATAGCCTGGGGCTGCGACAAGTCGGCCTGTTGTCGTTCAAATCATGCGAGATCGGAGTCGGGGATTTCCTGAACCAAGTCGTCGACGCCGCCAGGCATCGCATCCAGATCGGCTGGTGCATCGGCTACAAGGATATCGTCCGAACCGCCGGACGTAACGAATTGGTGGGATCGGAGTGGCGCTGGCGGTGGATCGATGCGGCGCGCGAGATCAAGCGCTCGGACGAACGCCGGGTCAAGGTGGTGCGCGGCAATGTGCCAGTGTTGCCGCCACGAAAACCAAGTACCAGATATATGCCCTTGCCGCTGATGAACCAGCTCTACGCTCTCGGGAATTGAATGAATCGTTTTGTTTTCAGCAAGGTGATCCGCGCTGAGGTTTTTGGAGTTGGGTATGAAATGGAATGATGTCCGTGTGCTGGTGATTTCTGCAGCGGAGGACGGTAGGTGCAAGGCACTGATCAATGCCGCCAATGCGTGGGCAGATCGCTATAACGTGCCCAGTCAGCATCGAATCTTCGACGGATACGGTAGAAAAGCCGGATTCGTCAAGACGGCGACTGGCAGCCTGAGCGGGATGACCAGCGCGTCGAAGCTCATCATCATCGGGCACGCCAACGCGCACGGGATAGAGCAACTTTACGCAAAACCATTTTGTCCGTTCGGTCTGGTGAACTACCTGCATCGGATTGGCTTGCGCCAGGTAGGACTTATCGCACTGAAATGCTGCCTACTGGGACGGGGCGATTATCTTGAGCGATTCGTTGAGGAAGCCGACGGCCGCCTCGAGATTGGTTGGTGCATCGGCTATCGAGACGTCGCGTTGACCCGAGAGGGCCATGAATACGTCGGTTACGAATCTCACTGGCGAGACCTGATACCCTCGCTGAAACTCCCCGACAGCTGGCGCGTCAGGATCGTGCGGGGAACAATTCCGGTGGTGCCGCCCAATGCGCCGAGCCGACGCTTTCCGCCGTTACCGGTTTAGGCACCGCGCATCTTCCGGGGCAGGGAGTCGCCCAACCGATCCGGGTGTAGTGAGGCGGACGCTCCCGGAGCACGGGCCGCGGCTTGAGAGCGCGCGCCGCGGCTGCGCTCCGGCGCGCGCCGTATGGTGGCCCGCAAGCTGGCCCGCGCATGCAGCGCACGGCCCAGCATTACGTGCGGGCGTCAGGCCAGCTTCTTCAGCAGTTCGCGCAACATACCGATCATCTGATCGATTTCCTCGCGCGACACGTTCAGTGCCGGCATGAAACGCAGCAGGTTGGGGCGCGGCGCGTTCAGCAGCAGGCCCACCGGCGCCATCTCGCGCGCTTCTTCGACGATCTGCGGGCCGATATCCTTGTTCAGCATCAGCGCGCGCAGCAAGCCTTCGCCGCGCTCGCCGCCCAGGTTGAATTCGGCGGACAGCGCCAGCAGTTGTTCGCGTAGATATTCGCCCTTGGCCTTGACGTCATCGAGAAAGCCCGGCGCCGTCAGTTGCGAAATCACCGAGCTGCCCACCGCGGTCATCAGTGGATTGCCGTTATACGTGCCGCCCTGGTCGCCGGCTTCGAAGCTGGCCACATCCGCCTTGCACAGCAACGCCGACAGCGGCACGCCACCGCCGATGCCCTTGCCGAGCGTCATGATGTCCGGCTCCACGCCCGACAACTCGTACGCGAACAGCGTGCCGCAACGGCCGCAACCGGTCTGCACTTCATCGACGATAAACAGCAGCTTGTGCTTGTCGGCCAGCGCGCGCAGGCCTTGCATGAACTCGCGGGTGGCGGGGATCACGCCGCCTTCGCCCTGCACCGGCTCCAGCATGATGCCGACGGTCTTGTCGGTGATCAGCTTCTCGACCGACGCCAGGTCGTTCAGCTCGGCCTTCGGAAAACCGGGCACTTGCGGCGCGAAGATCGTGTCCCAGCCGGCCTTGCCCGATGCGCTCATGGTCGCCAGCGTGCGGCCATGGAAGCTGTGGTCCATCGTGATGATTTCGTAGGCGCCGTTCTTGTGTTTGCGGCCCCATTTGCGCGCCAGCTTGATCGCGCCCTCGTTGGCCTCGGCGCCACTGTTGGCGAAGAAGACCTTATCGAAACAGCTGTTCTCAGTGAGCTGGTTCGCCAGCTTGAGCATCGGTTCGTTGTAGAACGCCGGGCTCGGATTCAGCAGCTTGCGCGCCTGCGTCTCAAGCGCCTGGATCATGCCTTCGTTCGAATGGCCCAGTGCGTTGACCGCCCAGCCTTGCACGAAATCCAGATAGCGCTTGCCGTTATGGTCCGTCAGCCACGAGCCCTTGCCCTCGGTAAAGACCAGTTCGGGCCGGTTGGTGATGTACATCAGGGATTGGACGGGGTACTCAGCAAATGCCATGGCGGACTCCTGGGGTCGGCATGAAACGATGGACGGACAAAAACAAAAAGCCACGGGGATTGCCCGTGGCTTGTTGACCTGAACAGACGCTATCTACGGTCAGCCGCGCGGCACCCCGGAAGGGAGCAACGTACGAGCGCGGCGTCGGATCATGGCGGTGTTCATGGCGGCAAATATAAGACGCATGCGCCCGGGTGTCAAAGCGAAATTTGGCAGACCCGGGTGGCATTGTTGTGTCGGCGGAACGGCTGCGGCTGGCGCTCAGGCCGCGCCGGCCGGGTGCAGATCGGCTTCGGACGTGAACGAATCGGCGAAGAACGCGTCCTCGTGCAACTGGCACTGCGCGGTGAAATCGGCGCGTGCGGCGTTGACCATGACGGGCGCGCCACAGGCATAGACCTCGTGCCCGGACAGGTCGGGATGGTCGGCCATCACGGCCTGATGGACAAAGCCGGTGCGACCGGACCAGTTGTCCTCGGGCTTCGCATCGGACACCACGGGCACGTATTTGAAATTCGGCAGCTCGCGCGCCCATTTCTCGCACAGCGCGTGCATGTACAGATCCTGCGGCCGGCGGCCGCCCCAATACAGCGTCATCGGGCGCGTGATGCCGGTGTACGCGGCATGTTCGACGATGGCCTTGATCGGTGCGAAACCGGTGCCCGACGCCAGCAGGACGATCGGCTTGTCCGAATCCTCGCGCAGGAAGAAGCTGCCCAGCGGACCTTCGAAGCGCAGGATGTCGCGCTCCTTCATGGCCGGCATGCCTTCCTTCGCGCCAAACACGTAGTCGGTGAAAGCGCCGCCCGGCATATGGCGGATGTGCAGCTCGATCGGGCCTTCCTCGTGCGGCGGCGTGGCGATCGAATAACTGCGGCGCTTGCCGTCGCGCAGCAGGAATTCCACATACTGGCCGGCCAGGAACTGCATCCGTTCGGTGGCCGGCAGCTGCAGGCGCACGGCGATCACGTCGTCCGCCAGGCGCTCCATCGTGCTGACGCGGCACGGAATCTTCTTGATGGGGATATCGCCGGCGCCGTGCACTTCACGGCATTCGATCGTGATGTCCGAGGTGGCGTTGGCGCAGCAGAACAGCGCGCGGCCCTCGGTCTTTTCCTGCGCCGTCAGCGCGGACGCGGCGTGGTCGCCCTGGGCGATCGTGCCTTCGACGACGCGGCCCTTGCAGGACCCGCACGCGCCGTTCTTGCAGCCATACGGCAGGCCGATGCTATGGCGCAGCGCGGCGCCCAGGATGGTTTCGTCGGCGGCCACTTCGAACTTGTGGCCACTCGGCATGACGGTAACTTGATAAGCCATAATCGGGTCTATGAACCAAATTCTGTCGCCGCAAGCGGCGTTGTCTTCCCCACGGGGCGTCGGGCACGGCAGGCGTGGCCGCCGGCTGGGCCGGCCGCGCCTGCTGATCGTTGGCTGCGGCGACGTCGGCACGCGCATCCTGCGCCTGCTGGCCACGCGCATGCGTGTGTTCGCCGTCACCTCGCAGCCGTCGCGCCGCGCCGAACTGCGCGAAGCCGGTGCGATACCGCTGGTGGCCGATCTGGACCGCCCAGCCACGCTGGCCCGGCTGGCGCAACTGGCGACGCGGGTCATGGATCTGGCGCCGCCGCCCGGGCAGGGCAATGGCGATCCGCGCACACGCGCGTTGCTCGGCGCCCTGCGCCGCACCGCATGGCGCCGCGCGCGCACCACGCGCTTTGGCGTCGGTGTCGGCGAGGCCGCCATTCTACCCGAGCGGGGATGGCACCGGGCGTTTGAGGCGGCGGTCCGGCATCGGGCCGCGGGCGCCTTCGTCTACGCCAGCACCACCGGCGTTTATGGCGACCGGGGCGGGGCCCGCGTGCAGGAATTCCACGCCGTGCGCCCGCAGACCGCGCGAGCCCGCCGGCGTGTCGCGGCGGAAGCTGCGGTGCGCGATTTCGGCCGCAAGGCCGGCTGGCGCGTCAATATCGTGCGGATTCCGGGCATCTACGCGGCCGACCGCCTCCCGGTGGCGCGCCTGAACAAGGGCACGCCGGCGCTGGCGCCGCAGGATGACGTCTACACCAGCCATATCCATGCCGACGACCTGGCGCGCACCATGATCGCCGCGCTGTGGCGGGGCCGCCCGCAGCGCGTGGTGCATGCCAGCGACGACACCGAATTGCGCATGGCCGACTATTTCGATCTGGTGGCCGACCGCAAGGGCCTGCCGCGTCCGCCGCGCATCTCGCGGCAACAGGCGCTGACCACGATCGATCCCACGCTGCTGAGTTTCATGAGCGAATCGCGCCGGCTGGACAACCGCCGGCTCAAGCGCGAGTTGCGGTTGAAGCTGCGCTATCCCACCGTCGCGTCGTTCTTCGACCGCTAAAGCGTCGCCGCGCGTGCCAGTCCGCCGTCGCGCGGGCAGGCACGCCGATTGCTGGGAATCGTGCCGATTCATCCTGTCTATACAAGATCGACCCGGTTCGCACGCCTGCCGCAGCCGCATATGCCAGATCGTGATGCGGCATAGTGCGCAGATGCACAACCATGGCGCGTTGCAGCGCCATTTGTAGGGCAGTAGCGGAACGTGTGTTCAGGTAAACCCCGGGTTTGACTTGTATATACAGGATGGTAGATTGCCGGTCAGGCAGCGCGTGCGGTTGCGCCGCCCGACCCGCAAATCCAGCCCTGCCCTTAACGACGCCCATATGGAGCCGACAGCATGAAGCTGCACCGCCGCGCCGCACCGATTGTTTCCGCCATTGCCCTTGCCATCGCCGCCGTCCCCGCCGTCCAGGCCCAGACCACCGCAGTGGCGCTCGGCATGAGCGGCTGGACCGGTTTTGCCCCGCTTACGTTGGCCGACAAGGCTGGCATCTTCAAGAAGCACGGTGTCGATGTGGACATCAAGATGATTCCGCAGAAGGACCGCCATCTGGCACTGGCTTCGGGCGCGATTCAGTGCGCGGCGACCACGGTGGAGACCCATGTGGCGTGGAACGCCAATGGCGTGCCGATCACCCAGATCGTGCAGCTCGACAAATCGTACGGGGCGGATGGGCTGGCCGTGCGCGGCGACGTCAAGACGTTTGCCGACCTCAAGGGCAAGACGATCGGCGTGGACGCGCCGGGCACCGCGCCGTTTTTCGGGCTGGCCTGGATGCTGCGCAAGAATGGCATGACGCTCAAGGACGTGAAGCTGACCACGCTGTCGCCGCAGGCCGCCGCGCAGGCGTTCGTGGCCGGGCAGAACGACGGCGCAATGACCTACGAGCCCTATCTGTCGACGGTGCGCGCCAATCCGGACAAGGGCAAGATCCTGGCCACCACGCTCGATTACCCGATGGTGACCGATACGCTGGGCTGCGCGCCCAAATGGCTCAAGGACAACCCGAAAGCGGCGCAGGCATTGGTGGACAGCTATTTTGAGGCGCTCGAAATGATCCGCAAGGAGCCGGA
Organism: Cupriavidus sp. GW822-FHT06G04; assembly: GCF_058799075.1. NCBI lineage: Bacteria > Pseudomonadati > Pseudomonadota > Betaproteobacteria > Burkholderiales > Burkholderiaceae > Cupriavidus > Cupriavidus sp. GW822-FHT06G04. The sequence continues at coordinate 449,056 of NZ_JBXALD010000002.1, read as the reverse complement.
GAAATCCAACGAGATCATGGGCGCGGCAGTCAAGCAGACCGGCGAGCAGTTTGCCAAGTCGTCGGCTTACCTGCGCTGGCAGGACAAGGAAGCCAACCGCAAGTTCTTCGCGGGCGAGCTGGCCAGCTTCAGCAAGGAAGCGGCCGACGTGCTCAAGGACATCGGCGTGATCCGCCAGGTGCCCGACGTGACGGCGATCTATGACGCCCGATTCCTCAAGTAAGCCGGAGGGCGTCCCGATGTCTCAAGTCACCACGCCGCCAACTGCCGCGTCCGCCCACGTCCAGCATGACGTCCAGGCCGCGGCCGGCGCGCCGCGTGCGCGTCATCCGTGGCTGTCGCCGCTGGTGCCCGTGTCGCCGCGCGCCCGCTGGACGCTGGGCCTGTCGTTTTTCGTCGTGTTCTTCGCGATCTGGGCCGTCGCCACGCTCGGCGGCTTCGTGCCGCGCACGTTCCTGGCCGATCCGCTGACGATGGCCAACGAGGGTCGGCTGCTGTTCACCGAATACGGCTTCATCGGCGATATCGGCATGACGGTGTGGCGCGTGGTGGGCGGCTTCGTGCTGGCCGCCGCGCTGGCCGTGCCGCTGGGCATTTTCATGGGCGCGTACAAGGCGGCCGAAGCGTTCTTCGAGCCTTTCGTGTCGTTCTGCCGCTATCTGCCTGCGTCGGCGTTCATTCCGCTGTTGATTCTTTGGGCCGGCATTGGCGAGACGCAGAAGCTGCTGGTGATCTTCATCGGCTCGTTCTTTCAGATTGTGCTGATGGTGGCGGTGACGGTGGGCGGCGCGCGCAAGGATCTCGTCGAAGCCGCCTACACATTGGGCGCCACGCCGCGCGGCATTGTGCGGCGCGTGCTGATCCCGGGCGCCGCGCCGGAAATCGCCGAGACGCTGCGGCTGGTGCTGGGCTGGGCGTGGACCTATGTGATCGTGGCCGAGCTGATCGGCTCGTCGTCCGGCATCGGCCACATGATCACCGACAGCCAGGCCTTGCTGAACACCGGCCAGATCATCTTTGGAATCATCGTGATCGGCTGTATCGGGCTGGTGTCCGATCTCGTCTTCAAGCTGGCCAACCAGCGCCTGTTTCCGTGGAGTTCGATCAAATGAGCGCGCTGTCGATCCAGCAGGTTTCCCGCACGTTCGAAAACCCGCGCGGCGGCAGCACGCAGGCGCTGCTGCCAGTCGATTTCGATGTGCGCGACAACGATTTCGTGACGATCCTCGGACCGTCGGGCTGCGGCAAGTCGACACTGCTGCGCATCGTGGCGGGCCTCGATACGCCCAGCGGCGGCCGCGTGCTGCTCGACGGCCAGCCGGTGGCGGGCCCGGGCGCGGACCGCGGCATGGTGTTCCAGTCGTACACGCTGTTTCCGTGGCTGACGATCGAGCAGAACGTGCGCTTCGGGCTGCGCGAACGCGGCATGAGCGAAGCCGACCAGAAAGAGCGCAGCGATTTCTTCATCGCGCGCGTCGGCTTGCGCGGCTTCGAGCAGCACTATCCGAAACAGTTGTCGGGCGGCATGCAGCAGCGCACCGCGATTGCGCGTGCGCTGGCCAACGATCCCAAGATCCTGTTGCTCGACGAGCCGTTCGGTGCGCTCGACAACCAGACGCGCGTGCTGATGCAGGAGTTGCTTCTGGGCATATGGGAGGCGTCGCGCAAGACGGTATTATTCGTCACGCACGATATCGACGAAGCCATTTTCATGGCCAACCGCGTGGCGGTGTTTTCCGCGCGGCCCGGTCGGATCAAGAGCGAAATCGCGGTGAATTTCCCGCATCCGCGCCATTACACGATCAAGACATCGCCCGAGTTTTCTGCGCTGAAGGCACGGCTGACCGAAGAGATTCGCGCCGAAGCCATGGCTGCGGCCGAGCATTGACGGGGCGATGCGCAACCACGCCATGAACCAGACCGCCGCTTCGGCAACTTCCTCATCGTCCGCGCCCGCTGCGCTGTACCAGCAGGTCAAGGAATATATCGCGCGCCAGATCCAGAGCGGCGCGTGGCAACCTGGCGACCGCGTGCCGTCGGAGCAGGAATTGGTGAACCGCTTTTCGGTGTCGCGTATGACGGTCAACCGGGCGCTGCGCGAATTGTCCGAGCAGGGCAGGGTCGTGCGCGTGGCCGGCGTGGGTACGTTCGTGGCGGAACACAAACCGCAGTCGACGCTGCTTTCGGTCGTCAATCTGCAGGACGAGATCCGCATGCGCGGCCATGACTATGCGTGCGACGTGATCCTGGTCGAACGTGTCTCGGCATCGATCGAAGTGGCCGCCGCGCTGGAGCTTCGCACCGGCGAGTCGGTGTACCACTCGATCTGCATTCATCGCGAGGACGGCGTGCCGGTGCAACTGGAGGACCGCTACGTCAACCCGCGCGCCGCGCCCGATTTCATCGCCCAGGATTTTGGCGACACGCAGCCCGGCGAATACCTGCTGCGCAATGTTCCGTACGATCAGGTGGAACACGTGGTCGACGCCATCGCCGCCACGGCGGAGCAGGCCGCGCAGCTTGAGATGCCGCCGACCCAGCCGTGCCTGCTGCTGACGCGCCGTACGTGGACGCATGGCGTGCCGGTAACCTTTGTACGCTGCCTGCATCCGGGCAACCGGTATCGGCTGGGCAGCCGCTTTCGCGCCGACGGCAATCCCGCCTTTGGCTAGAACTGGTGCCTGAGGCCGGTCAAAAGCCGGCCATCGGGTTTTATTTTCGACTAACCTGTATAGACAGGCTCATACAACATCGGCAACTGAAGATGACACAAGATTCCCGCTCTCTCCTGACTCTCAATCCCGGCCACGTTTCGCTGGACGACCTGCGCCGCATCTATCGCGGGGAGGTGCGCCTGGCGATGGCGGAATCGGCATGGGCCGGGGTCAGCGCCGCGCAGGCCACGGTGCAGGACATCATCGATGCCGATGCCGTGGTCTATGGCATCAACACCGGCTTCGGCAAGTTGGCGCAGTCGCGCATCGCGCATGACAAGCTGGCCGACCTGCAGCGCAATCTGGTGCTGTCGCACAGCGTGGGCACCGGCGCAGACCTGGCGCCCGACACCGTGAGGCTGATCCTGGCCATCAAGGCGGTCAGCCTGGCGCGCGGCCATTCCGGCGTGCGTCCCGCGTTGATCGAGGCGCTGCTGGCGCTGGCCAACCATGGCGTCACGCCGTGCATCCCGGCCAAGGGTTCGGTCGGCGCATCGGGCGACCTCGCGCCGCTGGCCCATATGTCGTGCACCCTGATCGGCGTGGGCGAGGTGATGATCGACGGCCGGCGAGTGCCGGCCGCGCAAGGGCTCGCGCACGCCGGGCTCGAGCCCTTCACGCTTGGCCCCAAGGAAGGCCTGGCGCTGCTGAACGGCACGCAGGTTTCCACGGCTCTGGCGCTGGCGGGATTGTTCGCCGCCGAAGACGCATTCGCGGCCGGTCTGGTTGCCGGGGCGCTGTCGCTCGAGGCGATCAAGGGATCGGTCAAGCCGTTCGACGCGCGCATTCACGAAGCGCGCGGCCAGGCCGGCCAGATCGCCGTGGCCGGCGCGGTGCGCGCGATGCTCGACGGCAGCGGCATCGTCGATTCGCACAAGACCTGCGGTCGCGTGCAGGACCCGTATTCGATCCGCTGCCAGCCGCAGGTGATGGGCGCGTGCCTCGACAATCTGTCGCACGCGGCGCGGATCCTGCGCATCGAGGCCAACGCCGCATCCGACAATCCGCTGGTGTTCTCCGAGCAGGGCGATGTGGTGTCCGGCGGCAATTTCCACGCAGAGCCGGTGGCGTTTGCAGCCGACATCGTGGCACTGGCCATCGCCGAAATCGGCGCGATTTCCGAGCGCCGTCTGGCATTGCTGCTCGATACCGGCCTGTCCGGTTTGCCGCCGTTCCTGGTGCGCGATGGCGGCCTGAACTCGGGCTTCATGATCGCGCAGGTCACGGCCGCAGCGCTTGCTTCGGAAAACAAGGCGCTCGCGCATCCGTCCAGCGTGGACAGCCTGCCGACCTCGGCCAATCAGGAAGATCACGTTTCGATGGCCACGTATGGCGCGCGCCGGCTTGGCGAGATGGCGGCCAACACCGCGGTGATCGTCGGCATTGAGGCGATGGCCGCGGCGCAGGGCATCGAGTTCCATCGCCCGCTGCACTCATCGCCGCTGATCGAACAGGAACTCGCGCGTATCCGCAGCCGTGTGGCATTCCTCGACGCCGACCGCTATCTCGCGCCCGATATCGAAGCGATGAAGCAATGGGTGGTGCAGGGCGATGCGGGCGCGGGCTGGCCCGCCGCCGTGCGGGCCATCCTGCCGACGAACCAGAGCGTCTGAGCATCCGAACGTGTGACACGCGGCGCCGCCGCGAACCTCTTTCCAAGAAACGCGAGACCACCATGAACGCCAACGAACACCAATTCACCGACACCGCGCGCGGCCAGCGCGAAATCCGCGCGCCGCACGGCAGCCAGCTGCATTGCAAGAACTGGCTGATCGAGGCCGCATACCGCATGATCCAGAACAATCTCGATCCCGACGTGGCCGAGCGCCCGCAGGATCTGGTGGTGTACGGCGGCATCGGCAAGGCCGCGCGCAACTGGGAATGCTTTGACGCGATTCTCGATAGCCTGCGCCGGCTGGGCGAGGACGAGTCGCTGCTTGTGCAGTCGGGCAAGCCGGTGGGCGTGTTCCGCACTCATGCCGATGCGCCGCGCGTGCTGATCGCCAATTCCAATCTGGTGCCGCATTGGGCCACTTGGGACAAGTTCAACGAACTCGATCGCGCCGGGCTGATGATGTACGGGCAGATGACGGCGGGATCGTGGATCTACATCGGCACGCAGGGCATCGTGCAGGGCACGTTCGAAACTTTCGTGGAAGCTGGCAACCAGCACTACAACGGCGACCTGACCGGCAAATGGATCCTGACCGCCGGCCTCGGCGGCATGGGCGGCGCGCAGCCGCTGGCGGGCGTGCTGGCCGGCGCGTGCGTGCTGGCCATCGAATGCCAGGAATCGCGCATCGATTTCCGCATCCGCACGCGCTACCTCGACAAGAAGGCCATCACGCTGGACGAAGCGCTCGCGATGATCGCATCGGCAACCAGCAAGGGCGAGGCAATCTCCGTGGGCCTGCTGGGCAACGCGGCGGAAATCGTGCCGGAACTGGTGCGTCGCGCGCGCGCCGGCGGCATGCGCCCGGACATCGTCACCGACCAGACCTCGGCGCACGATCTGGTGAACGGCTATCTGCCCGAAGGCTGGAGCGTGCAACAGTGGGAAGACCTGCGCCAGCGCGACCCCAAGGCAGTCGAGGCCGCAGCGCGCGCTTCGATCGTCCGGCACGTGCAGGCCATGCTGGACTTCCAGAAAATGGGCGTGCCGACGCTCGACTATGGCAACAACATCCGCCAGGTGGCGTTCGACGAGGGCGTGGCCAACGCGTTCGATTTCCCCGGTTTTGTGCCGGCCTATATCCGGCCGCTGTTCTGTCGCGGCAAGGGTCCGTTCCGCTGGGTGGCGCTGTCCGGCGATCCCGAGGACATCTACAAGACCGACGCCAAGATGAAGGAGCTGTTCCCCGAGGACAAGCATCTGCACCGCTGGCTCGATATGGCGCGCGACCGCATCGCGTTCCAGGGTTTGCCGGCGCGGATCTGCTGGGTGGGGCTCGACGAACGGCATCGCGCCGGGCTGGCCTTCAACGAGATGGTGAAATCGGGCGAACTGAAGGCGCCGATCGTGATCGGGCGCGATCACCTCGATTGCGGATCCGTCGCGTCACCCAATCGTGAAACCGAAGCGATGCGCGACGGGTCCGACGCCGTGTCGGACTGGCCGCTGCTCAACGCGCTGCTGAACACCGCGGGCGGCGCCACATGGGTCAGCCTGCATCACGGCGGCGGCGTCGGCATGGGCTTTTCGCAACATGCCGGCGTGGTCATCGTCTGCGACGGCACCGATGCGGCCGCCAAACGGATCGAACGCGTGCTGTGGAACGACCCGGCCACCGGCGTGATGCGCCACGCCGATGCCGGTTATGACATCGCCATCGACTGCGCCAGGGAAAAGGGCCTGAACCTGCCGATGGTGAAGCGTTGATGGCCGTGCAGAAGTTTGCAGTCGATGCGATCGCGCCGACGCCGTGGAAGAACGGCGGTGGCGCAACGCGCGAAATCGCCGTGTGGCCGCCTGGTGCCGCAATGGAGTCGTTTGCATGGCGCATCAGCGTGGCCGATATCGCTGACGACGGGCCGTTCTCCGCATTTCCCGGCGTGGATCGCCAGATCGCATTGCTGGAAGGCGCCGGCGTGCACCTGCAGGCGCATGACGATTCGTTTTCCCATCGGCTGGTGCGCGTGGGAGAACCGTTCGCGTTTTCAGGCGATACCGCCATGCATGCCACGCTGATCGACGGGCCGACGCGCGATTTCAATGTGATGACACGCCGCGGCGTGTGCCGCGCCGACGTGCGCCTGATGCGCCAGCCGTTCTCGGTGGTGCCGAGCGAGACCACGGTGCTGGTGCTGGCGCTCGACGGCGCCTGGGAGGCCGGCCCCAGCCTGCATCTGGCCGCCGGAGAAGGCATACTGCTGCCAGCCGGCACGCCGGCCATCACGCTGTCTCACAACGGGCTTGCCGCGCTGTGCTTGCGCGTGACCCTGCATATGGAGCGGGACCGATGAAGATCAACGATGCGCTGTCGGCAGACGGCGTCTGGCATCACTGCCATCTGCTGGCGGATGCCGATCCCGCGCACGCCACGCGCGACGCCGCCATCGCGGTCGAACATGGCCGCATCGTGTGGCTGGGCGAAGCGTCTGCCTTGCCGGAGAGCCTGCGGCGCCTGCCGCGGCACGACGCGGCAGGCGCGTGGATCACACCGGGCCTGGTCGACTGCCATACGCATCTGGTCTACGGCGGCCAGCGCGCCGACGAATTCGCGATGCGCCTGGCCGGGGCCAGCTACGAGGAAATTGCGCGCGCGGGCGGCGGCATCGTGTCGACGGTGCGCGCCACGCGCGATGCAGACGAAGCCACGCTGTTCGCGCAGGCCGCGCCGCGCCTGGAAGCGCTGCTCGCCGAAGGCGTCACCGCCATCGAGATCAAGTCCGGCTATGGCCTGTCGCTCGATGCCGAACGCAAGCAGCTGCGCGTGGCGCGGCAGCTCGGCGAGGCTTACGGCGTGACGGTCCACACGACGTTCCTCGGCGCGCACGCGCTGCCGCCCGAATATGCGGGTCGCGCCGACGACTACATCGAGCTGGTCTGCAACACGATGCTGCCGGCGCTGGCCGACGAAAAACTTGTCGATGCGGTGGATGCGTTCTGCGAGGGCATTGGATTCAGCCCCGCGCAGACCGAGCGCGTCTTCGAGGCGGCGGCGCGGCACGGCTTGCCCGTCAAGCTCCATGCCGAGCAGTTGAGCAATCTGGGCGGCGCGGCGCTTGCGGCGCGACATCGCGCGCTGTCCGCCGATCATCTCGAACATCTCGACGAAGCGGGCGTGGCCGCGATGGCGCAGGCGGGCACCGTCGCGGTGTTGCTGCCAGGCGCCTATTATTTCCTGCGCGATACCCACTTGCCGCCGTTAGCACTGCTGCGCCAGTACGGCGTGCCGATCGCCATCGCCACCGATCACAATCCGGGCACGTCGCCCACTACGTCGCTGCTGCTGATGATGAACATGGCGTGCACGCTGTTCCGCATGACCGTGCCGGAAGTGCTGGCCGGCGTGACCGTCCACGCGGCGCGCGCGCTCGGCGCGGCGGATCGGCACGGACGCCTTGCGGTGGGCCGCGTGGCCGATTTCGTGCTGTGGCGCGTCGATTCGCCGGCGGAACTGGCGTATCGCTTTGGCGGCAATCCGTGCGCGGCGGTGGTGCGTCAGGGCCGGCTCCATGTTCAAGGCAAAGGTATTCAACGATGAGTGCGACGAGTGCGACGAGTGCAGGCCGATTGTTCGCCCCCTACGCGCTGCTGCCCGACGGCTGGGCGCGCGATGTGCTGCTGGCGTGGGACGCGCAGGGCGTTTTCACGTCGATCGTTCCCAACGCGACGGGCGCGGGCGCTTCGATCGGCGCTTCTATTGCCGCTCCGACGGGCACCGCGGTCGGCGCCGCGCCGCGCGCTGCCGGTCCGGTGTTGCCCGGGATGCCGAACCTGCATTCCCACGCGTTTCAACGCGGGTTTGCCGGGCTGACCGAATTCCGCAGCGTCACGGATGGCGACGATCCGGCCGGTGGCGATTCGTTCTGGAGCTGGCGCTCGCTGATGTATCGCTTCGCGCTGCGCGTGTCGCCCGATGCGCTCGAGGCGATCGCCACGCAGCTCTACATCGAGATGCTGCGCGCCGGCTACACCAGCGTGTGCGAATTCCACTACGTCCATCACGATCCCGACGGCAAGCCTTACGCCGATCGCGCCGAGATGTCGCTGCGGCTGCTGCGCGCGGCACAGACCGCCGGCATCGGCATGACGCTGTTGCCCGTGCTGTACCAGACGGCCGGATTTGGCGGCAAGCCCGCGCAGCCTGACCAGCGCCGCTTCCTGAATGACACCGAGGCGATGCTGGCGCTGCTGGAAAAGCTTGCGCCGCATTGCGCCGCCTATGGCGCGCGGCTGGGTCTGGCGCCGCATTCGCTGCGCGCCGTGCCGCACGGCAGCCTGTCGCAGGCCGTCGCCGCGCTGCACGCGATGGACGCCACGGCGCCTGTGCATATCCACATCGCCGAGCAGCAAAAGGAAGTCGATGACTGCCTGGCGGCGACCGGCGTGCGTCCGGTGCAATGGTTGCTCGATCACGCACCGGTGGACTCGCGCTGGTGCCTGGTACACGCCACGCACATGGACTGGGACGAGCGGCGGCGGCTGGCGCACAGCGGCGCGGTGGCCGGCATCTGCCCGACCACCGAGGCCAATCTTGGCGATGGCGTGTTCGAGGCCGCGCCATACCTGGCGCAGCACGGCTGGTGGGGCATCGGATCGGACAGCCACGCCAGCGTGAGCGTGGCCGAGGAATTGCGCATGTTCGAATACGGCCAGCGCCTGGGACTGCAGCGGCGCAATGTGCTGGCATCGCAGGCGCACCCGCAGGTGGCGGACCGCTTATGGCTCGATGCCGTGGCGGGCGGCGCGCGTGCGGCGGCGCGTCCCGTGGCCGGACTGTCGGTCGGGCAGCGCGCCGATTTCATCGTCCTCGATGGCCAGCAGCCGACGCTGGCCGGGCTGGACGGCGCCCACGCGCTGGCCACCTGCGTGTTTGCGAGCCACGGACATGAGACACTAGCGGAAGTCCGCACGGGCGGCACGTGCCGCGTGCAGCACGGTGTGCATCCGCAGCAAACGGATGCGGCCCGGCTGTTCGTCGAGGCGCGCGCAGGCCTGCTGGCGGACTAGGGTCCCGAACCCTCGATAGCAGTTAACAGACCGCCGCCCCAAGACAAGATGTCCTCCTTCACCACCGATATTCCCGCTTTCACCCTGCATCGCGGCACCCGCCCGCTGCTGGTGTCGATGCCGCACGTCGGCACGTATCTTCCCGCGCAACTGGCCGAGCGCCTGACGCCCGAGGCCCGCACGGTGCCCGATACCGACTGGCACATGGATCGCCTCTACGATTTCGCGCGCGATCTCGGCGCATCGATCCTGATGGCCACGCACTCGCGCTATGTGATCGACCTGAATCGTCCGCCCGACAACGCCAACCTCTATCCGGGCCAGGACACCACGGGTCTGTGCCCGATCGACACGTTCGACAAGACGCCGGTCTACGCCGACGGCGCCAACCTGCCTGACGATTCCGAAATCGCCTTGCGCCGCGGCGCGGTCTGGCATCCGTACCACAACGCGCTGCAGGACGAACTCAAGCGCCTGCGCGCGGAACACGGCACCATCGCGTTGTGGGACGCCCATTCGATCCGCTCCGTGCTGCCGCGCTTCTTCGAAGGCAAGCTGACCGATTTCAATCTCGGCTCGGCCGACGGCAAGAGCTGCGACACAGGGCTCGCCAGCGATGTGGTGGCGATCGCCCAGCGCGTGCCGAACCACACCGCGGTGCTGAACGGCCGCTTCAAGGGCGGCTATATCACGCGCCAGTACGGCAATCCGGCCGAAGGCGTACACGCGATCCAGCTGGAACTCACGCAATCGTCGTACATGGAAGAACGCCATCCGTTTGCGTACGATCCGGCCAAGGCCGCCAACGTGCAGCCGGCCATCCGCCAGATGCTGGAAACCGTGCTGACGTTCGTCGAGGCGCGCTGACGCTTTGAGCGGGCTTTCGATAGCCCCCGCCAAAAGAAAAAACCCGGCCGCGCGCGATGCCGCCACGCGCGGGCCGGGTCTTCGGATGACGCAACTTATTTCCTGGTCACGTTCTTGTCGGCCTTGTTGCCGGTGGCCGCGTTGTAGCGCTCCACATATTCCTCGAACAGTTTGCGGATCGACTTGCCGATTTTTGCGTAGTCCGATTCATTGAGATTGGCCAGCGACACGCGACCCGACGGATGGCGCGTGCCAAATCCGCGGCCGGGCAGCAGTACCACGCCGGCTTCCTCGGCCAGGCGGAATAGCAGTTCCACCGGTTCGGCCGAGGACATCACCCATTTCACGAAATCCGGACCAAGCGCCTTGCCGCCCAGTTGCTCGATGTCGAGCAGCGTGTAGTAATCGACCACGTTCGGGTCGTCGACATTGTCCGGCGCGATGCCGATCTCGTTGAACAGCGCCGCCTTGCGGCTGCGGATCAGCCGCTTCATCGCCTGCTTGTAGGCGTCGGGCGTATCCATGAGCGAGAACAGCGAGAACAGCACCATCTGCACCTGTTGGGGCGTGGAAAGCCCCGCCGTATGGTTCAGCGCCACGGTCCGGCTGTCGGCCACGATGCGGTCGATGAACTTCAGCGTGTCGGGCGTGGTGGTGATCGAGTTGTAGCGCTTGTGCAGTTGCTGGCGCTGGTCGTCCGGCAATTTGGCAAGCTTGTCGTCGAAGATGTTGTCGCGATGGGTGGCGATGACGCCAAGCCGCCAGCCCGTGGCGCCGAAGTACTTCGAGAACGAATAAACCAGAATGGTGTTGCGCGGGCAGAGCGCGAACAGCGAGACGAAGTTGTCGGCAAACGTGCCGTAGACGTCGTCGGTCAGGATGATCAGGTCCGGGCGGTCCTTGACGATCGATGCCAGATATTCCAGGCTCTCGTCGCTCATGCGTACCGACGGCGGGTTGCTGGGATTGACCAGGAAGAAGGCCTTGACGGCCGGATCGCGCAGCTTGTCGAGTTCCTTGTTCGAATACTGCCAGCGCGATTCCGGGTCGGCATCGATCGACAGTTCCACCAGCTGGTAATCGTTGAGTTCAGGGATCTCGATATAAGGGGTGAAAATCGGCATGCCCAGCGCGATCTTGTCGCCGGCCTTGAGCAGATGATTTTCCCGCATCGAGTTGAACAGGTACGTCATCGCCGCGGTACCGCCTTCCACGGCAAACAGGTCGAATTCGCCAATGAACGGATGCTTGCCGATCATCTCCTTGCGGATGTACTGGCCGACGATGATTTCGCTCAGCTTGAGCATGCGGTCGGGCACCGGGTAGTTGCACGCCAGGATGCCTTCGCACATTTCATAGAGAAAATCGGCGGCGTTCAGTCCAAGCTGATCGCGCACGTACGATACGGCGCCGGCCAGGAATTTCACGCCGGGCACGTCGCGATTCTCGCGCGCGAACAGGTCGAAGCGCTCCTCGATGCCCTCGCGGCGCGGAAAGCCGCCGACGCCCTCGGGCATGTACTGGAACGACCGTTCCGACTCGCGCATGGCAAACAGCCCGAGCTGCCAGAAGCCGTGACGCGGCACGGTGGCCAGGAAATTGGGATTGCCGCGCCCGGCGTTCAGCATCAGGCGGTTGGCGTCGCTGCTGGCCAGCTTGATCAGCTCATCCTTGAGTTCGAACGGCGAAAGGCTGGACAGCGTGGAGAGATCCGGTTTGCTCATTGCATAACTCCTTTTGGGAATGCGTCGATTGGCGGTGCGCGTCAGACCAGGCCGACCACGAGCGGGCCGAGCAGCGTCAGCAACACGTTGGCCAATGCGTAGGTGATGGCGAAGGGCACGGTCGGCACCGGGCTCTCGGCCTTGTCGAGAATGCCGCCGAAGGCGGGGTTGGCGCTGCGCGATCCGGACAACGCGCCGGCCAGCAGTGCAGCGTTGTCGTACCGCAGCACGTAGCGGCCAAACAGCATCGTCAGGAACAGCGGCAGCAGCGTGACCACCGCGCCCAGCAGGAAGATCGTCAGCCCACTCTGGCGCAAGGTGTCGACGGCCTGCAGCCCGGAGTTGATGCCGACGATGGCCACGAACGCGGCCAGCCCGAAGTCCTTGAGCAACTGGCACGCCGCGGTGGGCATCGCGCCGTACATCGGATGCTTGGAGCGCGCCCAGCCAAACACCAGCCCGGACAGCAGCGCGCCGCCGCCCGCGCCCAGCGTCAGCGGGATCGAGCCCACGCGCACCACCAGCAGGCCGATCAGCAGGCCCACCAGCACCCCGGCGCCGAAGTAGACGAAATCGGTCTTTTCGCTCGGCGTAAGCTCGTAGCCGGCGCGCTGCGCGGCACGCTTGGTGTCTTCGGGCGTGCCGTAGAACGTGATGATGTCGCCGTGCTGCAGCTTGAGATCGGGCAGGATCGGCAGCGCGTGGTCGTAGCGCTCGATGCGCTCCAGGTACACGCCGTGGCGCATCTCGCGACTGACGTTGGCGATGATCTCGGACAGCGGCTTATTGTTCATGCCCTTCAGCGTGAACACCGCGCGGCGCGTCTGCATCACCATGCCCATGCCCTCGGCGTCGGCAACTTCTTCGCCGATCACCAGCGCCGTCGGCACCATCGCGTCGCGTCGGCCGACCAGCAAGACCAGATCGCCAGTCTCCAGCACGGTGTCCTGCGCAAACTTCATGGGCTTGCCGCCGCGCTGGAGTTTCTCGACGGTGATCAGGTCTTCGCCGCCCACCTCGATGTCCTTGATGGTCTTGCCCGCAGCGCCCGTTACACGGAACAGGCGTCCCACTAGGCGCGGCAATGCGCCGGCCTGACCGGGCCCGAACTGCGGCAGGCCGCCGTGCATCGCCGCTTCCACCTTCTTGGCATCCGTCTTCAGGTCGGACCCCATGAAACGCGGCAGGATATTGACGCAGACGATGATCGCGCCAAGCGATCCGAATACGTAGGTCACCGCGTAGCCGATCGCAACGTTGGCCTGCAGCGTCTTCACCTGATCCGGCGGCAGGCCGAGCTTGGTGATGGCGTCGCCGGCCGTGCCGATGATGGCCGATTGCGTCATGCCGCCCGCAGCCAGTCCGGCGGCGATGCCCTTGTCGAGCTGGAAGATCTTGGCAAGAACCACCACCGTGACGAGCCCCGCGACGGCCATGAAGACCGCCATGGCGATTTCGCGCAGCGAGTTGCGGTTCAGCGAGTTGAAGAATTGCGGGCCGCTTTCATAGCCGACGGCATAGATGAAGACGGCAAACATCACGGCTTTCACGCCATTGTCGATCTCTACGCCAACCTGGCTGATGATGACGGCCGCTAGCAGCGACCCAGCCACGCCGCCCAGCTGGAACTTGCCGAACGTGATCTTGCCGATGGCATACCCGATGGCCAGCGACAAAAACAGCGCTGACTCCGGCGATTTCTGGAAGATCGTATGCAACCAATCCATGGAACCTCCTGTAATGCGTGACGCAGGTTTGGGGACGCATGTCGTCGGCGCTTGTGACACCGGGACACGCCGTACAACGCTTTGCTAATGGGGAGAAGGGCCCAGCGCGCGGGCCATTACGTTTGTGAACACGGTGTGCAGGGGAAACGGAACGCGGGTGACGACGCGCGTGATGAGGCGCGCGATCACGCTTTGGATGGCTGCAGAAAGCGTCGAGGCCAGCACGCCCGGGAAGAGCGGGATCGGTCGATCTCTGTCGACCCGTACGATGCTTGCCGATGTGGCGCCGATGCCGCCTGGTCGCAGCGAGTCGGCGCATATCGCATTCACGGTGTGGCCGATGGCCAATGCCGACATCGCGATCTGCGGCGGTTCGGCAAGCAAGGCGGAAGCGATTTCCATGACGCGGCGAGGGCCTCCCTTGGATCACGGCAAGCCAGGCGGTGGGACCCGCAGGCGTGAGGCATTATCCGTGGGCGGTGCGCGTGCGCGTATTGAAAGCTTTTGATCGCGTATTAAACGCAATCAAGAAAACTGCTATGTCTGGAAGTATTTTTACAGAGTAATGACAAGGCCTCGCGCATGCAGACTGTTCGTCGCAACAGTGATGCGCTGGCGATCGACGGGCGCCCGCTGCCTATGGCCGCGAGCGCCGCAGTGCAGAACTTATTTTCCGCTGTTGAGCCGGTCCTGGATGTGCTGGGCGCGTGCCGCCGAGGCCGGGTGCGAACTGAGCAGGCTGGACTGCCCGCCGTCCAGCTTGGCCAATTTCTGGAACGCCGTGACCAGCGCCTGACGGTTGGCGTTGTTCTTGGTCAGCAGGTCAAACGAGTAGTCGTCGGCCTGGCTTTCCTGGCGCTGCGAAAACTGCGCGTTGACAAACGTTTCGCCCAGTTCACCGATTTGCGACGACGACAGCGCAGTCAGCGTGGCGTTGCCGGTGGAGCCGAGCAGTCCGCGCGCCGCTGCCGTGGTGTAAGCCACCTGCATGGCGGCCTTGGTGTGGCCCAGTGCGACGTGGCCGATTTCGTGACCGAGCACGCCGCGCACTTCATCGTCGGTCATCAGATCCATCAATCCGCTATAGACACGCACGCAGCCATTGGCCATGGCCCATGCGTTCACGTCCTTGGTCATGTAGACCTTGGCGTCGAGCGGCAGCCCGGTGTTCTTCAGCCCGCTCATGATGTTGGTCAGGCGCTTCGCATACGTGCTGTCGGCGGTGGCCAGCGTGTTTTTCTTGTCCATCTCCGCGCACGACTGGTCGGACAATTGCTTGACGTTGGTGTCGCTGAGCGTGGCGGCTGAAAACAGACTGCCGCCGGCTTGCGTCAGGCTATCCATGTTGGCGCCGGCGCAGCCAGCAAGCATTGCAGCGCAGCCGATGGCTGCGGCGGTAGCGAGTTTGCGCTTCATCGTCGATTCCCTGGTAATGACTTGGTGTTATGGTCGCGGCGCCCTATAGCCCCCATGCGGGAGACACCGCAGCGAGGAAGGATAAGCAAGGCGAAATCCGATTGCCAGCGGTGCGCGTCTGACATGGACGCCGCGCATCCATTTGCGCGAATTCAGATTCGTCTTATTGAGCGGTGTGGGTAGCTGCGGCGAAATAGCGGCATGCCACCAAAAAACAGATCGCACCCGATGTGGATCCCCAACCGTTCCCGAGCCCGCTATGTGCGCAAACGCTCAAATCGAGCGTGCTGCGAGGCGTTTCAAACTGTCAGCTGTGCGTAATCTGAGGAAAAAGCAGATGTGGTCGCATTGTCAAAATTGGCGAACCGCTTCAAATGTCACGGCATGTGCGCTGCCAGCACCGGACTGTCGTACAACGCGCGACAGCGCACATAAGCAAAGCGTGGGTGCAGGCACGATACGGGCTAAAGCGTTGTGAATGTATTGTAAAAAAAACAATAACGTCGTTGCACGGGAACGGGGATGGCCTGCGATCAGCGCGGCCATGGTCATCTAGTGTGATTTAAGCTCCATTTCCTGTCAGTTCGGCGACTCAGTCAGCATCGCGGCGGCAAAAAGCCCTCGCGGCGTTGCTCAAACCAAAAAACAGGGGAAGCGGAGATTCAGCCATGCGCAGTCTGATCATCAATGCCGACGACTTTGGTCTCGATTACGAAACCTGTGCCACGACGATAGATTGCTTCGAGGCCGGGTTACTGACCAGTGCAACGATCATGGTGGGCTGCGAGGCGTCGAAGCAGGCCTACGACTACGCCCGGCAGAATCGCAAGCGTTTTTCCTTCGGTCTGCATTTCAATATCGTCGACGGATTCGAGCCGCTTGCTGGCAAGGACACCTCGTTGTGCGACGAGCCAGGCGCGTTCCGGGAAAGCGACGCGCAGCGCTACGCGGCCATGGCCGGTTTGCTGGCCAATACCGAAATCCGGCGCGAATTTCGCCTGCAGCTCGAAGAGTTGCGGGACAACCATGTGGAAGTTACACATGTGGACAGCCACGGCCACCTGCACAAATTTCCCTCGATCATCTATTCGTTACGCCAGGAAATGCGCCGCGCCGGCATCACGTGGGTGCGTCGTCCGCAAAACGTCTTCCTTCGGCCAAACGCCCCGCGACGCATCATCAACAATGTCTTCGCCATCCCTTTCTGGGGCTTGATGCGTACCGACTATTACTGCGCCGTCGACGGCGGCGACGAAACGTGGGCGCAGCGCCTGCCGGACGCGCTGCCGGATGGCTTGACCGAAGTCTCGGTCCATCCGGGCCGCGCGGAGCCATGGCGGCGCATCGAAGCCGAACCGCTGCTGCATCCCGATGAATTGGGAACTGCACTCACCTCGGCCGGCGTTGCGCTGACGCGCTATCGGGCCCACGTCTAGTCAGCCGGCGCGCCAGCCGTCAACGCTTGCATGGCAAAAGCCAGCGCGCGGCAAGGTAACGCCGGCACATGCGTGAACGGACCGTCAACAGCGGATAGGGAAACAGCAGGAGCGGGGAGCAGCGGGGTGCGAATCGGGGGAAATAACTGCGTGGCGCGCAGCCAAGCCGAAGCAGAAAGCGGACGGGGAAAAGCGAAAGGGGGCGAAGGGTAAAACGGATAAAGCGGGGAGGGCGGAAAAGCGAGGAAAAGCGAGGAAAAGCGGATGGTGCCCGGGGTCGGACTCGAACCGACACGCCTTGCGGCGGGGGATTTTGAGTCCCCTGCGTCTACCTGTTTCACCACCCGGGCATGGGTGTCGCGATGTTCCGGAACGGGCAACGCGCTGCGATGAAACGCGGATTATGCCGCAAATCCGCACTGCGGACAACTGGCCGGCGCGCCGCCGGGCGTGTGCTCTGCGGTGTCCCGGGTGAGTTACCTCCGCGTCTTGACGGTGCGGCTACGGTCGTAGAAGCCGGGCGGCTTGCGTGCGATCCAGCGGATGAAGTCGGCCATGACCGGGTGCGCACGCAGCGCGGTCCAGTCGTGATACGTGATGGCCAGCTCAGCTTCGGAAAAGACCGAATGGATTTTCTGATGGCAGACGCGGTGCATCGGTACCACTTCACGGCCGCCGCGGCTGCGCGGCACCGGATGATGCAGATCGGTGCTGGCGTCGTCCAGCAGCGGACGGCCGCACAACGGGCAGCGGTTGGCCTGGGCGGGCGCGTCGGCGATCGGCGGTGGGCCGAGTTGATCATCCTGGCCGGCGCGCAATCGGCGTTTGACGACCATAAGGTTCCGGGCGAACAGCGGTTGACGGTAGAAGGACAGCGCTTGCGGTAGGATAGCGCGCAACTGCGACACGCGTCGCCGCCGCGATCCCAATGGAGCCGAGCCATGTCCGCCGAGCCGACCCTCGATGCCACGCCTGCCAACAGCGTTGCCGCGCTGGCCGCCTTGCCCTCGCAGGATCCGGCCTTCTATGCGCAGGCTTACAACAATCGCGCGAACGTTCCGGACAATGCTGTCCACATGGCGCGTTGGGCTGCCGATTCGGCGTTGATGCGCGCCAGCGCAGTGACATATTTCGAGAATCTCGCCTATGGCGATCCGGACTCGCCGCTGGCTGCGACGGAAACGCTCGATTATTTCCCGGCCGCCTCGGTCGATGACGACGCATTGCCGCCATTGCTGGTGTTCCTGCACGGCGGCTACTACCGCGCGCTGGACAAGCGCGATCACAGCTTTGTCGCGCATGTGCCGACCCGCCGTGGCGTGTCAGTGGCGGTGATCAACTATGCGCTGTGTCCGGCCGTGACCGTAGAAACCATCGTGCGTCAGACGCTGCAGGCCGTCGCATGGCTGTACCGCGACAGCGAGCGGCTGGGACACGATCGTCGTCGTATTTTCCTCGCAGGGCATTCGGTCGGCGGCCATCTGGTGACGATGCTGATGGCCGCCCGATGGCCGCAATGGGGCAAGGACCTGCCGCCGGATTTGATCAAGGGCGGCCTCACTATCAGCGGCCTGTACGATCTGGAACCGCTGCGCCTGGCCGACTTTCTGCAGGTGGATCTGCAATTGACGCCGGCCGATGTGGCGCGCCTATCGCCCGCCTTCATGACGCCCGCCACGCGCGCCCCGCTGATCACTGCCGTGGGGGAACTGGAATCGAGCGAATATCATCGCCAGCATGCGCTGATCCGGGCGGCGTGGCCGCACAATGCGCGCGAGAATTTCCGCCTGAAGGGACGCCATCACTTCAACGTGATGGATGATCTGATGCGGGATGACAGCCCGTTGTCGCGGGCGTTGCTGGGAATGATTGCCGGGGCCTGACGCAACCTGCCGCGTCACCCGCCCCGCGTTGCCGGTGCGCTCCCGAATCTTTCCACGACCGTTCGCCGCAAACGATTCACTACGAACAATTTACCGCGACGGTTCGCCGCAAAGTCGGCGGCGGACTTCCGGTTGCGTCACGTAATCCACGCACCATTGCCGCACGCGGCCCTTCTTCTCCGGGCGATAGACCAGGAACAGGTGCGTGGCATGCTTCTGTTCCTCGACGGCGCGGGCCACCAGGCGGCCTTGCGCG
Organism: Cupriavidus sp. GW822-FHT06G04; assembly: GCF_058799075.1. Lineage (NCBI taxonomy): Bacteria > Pseudomonadati > Pseudomonadota > Betaproteobacteria > Burkholderiales > Burkholderiaceae > Cupriavidus > Cupriavidus sp. GW822-FHT06G04. The sequence goes on along the minus strand of NZ_JBXALD010000002.1, from coordinate 430,357 downwards.
ATCGCGGCTTGTGCCATGTGTCGCGGCACGTAGCCGATGCCGGCGCCTGCTTCGATCAGCGCAATGGCCACGCCGAAGCCAGGCACGAACAGCGGCTTTTGTGTATTAAGCAGCCACGCGTGCTGCGGGCTGAAGGCCAGCGATGTGTCGCGGACGTAGACCGCCGGATACTTGCGCAGGTCGCTTGAACGTAGCGGTTGTTTCTGTTGCGCCAGCGGATGGTCGGGCGCGATCACGAAGTCCCAAGCGATCTCGCCCAGCGATTCGCTGATCAATGCGTCCGAATGCGGCACCCCGTGAGGCACGCCGATGACCAAGTCGGCACGATCGCCGTACCGCGCGTCCCAGCAGCCGTTGTACACCTCGCGCAGGATGCTCAGTTCCGTGGTCGGGAATTGCTTCTCGAATTCCAACACCAGCGCCACCAAGGCATCTTGCGCGATGATGTTGTTGACGGCGATGCGCAACTCACGCTCGACCGCGTCGTTTTCCAGCCCTGTGTTTTGTCGCAAGACTTCCATTTCGTCGATGATGCTTTTGCAATGGCGGACAAGAAATCGCCTGCCTCGGGTCAATCGGATTTGACTGCCATCGCGTTGGAATTTTTCTAGCCGGGTGCTGGTCTTCAGCTGGCGGCGCGCATCGCCGGTGGCCGAAGGCATGTGGCCGAAGTGTTCGGGAGCCGACGCGTGGACTGATTTAATTGTATAAAGGCGGGAATTCCAAGGTCGAGCAATGATTGGAGTTATTCCCGTAAATAATTTGCTGATATCAGCAATATCGCAAACGCCTCAAATTTAATGCGTCACGAATTAGCGATATTGCGGTTATTGCAATATCGCTGGTTCAGGTGGGGGAATTAAGGGGAGGGAGATACAGCGGAGGGGGAAAGTGTGGCGAGGTGTGGCGGCACGTCGCCACACCAGAAGGCATCGGTCTTATCGCGATTGCAGTCTTGCAGGCGCCGAAATCTTCAGCGCCTGGCGTCCTTAGGAATTCGCATCCCTCTACGATTCGAGCCTCAGTGCTTCGAATCCTTCAGTTCCAGCATGCGCAGCAGCGACGACGTATCGTCCTTGCCCCAGCCTTGTTCCATCAGTTCGCCCAGTTGTGCCGACGTGGCGCGCATGGCGGGCAGATCGAGGTCGATTTGATTGGCGATGTCGGCGGCAAGACCGAAATCCTTGGCATGCAGGCGCGATTCGATGCCGGCGGAAAAATCGCGCGACACCATCTTCGGGCCAAGCATGTCGAGCATGCGGCTGCCCGCCATGCCCGTCGACATGGCCTGGAAGACCTTGCCGGTATCCACGCCCTGTGCATTGGCAAAGCGCATGGCTTCGGCGATGCCCTCAATGTTCACCACCTGGGCAATCTGATTGCACAGCTTGGCGACCTGGCCTGCGCCGTTGCCGCCGATATGGGTGATGGTCTTGCCCAGGCATTCCAGCAGCGGCCGCACTTTCTCCAGCGCCTCGGCGCGTCCACCCACCATGATGGTCAGCGTGGCCGCCTGCGCGCCCACCGTGCCGCCCGACACCGGGCAATCCAGTGCTTCCATGCCTTTGGCAGCCAGCGCCTGCGCAATCTCGCGCGTGACGATCGGCGAAATCGTGCTGTGATCGATGCAGATGGTGCCGGGCGCCGCGCCCTCGATGACGCCGCCCTGGCCGAGCAGCACGTCGCGCACGTCCTCGGACGATGTGACGTTGGTGAACACTACTGCCGCACCGCGAGCGGCCTCGGCCGGACTGAAAAACGGTTGCGCGCCCAGCGCACGCGCGGCTTCGGCGGCCTCGGGGCGACGCACGAAAGCGCGCACGGTGTGTCCTGCGCGAATCAGATGGCCCACCATCGGCGCGCCCATCGCGCCCAGGCCGATAAATGCTACGGTGGTCATGAATGCTTCCCTTGTCAGATAACGTTGGCGCTCCGGCGCCACGCACGGTGCGTTACTTTGCGGCGAGGCGCCACAACGAGGTGACTTCCGCCTTGCGTGCGGCGAACAGCGGATCCTCGGCGTCGTTGGCTTTGGGATGGTGCGGACGCACATCGGAACGGCCCAGCACCTTCAACCCGGCTGCATCGATCCAGCCAAGCAGTTGGTCGCGCGTGCGCAGGCCGAGATGTTCGGCGAAATCGGACAGGATCAGCCAGCCCTGGCCGCGCGGCTCGAGATGCGCGGCCAGACCGTCGAGAAAACCGCGCAGCATGCGGCTGTCCGGATCGAATACGGCGTGTTCGATGGGCGACGCCGGACGCGCCGGCACCCACGGCGGATTGCAGACGATGAGCGGCGCGCGGCCTTGCGGGAACAAGTCGGCCTCGATGATCTCGACGCGGTCGTCGAGCCCCAGGCGGGCGATGTTCTCGCGCGCGCAACCGAGCGCTCGCGCATCCTGATCGGTGCCGATCACGCGCTCGACACCCCGCTCGGCAAGCAGCGCGGCCAGGATGCCGGTGCCGGTGCCGATATCGAACGCCAGCGCGGTCGATGGCAGCATTTCGCGTGCCACAAGTTCGAGATATTCGCCGCGCACCGGCGAGAACACGCCGTACCACGGGTGAATCCGTTCGCCGAGGATCGGAATCTCCACGCCCTTGCGACGCCATTCGTATGCGCCGATCAAGCCCAGCAGCTCGCGCATCGACGCCACATAGGGCTGGCTGGATGGACCGTAGACCTGCTCGCACGCCTCGCGTACGTCCGGTGCGCGGCGCAGCGGCACCACGTGGCCGGCCTCGAACGGCAACAGCAGCATGCCCAGCGTGCGTGCACGCTGCGATTGCGCCAGACGATGCTTGTGAAACGCTTCGGTGAGGCTGGCGGGCGCCTTGTCGGCGTTGCGCGATTTGCGCTGCGGCTTGCGGTCGACGCGTCGCGCCATGGCCTGCAGCAGTTGCCGCGCATTCTGGAAATCGCCGCGCCAGAGCAGGGCGGTGCCTTCGCTGGCCAGCCGGTACGCGGTATCGGCCGGGGTCTGGTCGTCGGCAATCACGACGCGCTTCGGCGGCGGCAGTCCGGCTTCGGAGCGCCACAGCGCGCTGCGCTCGGCGCCGTCCTCGGTCCATTCGATTGTCGGGAGGGAATCAGTCACGGGTATCTATATAGAAGGGGAATCCTGACGCGCCAGGCGCGCGAGGAGGATGAAGCGATGTGGCTCCGGCGGGGCGCGCCGACCGCGTCGTCGGCAACGGTCGGGCCGCCCCAAGGCGCCGGAGTGATGGAAGCCTGCCGCTTACAGCTCGTAGGCCTCGTGGTCGCCCGACATGGCCTGTTCCACAAGCTTGCGGTTCAACGTCGGCGAGAACAATTCGATAAATGTGTAGACAAAGCTGCGCAGATACGCGCCCTGCTTCACGGCGAGGTGCGTGACATTGGTGCCGAACAGGTGTCCGGCAGGAATGCCGCGCAGGTTGCGGTCGCGCTCGGGATCATAGGCGAGTCCGGCCACGATGCCGATGCCCAGGCCAATCTCGACGTAGGTCTTGATCACGTCGGCGTCGATCGCTTCGAGCACGATGTCGGGCTGCAGCTGGCGCAGCTCAAAGGCCTTGTCGATCTTGGGCCGGCCGGCGAAATTCACGTCGTAGGTAATCAACGGGAAGGTCGCCAGGTCTTCCAGCGTCAGGTGTTTCTTTTCCAGCAGCGGATGATCGGGTGGGGTAATCACCATATGCTGCCATTGGTAACCGGGCAACGACACCAGCGCCTTGTCGCCGGAGATGCCCTCGGTGGCGATGCCGAGGTCCGCCTGGTCGTGGAGAATCATGTCGGCAATCTGCGACGGGTTGCCCTGCTGAATCGACAAACGCACCTTCGGGTAACGCTTGGTGAACTCGGCGATCACGCGCGGCAACGCGTAGCGCGCCTGCGTGTGGGTGGTCGCAATCGTGAAATTGCCCTGGTCCTGCGCCGCGTAGTCCTTGCCCACGCGCTTCAGGCTTTCCACCTCCTGCAGGATCTTCTCGACCGATGTCAGGATGCGACGACCCGGCTCGGTCAGGCTGCGGATCCGTTTGCCATGCCGTGTGAAGATATCGACACCCAGCTCTTCTTCCAGCTCGATGATGGCTTTTGAGACACCGGGTTGTGACGTATAAAGCGCTTTGGCGGCTTCTGTCAGGTTGAAGTTTTGCCTGACGGCCTCACGCACGAAGCGGAACTGGTGAAGATTCATATAACTTGGGCCGTATAAACAAACAACTTCTTATTAGTTTGAGATATGAGGCGAGTTTATTACGATTCTCGAACTTTGTTAAACGTTCGCCTGCCCGTATTGCGTCCGCGCCCGGCCTGAAAAGGTGAGGCCGGGCTCGCAGCGGCGCCAGGCGCAGTCGAGAAAAGCCCCCGCATGTCCCTTGCCTATACCGTTTCCGGTCTGCTGGTAGGCCTCCTGGTCGGTCTGACCGGCGTGGGCGGGGGTTCGCTCATGACGCCGTTGCTGACGCTGCTGTTCGGTTTTTCTCCGGCCACCGCCGTGGGCACCGATCTGGCGTTTGCGTCGATTACGAAGGGATTTGGCACGCTCGCGCACCGCGCGCACGGCCATGTGCAATGGCAGGTGGTGCGCCGCCTGTGCCTGGGCAGCCTGCCTGCCGCGCTGGCCGCGATCCTGGTGCTCAAGAGCGCCGGCGAGCTCGATGCGCGCTGGCTGCACGCGATCCGCCTGACGATCGGCGTGTCGGTGCTGCTGACGGTGGTGTCGTTGCTGTTCCGCAAGCAGATGCTGGCCTGGCTGGCGCGCAATCCGCGCTACCAGCTCGAAGGCCGCGCGCAGGTGGCGGCCACCGTGATCGTTGGCGCCGTGATCGGCGTGCTGGTGACGGTGTCGTCGATTGGCGCGGGCGCCGTCGGCGCGACGCTGATCCTGCTGCTGTATCCCCATATGAAGCCGGCCGAAGTGGCCGGCACCGATATCGCCTACGCCGTGCCCCTCACGGCGGTGGCCGGGCTGGGCCACGTGTGGCTCGGCACCGTTGACTGGAATTTGCTGCTGGCGCTGCTGGTGGGTTCGATCCCCGGCATCTGGCTCGGCGCGCAACTGTCGCGGGCGCTGCCCGAACGGCTGCTGCGCGCGGCGCTGGCGACGACGCTGACGCTCGTCGCCATCAAGCTCGTTTCGTGAGGTCGGCCATGGATGAACGTGTCGCCATGTCGTGTCGTCATACGGCCCTGCCGTGCTGACGGCTCATCCCTGACCCGCCTTCTCAACATTACCGAATACTGAACGGACCCACGCCATGTATCAGTACGATCAATACGACCAACGAATCGTCAACGAGCGCGTCGCGCAATTCCGCGACCAGGTGCGCCGCCGCCTGTCCGACGAGCTGACCGAGGAAGAATTCCTGCCGCTGCGCCTGCAGAACGGCCTGTACATGCAGCGTCACGCCTACATGCTGCGCGTGGCGATTCCGTATGGCCTGCTGGCCTCGAAGCAGATGCGGATGCTGGCCCATATCGCGCGCGAATACGACCGCGGCTACGGCCACTTCTCGACGCGCCAGAATATCCAGTACAACTGGATGGAACTGGAGCGCGTGCCCGACGTGCTGGCCGATCTGGCCAGCGTGGAAATGCACGGCATCCAGACTTCCGGCAACTGCGTGCGCAATATCACCACCGACCAGTTTGCCGGCGTGGCGCCCGATGAAAGCGTCGATCCGCGCGTGCTGGCCGAACTGCTGCGCCAGTGGAGCACGTTCCAGCCGGAATTCGCGTTCCTGCCGCGCAAGTTCAAGATCGCGATCTCGGCATCGAAGGATGACCGCGCCGTGGTGCAGATGCACGACATCGGCATCTATGCCTACCGGAACGCGCAGGGCGAAACGCGCCTGCGCATCCTGGCCGGCGGCGGCCTGGGCCGCACCCCGATCCTCGGCACGGTCATCAAGGAAGACCTGCCGTGGCAGCACATGCTGACCTACGTCGAATCGGCCATCCGCGTGTACAACCGCTACGGTCGCCGCGACAACAAGTACAAGGCGCGCATCAAGATCCTGGTGAAGGCCATCGGCGCAGAGAAGTTCGCCGCCGAAGTCGAGGAAGAGTGGCAGCACAGCAAGGACGGCCCGGGCACGCTGACGCAGGCCGAATTCGACCGCGTGGCGCAGTATTTCCAGCCGCCCGCCTATGAAAAGCTGGCCGATACCGACGCGACGTTCGAAACGCATCTGCTCGAGAGCAAGGCCTTTGCACGCTGGGTCACCCGCAACGTGCATGCGCACAAGGTGCCCGGCTACGCCGCCGTGACGCTGTCGACCAAGCCGGGCCCCGCGTCGCCTCCGGGCGATGCCACGGCCGAGCAGATGGACGCGGTGGCAGACTTCGCCGACCGCTTCGGCTATGGTGAGCTGCGCGTCGCGCACGAGCAGAACCTGGTGCTGCCCGACGTCAAGAAGCGCGACCTGTTCGCGCTGTGGGAAGCCGCCCGCAACGTGGGCCTGGCCACGGCCAACATCGGCCTGCTGACCGACATCATCGCGTGCCCGGGCGGCGATTTCTGCTCGCTGGCCAATGCCAAGTCCATCCCGATCGCGCTGGGCATCCAGCAGCGCTTCGACGATCTCGACTACGTCTACGACTTGGGCGAGATCTCGCTGAACATCTCCGGCTGCATTAACGCTTGCGGCCACCACCACGTCGGCAACATCGGCGTGCTGGGCGTCGATAAGGATGGCTCGGAGTGGTATCAGGTCACGTTGGGCGGCGCGCAGGGCAACGAGTCGGCGATCGGCAAGGTCATCGGCCCGTCGTTCAGCGCCGAGGAAATGCCCGATGTGGTGACCCGCATCATCGACACGTTCGTGGCCAACCGTGCTGGCGACGAGCGCTTTATCGACACGTTCGCCCGTATCGGCATGGCCCCGTTCAAGGAGCGCGTGTACGCCGACAAGCAGCGTGAAGAACGCGCCGAAGCCTGACGAACGAGAGAGACCGAACATGGCAAAGATCATTCAACTGCAACGCGACGCCGCCGACCAATTCCGTCCTGTCATCGTCGAAGACAACTGGACCGTGCTGCGCGCGACCGAAGCCGAGCCGCTCGACGAGGCACGCATTGCTGCCGCGGCGCAGGGCAGCGACGCCGTACTGTTTCCGCTGAGCGTGTGGAAGGCCCACGAGGCGCTGCTGGCCGGCCGCGACAAGGCGATCACCGGCGTGTGGCTGGCGCCCGAGGACGAGCCGGGCGACGCCGAAGCGCTGTTTGCGCGCGTCAGCGTAGTGGCCGTGGATTTCCCGGTGTTCCGCGACGGCCGCGGATTCTCGTCGGCCTACCTGCTGCGCACGCGCTATCACTGGGCCGGCCAGTTGCGCGCGATCGGCGATGTGCTGCGCGATCAGCTCAACTTCATGAAGCGCTGCGGCTTCGACGCATTCGCGGTGCGCGCCGACAAGAACATCGAAGACGCGATCAAGGGTTTCACCGAATTCACGGTGGCCTATCAGGCGTCGGTGGACGAGCCGCTGCCGCTGTTCCGCCGCGCGCGTGCCGATGTGACGGCAAGAGGCTCGGTATGAGCAGCGTGATCTCGGCAATCCCCGTGGTCGAGGAATCGGCCGCCATGTCGTCACTGCGCCCCCCAGCGCTGTGGACTACGCCGGTGTACACGGGATCGATCGAAGCGCTCGAGGCGAAGGAGCGCGAGCTGGCCCAGCGTCTGGCCGGTATCGCCGCGCGCTTCTACCGCGCGCGCTTTGCCACGAGCCTGGCAGCCGAGGACATGGTGCTGACCGACGCGATCCTGCGCGGCGGCGAGGCGGTGCGCGCCGGCATCCGCGTATTCACGCTGAACACCGGCCGCCTGCATGCCGAAACGCTGGCGGTGCTCGACCAGGTGAATACGCACTATGGCTACACGATCGAGCAGTTCACGCCCGATCAGGAAGCTGTGGACAACTACATCCGCAACAACGGCCTGAACGCGATCTACGACAGCGTGGACCTGCGCAAGAGCTGCTGCGCGATCCGCAAGGTCGAGCCGCTGAACCGCGCGCTGTCGCACGCCGACGCCTGGATGACGGGCCAGCGCCGCGAACAGGCCGTGACGCGCGCCGAGCTGCCGTTCGAAGAACTGGATGAGGCGCGCGGCATTCCCAAGTTCAATCCGCTGGCGGACTGGACCGAGGCCGAAGTGTGGGCCTACCTGACGCGCCATGACGTGCCGGTCAACGCGCTGCATGCCAAGGGCTATCCGAGCATTGGCTGCGAGCCGTGCACGCGCGCCGTGAAGGCGGGCGAAGACCTGCGCGCCGGACGCTGGTGGTGGGAAGGCCGCGACACCAAGGAATGCGGACTCCACGAGCAGAACATCAAGCACTGAACAGAACAATCGAGCAGAACAATCGAGGCCAGAACGACATGGGCATCATGAACGACATCGCAGACGCAGGCGTGGCCGCCAACGTGGAACACCTGCTGCAGGTCCAGAACGATCATCTGGATCGGCTGGAAGCCGAATCGATCTACATCATTCGCGAAGTGGTGGCCGAGTGCCGCAACCCGGCGCTGCTGTTTTCCGGCGGCAAGGACTCGATCGTCATGCTCCATCTGGCGCTCAAGGCGTTCCGGCTGGGCGATCGCAAGGTGGAACTGCCGTTCCCGCTGGTGCATATCGACACGGGGCACAACTATCCCGAAGTGATCGCGTTCCGCGACCAGCGCGTGGCCGAACTGGGCGCTCGCCTGGTGGTGGGCCATGTGGAGGACTCGATCAAGCGCGGCACCGTGCGCCTGCGCAAGGAAACCGATTCGCGCAATGCGGCACAGGCCGTGACGCTGCTTGAGACCATCGAGGCGCACAAGTACGACGCGCTGATGGGCGGCGCGCGTCGCGACGAGGAAAAGGCGCGCGCCAAGGAACGCATCTTCTCGTTCCGGGACGAATTCGGCCAATGGGATCCGAAGGCGCAGCGTCCGGAACTGTGGAGCCTCTACAACGCACGCATGGCGCAAGGCGAGCAGATGCGCGTGTTCCCGATCTCGAACTGGACGGAGCTCGATGTATGGCAGTACATCGCGCGCGAAAACCTGGCGCTGCCGCCGATCTACTACGCGCACGAGCGCGAAGTGGTGCGCAAGAACGGCCTGCTGGTGCCGGTCACGCCGATCACGCCTAAGCAGGATGGCGATGTGAGCGAAGTGCTGTCGGTACGCTTCCGGACCGTTGGCGACATCAGCTGCACATGCCCGGTGGCCAGCACCGCGGCGTCGCCAGTCGAGATCATCGCCGAGACCGCCGTGACCGAAATCACCGAGCGCGGCGCCACGCGCATGGACGACCAGACCAGCGAGGCGTCGATGGAACGCCGCAAGAAGGAAGGCTACTTCTGACACCGGACGCATTCGCGGGCACAGCGCGCCGTGACGCGCGCGACCGCGTACCGATGCACACGTCGCCATCCCGCGCCTAGCGCTGTATCCCGTCTATGCGCCGGAACATGCGGCGTCGAGAATGAACAGGAAAGATCATATGTCTCACCAATCTCAACACCAGGGCCTGCTGCGTTTCATCACCGCGGGTTCCGTCGATGACGGCAAGAGCACGCTGATCGGCCGCCTGCTGTTCGATAGCAAAGCCGTGCTGTCCGACCAACTGACCGCGCTGGCCAACGCCAAGAACAAGCGCACCGCCGGCGAGCAGATCGACTTCTCGCTGTTGACCGACGGCCTCGAGGCCGAGCGCGAGCAGGGCATCACGATCGACGTGGCCTATCGCTACTTCTCGACCGCGCGCCGCAAGTTCATCATCGCCGATACGCCGGGGCACGAGCAGTACACGCGCAACATGGTCACCGGCGCGTCGACGGCCCACGCGGCCATCGTGCTGGTGGACGCCACGCGCGTCACCGTCGAGAACGGCCGCGCGCAGTTGCTGGCCCAGACCAAGCGTCACTCGGCCATCCTGAAGCTGCTGGAACTGCAGCACGTGATCGTCGCCGTCAACAAGATGGATCTGGTCGACTACAGCGAACAGCGCTTCAACGAGATCCGCACCGCGTACACCGAACTGGCCACGCAACTGGGCCTGAAGGATGTGACGTACGTGCCGGTGTCGGCGCTGCGTGGCGACAACATCGTCTACGCGAGCGACGCCATGCCGTGGTACCAGGGCGAGCCGCTGCTGCCGCTGCTGGAAGCGCTGCCGGTTGAGGACCCCGCACCCGAGGGCGACGCCACGCTGCGTTTTCCGGTGCAACTGGTGGTTCGCCAGGATGGCGCGCAGTCGGACGATTTCCGCGGTTACGCGGGTCGCGTCGAGGCGGGCACCGTGCGCGTGGGGCAGAAGCTGCGCGTGCTGCCGGCCAATCGCGAGGCGGTCGTGGCCGAAGTGCTCACCCCCAACGGCGCGGCCGATTCGGCAAGCGCTGGCGATACGGTGACCGTGCGCCTGTCCGAAGATGTCGATGTGTCACGCGGTGACATGTTCGTGGCGTTCGACGCGGCCGCCACGGCGGCCAAGAAGCTGACCGCCGACCTGTGCTGGTTCGACGACGAATCGCTGAACCCGGCGCGCAAGTACGTGCTCAAGCACACTACGGCCAGCGTCTTCGCGCGGGTGTCCACGGTCGACCGCGTGCTCGACGTACACACGCTGTCGCAGGAAACCGGTCGCCGCGACATCCACCTGAACGATATCGGCTCGGTGCAGATTTCGCTGCAAAAGCCGATCGTTTGCGATACCTACGGCGATAATCCGGCCACGGGCGCATTCGTACTGATCGACGAGGCCACCAACCATACGGTGGCGGCGGGCATGATCCGTGCGTATGCCTGATATCGTCCCGAGCGGACAGCCAGCGCAATGGTGAGCGAGATGAATGGGCAGCAGGGCAAGTCGACAGGCAAGGTGTACCTGATTGGTGCGGGACCGGGCGCGGCCGACCTGATTACGGTGCGTGGCGCACGGCTGTTGGGTCAGGCGCAGGTCGTGCTGCACGACGCGCTGGTGTCGCCCGAGATGCTGTCCTGGTGCGCGCAGGCCGAACTGATCGAGGTGGGCAAGCGCTGCGGACAACGGTCCACGGCCCAGTTGTTCATCAACCGCCAGATCGTCGACCTCGCCACCAAGTTCGAACGCGTGGTGCGCCTGAAAGGCGGCGATCCGATGCTGTTCGGCCGTGCCGACGAGGAGCTGCAGGCGCTGGAAGCGGCCGGTATCGAATACGAAGTGGTGCCGGGCATTACCGCGGCGCTGGCCGCGGCCAGCGCGATCGCCAGGCCGCTGACCAAGCGCGGCGTGTCGCGCAGCGTGGCCTTTGCCACCCAGGCCAAGGCGGCCGATGCGATCGACGTGCAGGCCGATGTAAAGGCCGACACGATCGTTTACTACATGGGCCGCGACCAGGCTGCGCATATCGCCGCGCAACTGATTGCGCACGGCAAGCCGGCCAGCACACCGGCCTGGGTCGTCGAGGCGGCGACCACGCCCAATCAGCGCAGCCACCAGTTCACGCTGCGCCAGATGGCGGCAGGCGAGGCTTCGCGCTGGATGGATCCGGTGCAGCCAAGCCTGCTGATGATTGGCGAGGCGCTGGCGACGCGCGCCTCGGAATGCGCCGATGCTGGCGATCTGGACGACGCGGGCCCCGCGCACGAACGGGCCGCATAGAGACTGCGAAAGGCGCTGGGTGTAGGCGCCGGGTGTAAAGGCAAAAAGGCCAGAGTTCATCGCTCTGGCCTTTCTTTTTTCCGCATTCGGGCTGGATCCGGCCCTGCGAGTCCCGCGCGCCTTACCCGGACGCGGCCGGTGCCACCACTTGCACGCAGTACGCCGCGATCGCATCGAGCACGCTGTCCACTTCGCCCACCGCAGACGACACGCGGATGTCCAGCGATGGATGCCGTGCGCGGCATGCGTCGATCAGCAGCGGAAAATCGCGCCGCAGGTGTCCGCCCTGGCCAAAGAACACCGGGACCACGGTCACCACGCCAATCCCTTCGGCCGCCAGTTCGGCGATCGCATCGGCAAGCGTGGGCGGCATCAGTTCGAGAAACGCCAGACGCACTGCGCAGTCAGGCCGCAGCGCCGACAGCCGGGCGTGCAGGCGGTCGAATGGCTCGCGCCAGCGCGCATCGCGCGCGCCGTGGCCGAACAGGATGATGGCCTGGGTGGTTGTCATCGGCTCAGTGTCGATCCACCCAGCGCAGCGCCGACAGCGCCACCATCAGGTACAGCGTGCCGGGCACCAGCGCGGAAACGATCGGCGGCCACGTGTGCAGCAGCCCGACATGCGAAAACAGCGTGTTGGACAGGTGGAACGACAAGCCCAGCATGATCCCGCCAAACACCTTGACGCCAACTGCCCCGGCCCGCGCATGCAGGTATGCGAACGGCAGCGCCAGCGCCACCATCACGAACAGCGTGAGCGGATAGACCACCTTCTTCCAGAAAGCGATCTCGTAGCGCTGCGTGTCCTGCTTGTTGTCGCGCAGATGGCGGATATAGCGGAACAGGTCAAGCGTCGACATTCGCTCGGGCGTGACCAGCAGCACCGACAGGATCTGCGGCGTCAGTTCCGAATGCATCACCATGTTCGGGAACAGAACCTGCTCGGCGCGGAAATCGGGCGCCAGCGCATCGCGCGCTGCGGCCACCTGCGCCGTCGTGCCGGCGGCCTCGCGCAGTTCGATGAAGCGGGTCTCGTTGACATCGTTGAGCTGCCATTGCTGCGCGCCCTGGTAGCGGCCTTCCTTGGCAACGCGGATCACGCGCAGGCGGTAGTCCTTGTCGAATTCGTAGATTGTGATGCCCTGGATCGACTGGTCTGCCTTCAGCCCCTGCACGTTGACAAAGCGCGTGATCTCGCCCGAATTGTCGCGATCCCGGTCCTTGACCCACACGCCGGAGCGGAATCCCGCCGAAACCGTCGCGCCCACCGCTTCAAGCTTGATCTTCTGCGCGTACTGTTCCGCGGCCGGGCCGATGAACTCGCCGAAGATAAACGTGGTGAGGGCCAGCGGCACCGCGAGCTTGAACAGCGAAAACAGCGCCTGCCGCGTGTTCAGCCCGGCCACGCGGAAGATCGTGTATTCGGACTGGCTGGCCAGTTGGGAGAACACGTAGATCGCACTGATCAGCACCGCGATCGGCAGCACCTCATAGATGCGCGTGGGCGCCTGCAACATCACGTGGAAAAACGCCACCAGCGATGTGTAGTTGCCCTGTACGCTTTCCAGTTCGCTGAGCATGTCGAAGAACACGAACAGCGCCAGCACCGCAAACAGGATGAACGCGAAGACGCCGTAGATCAGGCGCGCGAAGTAACGCTCGTAGACCGACAGGATCCTCATGCCTTGCCCCCGGCCGCGCGCTTGCGGGGTCCCAGCCCGAATACCGCCCGCCAGCCGCCCAGGCTGCGGTTCTGCCGGTAACGGAACAGCATCAGCGCACAGATGAACACGATCACGTGGATCGGCCACAGCGCCATCCAGAACGAGAGCGAGCCGGATCGCACCCAGGCCTGCGCCAGATTGATCATGTTGCTGTAGGTCAGGTAGATCAGCACGGCGAAGACCAGCGGCGTATAGCGGCCCAGTCGCGGATTCACATAGGCCAGCGGAATGGCGATCATCACGAAGTTGAAGGCGAGGATCGGCAGCGAGAGGCGCCAGAGCAGTTCGCCCAGGTTGTCGCGCGTGGGATTGCGGATCAGGTCGATGGTGTCGCGGCTCTTGGCGGGGAGGTCCGCCTCGGTCTCGGGCGGCTTGTTGTCGACCTTGACCGCATATTTATCGAATTCGAGGATGCGATAGTCGAGCTGGCCCGGCACGCCTGCGTAACGGCGGCCGTGCTCCATGACCACCAGGCGGTCGCCGTTGGGCTGGGTCTCGAACTGGCCTTGATGCGACAGCGCCACGCCGATCTTGCCCGCTTCGGCATTGGCGACGAACACGTTGCGCGCATGCTTCATGTCGGCGTCGATGCCTTCGATGAACAGCACGTAGTTGCCGTTGGCTGGCTCAATAAAACGCCCCGAGGCGATCATCGACAGCACGCCGCGCTGCTGGAAGCGGTCGCGGAACAGCGAACTCTGCTGGTTGGCCCACGGCCAAGCGAACACGCCCAGCAGCAGCGCCATGACGAAGAACGGCGTGGCGAACTGCAGCACCGGCTTCACCAGGTCGCGCAGCGAGATGCCGGCCGAGAACCACACCACCATCTCGGAATCCTTGTACCAGCGCGTCAGTACGATCAAGGTCGAGATGAACAGCGTGGCCGACAGCAGGATCGACAGATAGCCGATGGTGGCCAGGCCGATCAGCATCAGCACGTCGTTGGGGCTGGCCTTGCCATTGGCGGCCATGCCCAGAATGCGGATCACGAGCGACGTGAGCATGAACGTCAGCATCACCAGGAACACCGCACCGGCGGTGTAGGCGAGTTCGCGTCGCAGGGCTTGTTGAAAGATCATGCGGGATCGCTTCCGGCTTCCGGCCGGAACGGGCGATGCGCCGGGGGCCGAGGGACTGGCAGGACCGCGGGCTGTCAGCTTGCAGGATCGGCGGCGGCAGATCGCGGATGAAAATCGCGGATAATGGGGGCTTTCTTTTCGACGAGCCCCTGGAAGGAAGCGCGATGGAATTTAGCACAAAAGCTCTGGATCTGAGCAAAGCCGGCCAAAATGGTTTCCTGGCCACGAAGACCGACTGCCTGGTGGTCGGCCTGTTCGAAGGCCAAAGCCTGGCCGGTGTGGCCAAGGTGCTGGACGTGGCCACCAAGGGGCTGGTGGCACGCCTGGTCAAGCAGGGCGACTTCGAAGGCAAGCGCGCAACGCAGCTGATGCTGCATGAAGTGGCCGGCATCGGCGCGGCCCGGGTGCTGCTGGTGGGCCTGGGCAAGGAAGCCGACTTCACCGACAAGGCGTTTGCGGAAGCGGTGCGCACCGCGATGCGTGCGCTGGGCGGCACGCGCGCCGCGTCGGCACTCTGGTGCCTGGCGCAGCAGCCGCCGCTGCAGCGCGACGTGGCCTGGGCGGTCATCACCACGATCTCGATCGTGCGCGACGCCGGCTATCGCCTGCTGGAACGCCATCCCGAACTCAAGCGCGCGCCCAAGGGCCCGGCCGCGGCCGACAAGCCCGCGCTGCGCAAGATCGTGCTGGCGGTGGACGCCAGCGACGCCAAGGCGGCCACGCAGGCTGTGGTGCGCGGCACCGCCATCGCCAACGGCATGGAGCTTGCGCGCGACCTGGGCAACCTGCCGTCCAACATCTGCACGCCGACCTACCTGGCCAACGCCGCGCGCGGCATCGCCAAGCGCCACAAGCTCAAGGCCGAGATCCTGGGCCGCAAGCAGATCGAGGCGCTCAACATGGGCGCCTTCCTGGCCGTGACCAAGGGCAGCGTCGAGCCGCCGCAGTTCATCGTGCTGCGCTACGACGGCGCCAGCGCCAAGCAGGCGCCCGTGGTGCTGGTGGGCAAGGGCATCACGTTCGATACCGGCGGCATTTCGCTCAAGCCCGGCGAGGGCATGGACGAGATGAAGTACGACATGTGCGGCGCCGCGTCGGTGCTGGGCACGATCCAGGCCGTCGCCGAGATGGGCCTGAAGCTGAACGTGATCGCCGTGGTGCCCACCTGCGAGAACATGCCGGCTGGCAACGCCACCAAGCCGGGCGACGTGGTCGTGAGCATGTCCGGCCAGACCATCGAAATCCTCAACACGGACGCCGAGGGCCGCCTGATCCTGTGCGACGCGCTGACCTACGTGGAGCGCTTCAAGCCGGCCGCCGTGGTGGATGTGGCCACGCTGACCGGCGCCTGCATCATCGCCCTGGGCAACGTGAACAGCGGCCTCTACGCGCGCAGCGACATGCTGGCGGACCAACTGCTGGCCGCCGGCAAGACGGCCATGGACACCGCGTGGCGCATGCCGCTGGACGACGAATACCAGGAGCAGCTCAAGTCGAATTTCGCCGACATGGCGAATATCGGCGGGCGTCCGGCGGGCAGCGTGACGGCGGCGTGCTTCCTGGCCCGCTACACCGAAAAGTACGACTGGGCCCACCTTGATATCGCCGGCACCGCCTGGAAGAGCGGCGCGGCCAAGGGCGCCACCGGCCGTCCGGTGCCGCTGCTGACGCAGTTTCTGATGGATCGCGCGTCCTAAACCGACCGCATCAAGGTAGCCAGCGATGACGCGAATCGACTTCCACAGCAACGTGCCGGACACCCTGGCCTACGTCTGCCGACTGGTCCGCAAGGCCTATGGGGCAGGGCAGAAGGTGGTGGTGTACGGCGCGCCGCAGCAGCTCTCGCAGCTTGACGCGCGGCTGTGGTCGTTTTCGCCGCTCGACTTCCTGCCGCATTGCGGGCTCGACAACCCCAATGCGGCAGTGACGCCGATCATCCTGGCCGCCACGCTCGAAGGCGTGCCGCATCACCAACTGCTGGTGAACATCGCACCGGAAGCGCCGCCGCAGTTTGCCAGTTTCGAGCGCCTGATCGAGGTGATCGGGGCCTCGCCGGACGCGCGCGAGGCCGGTCGCGAGCGCTATCGTTTCTATCGCGAGCGCGGTTATCCGCTCACTCACCATGACATCGGGCAGGCCAAAGGAGAATCGGCATGAGCGAACGCACGACATCGCGGGTGATCCCGCGGCTGGGCCCGCATGACAGCGTGCCGCTGCTGACCGAGGTCGTCGAGCTGCCTGACGAGGTGTTCGCGCCGACCCAGCCGCCCACGCAGTCACCCACTCAGGCGACTGCGCAGCCCGCGCAAGCGCAGCCGCCGCGCGCGGCAACGGTGATCGACACCGCGGACATGCCGGAGTCGGGCATGGTCACGTCAGTCGGCGATACGGAAGCGATGGCCGACATCGCAAATGTTGCCGACATCGGCGCGGCGGCCGATGTGCGCTCGCCGCAGGTCGACGCGGCCCCGTTCATGCCGGGCGAAGACGATTTGCGCGCGGTGCGCACGGAACTGCTGACGCGTGTGATGATGCGCTTTCGTACCGAATGGCCACAGGTGGTAGAAGCCCACACGGAGGCGACGCTGCAGTCGCGGCTTGCGCCGCTGACGGCGCAGTTGGCCAGCGAGCTGACGCAGGCGCTGGAGGCGCGACTGGTGGAATGGCTCGATGCAACGCTCGAGGAGATCGAGCGCGATCCGGGCGGCGTTTAGGCGGGGCGCGGCCGCGCTGCCGGTTTCTGAGACGCATAAGGCAAGGCCCGCACTGGTTGCGGGCCTTGTCATTTGCTGGCGTCGTTTGCGGACGTCGCTCGTGTGGCGTCGATTGCGCAGGCTCGCTCGGGCGGGCCTCGCGACGGTGGATCCCGCCGCGCATCCGCAATGTCAGTCCGTCACGGCGCCCTTGCTGGCGGTGGACGCCAGCTTGGCGAACTTCGCCAGCACGCCGCGTGTGTAACGCGCCGGCGGCTGGGTCCAGCCGGCGCGGCGCCTGGCCAGTTCCTCGTCCGGAACGTTCAGTTGCAGCAATAACTGATGGGCGTCGATCGTGATCGAATCGCCTTCCCGCACCAGCGCGATGTTGCCGCCCGCGTACGCTTCGGGCGCGACGTGGCCGACCACCATTCCCCAGGTGCCGCCCGAGAATCGGCCGTCGGTGATGAAGCCGACCGATTCGCCAAGCCCCTTGCCGATGATGGCGGAGGTGGGCGCCAGCATTTCCGGCATGCCCGGTCCGCCCTTCGGGCCCAGATAGCGCAGCACAAGAATGTCGCCAGCGTTGATCTTGTCGCCAAGGATCGCCTCCATCGCGCTTTCCTCGTTTTCGAACACGCGGGCCGGGCCGGTGATGACCGGATTTTTCAGGCCGGTGATCTTGGCCACTGCACCTTCCTCGGCCAGGTTGCCCTTCAGGATCGCCAGGTGGCCTTGCTTGTACAGGGCCTTGTCGATCGGCATGATCACGTCCTGATCGGCGCGCGGCTGGTCCGGTACGTGTTCCAGTTCCTCCGCCAGCGTGCGGCCGGTGATGGTCAGGCAGTCGCCGTGCATCAGGCCCGCGTTGAGCAGGATCTTCATCACTTGCGGAATGCCGCCGGCGCGATGCAGGTCGGTGGCCACATACGCGCCCGACGGCTTCAGATTGCAGATCACCGGCACACGTCGGCGGATGCGCTCGAAATCGTCGATGGTCCATTCCACTTCGGCCGAGTGCGCGATGGCCAGGTAGTGCAGCACGGCGTTGGTCGATCCGCCGGTGGCCATGATCAGCGACACCGCATTCTCGATCGACTTGCGCGTGATGATGTCGCGCGGCTTGATGTCCTTCTTGACCGCTTCGACCAGTACACGGGCCGATTCGGCGGCGCTGTCGACCTTTTCCTGGTCGGGGTTCGCCATGGTCGACGAATACAGCAGCGACATCCCCAGCGCTTCGAACGACGAACTCATCGTGTTGGCCGTGTACATGCCGCCGCACGAACCGGTGCTCGGACACGCATTCCTTTCCACGCCTTCGAAATCTTCCTCGCTCATGCGTCCGGCCGTGAATTCGCCGACCGCTTCGAACGACGACACGATGGTCAGGTCCTTGCCCTTCCAGTTGCCGGGCTTGATGGTGCCGCCGTAGACGTAGATGCCGGGCACGTTGGTGCGTGCCAGCGCAATCATGCCGCCGGGCATGTTCTTGTCGCAGCCGCCGATCACCACCACGCCGTCCATCCACTGGCCCTGGGTCGCGGTCTCGATGCAGTCGGCGATCACCTCGCGCGAAATCAGCGAGTACTTCATGCCTTCCGTGCCCATCGACATGCCGTCCGAGATGGTCGGCGTGCCGAAGATCTGCGGGTTGGCGCCAGAAGCCTTCACGGCATCGACCGCCGCATCGGCCAGGCGCTGCAGGCCGGCGTTGCACGGGGTGATGGTGGAATGACCATTGGCGATGCCGACCATCGGCTTGTCGAAGTCTTCCTTCCGATAGCCGAGCGCGTAATACATCGAACGATTGGGGGAGCGCGCCACGCCTTGCGTGATGTGCTGCGAACGCTTGTTGAATGCCATGGGTGTCTCCGGGGGAATTGTCGGCGCGCGGCACAACGGGGGGGCGCCGGGCGTGTTGTGCGGACAAGCATGCCGCTTGCGTTTTATCGTGTCAAATATATTATTTGAGGCCTATTGAGTCGAAAAACATATCAAAAGGACGGGTGCTTTACGGTGGATCTGCGCCAATTGCGTTACTTCGTCACGGTGGCCGAGGAGCTGCATTTCGGCCGGGCGGCGCGGCGGCTGGCGATGACCCAGCCGCCGTTGTCGCAGCAGATCCAGGCGCTTGAGGAGGAAATCGGCGTGCAGCTGTTTGTGCGCACGCGCCGCTCGGTGATGCTCACGCCTGCCGGCCAGCAATGGCTGCCCGAGGTGCGCCGTGTGCTCGGCGATGCCGCGGCGCTGCCGGGGCTCGCGCAGCGGCTGGCGCGTGGCGAGGTGGGATCGCTGGCGCTGGCGTTTGTCAGCACGGCCGACTACGGCATCCTGCCCGACCTGCTGCGGCACTTCCGCGCGCGCCATCCGGAAGTCCAGTTGCAGCTGCGGGAAGCCACCAGCGACGTCCAGCTCGAGGCGCTGGTCGAAGGGACGATCGACGCCGGACTGGTCATCGGTCCGCAACTGGCGGTGATGCCGCCAGGCTTGTCCTACCTGCCGCTGGTCCGCGAACCGCTGGTGCTGGCCGTGCCGGACGGCTGGCAACCACCCGGCGGCACCGAGCTCTCGGCGACCAAGGCGTCGGCGCAATCATCGGCCCGGGGAACGGCACCGACCGCAGCGCCGACATCGGTGCTGCTGCGCGACGCCGCGCACGAACCGCTGATCATTTTTCCGCGCCGAAGCGCGCCAGCGTTTTATGACATCATTACGGGCCACTATGCGCGCGACGGGCTGACGCCGACGATTGCCCAGGAAGCGATCCAGATGCAGACGATCGTCAGCCTGGTGTCGGCGGGCATGGGCGTGGCGCTGGTGCCGGCATCGTTGTGCAACCTGCGCCGGACCGGCGTGTCATACCTGCCGTTGCGCGATGCCGCGCCGGAGATCGAAACCGGCCTGGTGTGGCGCAATGGCGGAGCGGGCGTGGCGCCGGTGCTGCGCTCGTTCATCGAGATCGCCAGCGGACTTGCGCAGGCCATCGGGCTTGCGCATGACGACGGCATCCACGCATGACGCGGCACCATCGCGCCGTATCCGCTGCAAGGTGGCCGTCGTCCGCCGACCGTTACGCCCGAATCGTCACGTATCGCCCGTACACTGTGGGGCCGCCGCAGACCCGTCAGGGCCGCACCGGATCGCCATGACACATCGCGGCACGATGCCGCTCCAATCACCGACTACCGCAAACTTTTCGCTACGCCATGCTCGTTCATCCGCAATTCGACCCGGTCGCCATTCATCTGGGGCCGCTCGCCATCCGCTGGTACGGCCTGATGTATTTGGCTGGCTTCATCATGTTCCTGTGGTTTGGCCGCCTGCGCATCAAGCAGCCGCATATCGCCGCGCGCGGCTGGGTGTCGCGCGATCTCGACGATATGCTGTTCTATGGCGTGCTGGGCGTGATCCTGGGCGGTCGACTCGGCTATGTGCTGTTCTACAAGCCCACCTACTACCTGACGCATCCGCTCGAGATCTTCAAGGTATGGGAAGGCGGCATGGCGTTCCATGGCGGCTTTCTGGGCGTGCTGATCGCCATGTGGGTGTTCTCGAAGGTGCGGCGCCGTCATTGGACGGAAGTGACCGATTTCATTGCGCCGATGATTCCCTGCGGGCTGGCGGCTGGCCGCATCGGCAACTTCATCAACGGTGAACTGTGGGGACGTCCCACCGACCTGCCGTGGGGCATGATCTTTCCGCAGGCCGGCGACAACATCCCGCGCCATCCGTCGCAGCTGTATCAGTTTGCGGGCGAGGGCGTGGCGCTGTTCATCATCCTGTGGCTGTTTGCACGCAAGCCGCGGCCGATGGGCGCGGTGTCCGGCGTGTTCCTGATCGGCTATGGCGCATTCCGCTTCCTGGCCGAGTTCACGCGCGAACCCGACAGCTTCCTGGGTTTGCTCGCGCTGAAGCTGTCGATGGGCCAATGGCTGAGCCTGCCAATGATCCTGGCGGGCGTGCTGATGGTGGTGTGGGCGTATCGCCGGCAGGCGAACGGCGCCGCGGCGGGCGCCGCGCGCTGACGCTGATATGTGTGGCGCTCTCCGGCAAGCCGGGGAGCTTCGTGTAGACATGGTGGCCGGCGGCATGGCGAGGCGCCGGCGCCAGGGCGCCTTGCCGCGCGGGAGTAGCCCGATCGGCCCGGCGCGGCAGTCAGCGCGCCTACTGCTGCCGGATCGCTTCGATGCGCTCGCGCGTCAGCGGGTGACTCGAAAAGAAGCTGGCTTCGTCGTCCTCGTCGGCGGCAGGCTTGCGCGCTTGTCCGCGACCATGCGCGTCTTCGAGTTGCTGGAGCGCGTCGGCAAATGCCGACACCGGCAGGTGATTGTCGCGCATGACCTCCACCGCGAACGCATCGGCTTCGCGCTCGTGCTCGCGTGAATAGCGCATCGACATCATCGCGGCCGGCACCGCGGCAAGCAGCGAAGACACGTCCCCCAGGAAATACGCCGCCAGCGCGCCCACCGCGGACGCCTGGAAGGCCTGCTGCAGGCCATGGCGCTGCGCCACATGCCCGGCCTCGTGCGCCAGCACGCCCATCATGCCCGGGCCGCTGCCGATCGCCTTCACCAGTTCGTCCGTGACAACGATGG
Organism: Cupriavidus sp. GW822-FHT06G04; assembly: GCF_058799075.1. Classification (NCBI taxonomy): domain Bacteria; kingdom Pseudomonadati; phylum Pseudomonadota; class Betaproteobacteria; order Burkholderiales; family Burkholderiaceae; genus Cupriavidus; species Cupriavidus sp. GW822-FHT06G04. The sequence goes on along the minus strand of NZ_JBXALD010000002.1, from coordinate 408,647 downwards.
TGCCGCCGGGCAGCGCCAGCGCATTGGCGCCCAGGCGCTTGCCCTGGCGAAACAGGATCTGGTAGTCGTGATCCGGATCGTCGGGACGCCGCAGCGCGGCGAAGTCATTGCGAATGCGCTGCTGTCGCGCGCTGGGCAGCGTGCTCGGCGCGACCATGCCTTGGTCGAGGCTGTCGAGCGTGGCGCGTCCCAGTTCCGTTTCGATCGAGGCCGGTATCGTGCGCGCAACCAATGCGGCCGTCCAGGGCAGCAGGTACACATAAGAAAACACCAGGAACAGCAGCAGCCCCGCCAGCGCCAGGCCGGTGAGGCGCCAGCTGTTCTGCGCGCGCGACACCAGCCCTTCGCGATGACCGGTGGCCGCCAGGATCGCGTCGAAGGCGGCGTGGTCTGCGATTTCGCAGTACGCGCCGTCGTCGAACGTCACCAGCCGCGGGCCGCGCTTGATGCGCTCCGATACGCGCACCGACGACAGCGGTGCGCGGCGCAACTCCAGGCCGTCCGCGCCTTGCAGGATCGCGTGCCCATCGCGAACCGTGAGCATCACCGGATGCGCGCGCGACGAGCGCGTGTCGAAGTATTGCGCGGCAACCATGGCGGTCTCTCCGAGGCTCCCGATCAGAGTGCGATGTCGATGTCGTACCAGTCGACCGCCGCATCGCCGAGCGCACCCACGTGCTGCTGTTCGCCCGCCACGAAATCGTCGAGCTGGCCCACCGCGATCATCGTCATCGATTCCACGCGATAGCGCACCGACCGCACGCGCGCGAACGGATAGAAGAGCCCGAGCGTCAGCATCGTCAGGATCAGGTTGGTCAGCACAATCACGAACAGGCGGCCGGCGCGCACATCGCTGGCAAAGCGATGCGGCGCCAGCGTCGTATGGTTCCACACGAGGTTTTGCATCTTGGCCTGGAAGTACGGCCCGATCAGCATCAGGCCCGCGTACATGCCGAACACCATCAGTGCAATGCCCAGCGCCACCGCACCTGTCGACGAGCCTGTAAACAGCCCGAGCGTGCTGCCGACGATGCCGCCGCCGATCAGCAACGCCAACACCATTCCCACCGTACGCAGATACACGCCATAGAACGCGCCGGCCGTGGCGTTGAATGCGAATGGCGCCGTGCCGAAGCGCGTGTTGCGGTGCTGGTATTGCTTGAAGCGCTGATGCGCAAACGGCGCCAGCAGATAGAGCGACAGCACCGTCAGGATCGGCCAGAGCAGAAAGACCAGATAGCCCTCGCTGTCCTTGCCGGTGAAGGCGAAGCGCAGTCCACGATAGCTGGAATTTGCCATCCGGAACCGCAGCGAGCGCACCAGCAAAAAGGGGAAAGTAGCCGCCGCTACCAGCGCGATCAAAGCGCCGAAGGCGGGGGATGCTGCCATCGCCGCCTGGTAGCCCAGGATCAGCACGAAGATGATCGCGCGACCCTTCAATATCGCCTTGGCGCTGCCGTGATAGTCGAAGCTGGCGCCATCGAGCGAGGTGTTCCGATAGAAGTACTGCAGCGTGCGGACCTTGGCCCAGGCCGAATAGATGCCGAACGTGACGATGGTGAGCAGCGTGTTGACGATCCAGATCCGGAAGTATTCCGAGCCCGATCCCACGAAGGAAAACTTCAAGTGCCGCGGCGTGGCGTCGGCTTGGGCGCCGAAGTCGGCGCTCAGGGTGAATCGATCTTCCCAGTCCATCAAATGACCTCTCCGTTTGGATTTGCTTGGCGCCTGTTCGGTTGGCTTTCGGCGCTTGTTTCACAATTGCAACCACTTGGTGCGTGGCGTTCATGCGCTGTGCGCCGCATTCTCGCATCGCAGCGTGAGGTTTTGGCCACAATCGATGACGCTGACGGCGTCAGATGCCATTCGCAGCGTCCGCGAGGTCGTAACGACGAAGAAACATCCTGTTACATAACCCGTCATGTGTAACAAGTATAGAACCGTCCACGTCAATAAAATCAACGTCTTACAGACGATGGCACGGTCCTCGCTATAGATCCTGTTACAAGAAAGCGAGGCGGCAAGCAGCCGCTTGCGGCGATACCACAGGGTGAGCGCGCAGATAAAAGCGCGGGTGTCGCGGCAACCGACGAAAGCGAAAACGGGAAAAAGCGCGGGAAAATCTGCACCGGTATCGGTGCTTGAACGGGGCGGGCGCAGGGCAACGCCGGAAAACAATCTGACCCACATGCGTTCGGCGCGCCTGGCCCGACGCCAAAGAGATCGTCGCGGCTGTTCTTTCACGTGCGGGCAATTCTTCTGCAGGGAGGCAGGGGAATTGCCCGCCGCACCTCTGGCCACACGTCCCCTTTTTCGATTCCCCTTCATCACGGCCGCCGCGCGCGCGCTCATGTTCGATGGCGCGTCGCGCGCATGACGTCAGCACGCCACGGCAGTGCCCCGATTCCGCGGCGCAACATCGAAACCGCTTGCGGCGCGCAAGACCTTCTCCATAATTATGAATTATTGCGGCGAATGCGCCGCTCGGAGCAGGTATCTTCCGCCCAGGAGGCGTGATGCGAATCGTCCGGCAGGCGCTTTATCTGGAAGTGGCCGACAGGCTGCGCGCAATGATCGACGAGCGCGCGCTGATGCCGGGCGCATGGATCGACGAAGTCGCGCTCGCCGCCTCGCTCGGAACGTCGCGCACGCCAATGCGCGAAGCGCTCAAGGTGTTGGCCGCCGAAGGGCTGGTGCGGCTGGAGCCGCATCGCGGCTGCTTCGTCAATGCGCTGTCCGAACAGGATCTCGACGAGATCTTTCCGCTGATGGCCTTGCTCGAAGGGCGCTGCGCCTACGAGGCCGCCCGCAATGTCACGCCGGCCGATCTCGATGCGCTGGAAGGCTTGCACGCCGATCTGTCGCGATACGCGCAGGCCGGCGACATCGACGCGTACTACGAAACCAACTACCAGATCCACGAGGCCATCCAGCGCCTTGCCGGCAATCGCTGGCTGTCCGGCGTGGTCAGCGATCTGCGCAAGGTACTGCGGCTGTCGCGCCACAAGAGCCTGAAGTTGCCGGGCCGCATTCATGAATCGTGCGCCGAGCATCTGTCGGTATTTTCAGCCCTGAAAGCCCATGATCCGGAGGGCGCCGAGGCGCTCATGAAAACCCATGTGCTGCGCCAGCGCGGAGCGCTGCGCGCGCTCGACAGTGCCGAGCATGCCGGCGATGCTGCCACCGACGCCGCGCAACCGGGCGGCAACCATCTGCGCGTAGCCGGGCAGGGTTGAGCCTGCCGTCGATGCGAATTCCCGTTGCAGTTCTCACCGTCAACCGATTGAGCAGGATGCCCACATGATCGTCCTCGATCCCGCAGACCAACAAAAAGTGAGCGCACCGCTGGAAGCCAGCGAGCCCGTCAGCGATACGCTGTTCTCGCGATTTGGCCGGTGGTGGGGCCGCAAGGGCGACGATGCGCAAGCGCAGAAAGCGACCAGGGCGGAGCCCGCGCCGACGCTGTCGACGCGCGCCGTCAAGCGCCAGCGCGATCAGTTGCGCCAGTGTTTCGATGCGAGATTGACCGATGGCGCCGCCAATGCCGCCGCGCAAGCGTGGCAGGACGAATACCAGGCCGCCCCGGAGCCGTTGCGCCAGGCGATGCTTGGCGTACTGGCCGAAGTGGCCGCCGGGCGCGACGCCGCCGGGACACAGGGTGGCAGCGCTTCGGGCTTGTCGCAGGCGTTGTCGAACGCGCGCATCCGCTTTTTTAAGCGCTTTGCCGCGCAGCATGGACAACGCGGCGACAGCGCATGCGGCCTGCATTTCCTGATCCAGCTGCGGGCCGATATGCTGCGCTGGCACAAGCGCATTCCCGGTCTGCGAGAACTCGACGAGGACCTTGAGGCGCTGTTCTCCAACTGGTTCGACGTGGGACTGCTCGAATTGCAGCCGATCACGTGGGATTCCCCGGCGTCGTTGCTGGAAAAACTGATTCGTTACGAAGCGGTGCACGAAATATCGTCGTGGAACGACATGCGCAACCGACTCGATTCCGATCGCCGCTGTTACGCGTTCTTCCATCCGCGCATTCCGCGCGAGCCGCTGATCTTCGTCGAGGTGGCCTTCGTGCCCGAGATGGCGGCCAACGTGCAGGCGCTGCTCGACGAAGCCGCACCGCTGGAGGACCTGCGGCGCGTCAAGTGGGCGATCTTCTATTCGATCTCGAATACCCAGGCGGGCCTGCGCGGCGTCAGCTTCGGCAATTTCCTGCTTAAGCGCGTGATCGAGGAATTGCAGCGCGAATTTCCCAAGCTCAAGCAGTTTGCAACGCTGTCGCCGATTCCGGGGTTTGCCGATTGGCTGCGCAAGCAGGATGGCGAAACGATCGCCCGTATTCTCGGCGACAAGCGGCTGTCGCGCTGGCGTGAGCGACATGCCGACGCGCCGGCCGATGGCGCCGCGTGGCTCGCCGCCTTGCCTGCCGATGCGCAGGACCCGGTGATCCGCGATACGGCGCTGACGCTGGCCGCGCATTATCTGGTGCGCGCCGGCGACAAGGGCATGCCGACCGATCCGGTGGCGCGTTTCCATCTCGGCAACGGCGCGTGCGTCGAACGCTTGAACTGGGCGGCCGATCTGTCGCGAAAAGGCCGCGCGCAGGCGTGCGGCATGATGGTGAACTATCTTTACGTGCCGGATGCGCTGGACGACAATCTGGCTCGCCTTGGCGACGGCAATCCGCGCATCAGCCGGTCCGTCGCCAAGCTGCTGTGACCCCGGGGTCGGGCACAGCCGGCAGGCATGACAAGCCGGTGACGCGATTCAAGCCGGCAGAGGATTTTTTGTCGGGTGATAGTTGGGTGAAGTACTTCGATTGACTTTCCACGCAGTGAGTAGAGAGAGGAGACAGTACATGAATCGTCAGCGCATTCTGACCGCGTTCGCGCGTGTCTTTGCAGTAGCCGGCCTGATTGCCGGCACCGGGGCAACCCTGCATGCGCCGGCCGCGCACGCCGCCGATCCGTGGCCGAACAAGCCGATCACCGTGATCGTGCCGTTCCCGGCCGGCGGCGGCACCGACGCGTTCGCGCGGCCGCTGACCGCGCAGCTTTCCAAGCAGCTCGGCAAACAGTTCGTGATCGACAACCGCGGCGGCGCGGGCGGCACCGTCGGCGCCAGCATTGCGGCCAAGGCCGCGCCCGATGGCTACACGGTTTTCATTGGCGGTGCGCACCATGCCATCGCGCCGTCGTTCTACAAGAAGCTCGACTACGACATCGAGAAGGACTTCATCCCGATCACCGTGATCGCGCAACCGCCGCAGGTGCTGGTGGTGAATCCGACCAAGGTGCAGGCCACCACGGTCAAGGAACTGATTGCCTATGCCAAGGCGAATCCCGGCAAGCTGAACTACGCTTCGGCAGGCAACGGATCGTCGCACCATCTGGCCGGGGAACTGTTCAAGCTGCAAACGCAGACCGATCTGACCCACGTGCCGTACAAGGGCGCCGGTCCCGCGCTGTCGGACCTGATCGCGGGCCAGGTGGACCTGATGTTCGATGGACTGGGATCGTCGGCGCAGCATATCCGCGCGGGCCGCATCCGGGCCCTGGCGGTGGCATCGAAGACGCGCTCGGCCGCATTCCCGAATGTGCCGACGGCTGCCGAAGCGGGCGTGCCGAACTACGAGGTCTCGACCTGGTACGCGCTGTGGGCGCCCAAGGGCACGCCCAAGGAAATCGTCGACAAGCTCTACGCCGAAACGGCCAAGGCGCTGCACAGCCCCGAGCTGAAGGCGGTATGGCTGCAGAATGGTTCGGACACGCCGCAGTTCACGCCCGAACAGTTCGCGCAATTCCAGCATGCCGAGATCAAGCGCTGGGCAGACGTGGTGCAGCGCTCGGGCGCGAAGATCGACTGATGGGCGGCACTGTCACGTTCGCGCGCGACGGGGCCACGGCCCTGGTCACGCTATCGCATCGGGGCAAGCTCAACGCGATTTCGGCCGGCATGTGGCACGCGCTGGCGACCGGTTTTGCCGAGCTGTCGGCCGATACGTCGCTGCGCTGCGTGGTGGTGCGCGGCGCCGATGGCAACTTTGCCGCGGGCGCCGATATTGCCGAATTCCCGACCGTGCGCGGCGACGAGGCCGCGGTGCGTCGCTATCACATGGAAACCATCGCGCCCGCGTTGCAGGCGATCGCCGAATGTCCGCATCCGACACTGGCGGCGATCGAAGGCGTGTGCGTGGGCGGCGGCCTCGAAATCGCCTGCCATTGCGATCTGCGCATCGCCGCGTCGGGCAGCCGCTTCGGCGTGCCGATCAATCGGCTGGGATTTCCGATGGCGCCGGGCGAACTGCGCGGACTGCTGGCGCTGGCCGGGCGCGCGGTGGCGCTGGAAATCCTGCTGGAAGGCCGCGTGTTCGACGCCGACGAAGCCGCCCGCAAGGGACTGCTGACGCGCGTGGTGCCCGAAACCGCGTTCCATGACGAGATCGCTGCGACGATCCAGCGTCTGTGCGCGGGCGCACCGTTGGCCGCGCGCATCAACAAAGCGACGATCCGCCGCCTGTCGCCCGAGCCGGCGCCGCTCACGCAGGCCGATCTCGACGCGCATTTCCGTTACGCCACGAGCCGCGACCATGCCGAAGGCGTGGCAGCCTTCCTGGCGCATCGTCCTCCGGATTTCACCGGGGAGTAATATCCTGGCCGGCCCGCTATCATGGCCGGCTGCCACCGACGCCGTTGCCTGGCGTCAGCCATCCTTGCCACATCGGGCACGCCATTTTTCTTGCCTTGCACCATGAACGCCAATCTGTTCGCCCTGTTCGAAAGCCGTTTTCCCGCCGACCGCAGCGCCTGCTGCATCGAGACCCATGACGGGCTCTACTACACTTGGGACGACCTCGACCGCGCTACCGCCAAGCTTGCCAATCTGCTCACGGCGCTGAAGCTGCCGGCCGGTGCGCGCGTGGCCGTCCAGGTGGAAAAATCGCCCGAAGCGCTGTTCCTGTACCTGGCCACGCTGCGCGCCGGCTATGTGTATCTGCCGCTGAACACCGCGTACCAGGAAGCCGAGATCGATTACTTTGTCGGCAATGCCGAGCCGTCGGTGGTGGTTTGCAGCAGCAGCAATTTCGGCTGGGTCTCCAAGGTTGCATTTGCGCATAACACCGCGCACGTGTTCACGCTCGACGAAAACCGTACGGGATCGCTGTTGCAGCGCGCCGCCGCGCAGCCGGACACGTTCGAGACCGCGCAGCGCGGCGACGACGATCTGGCCGCCATCCTGTACACGTCCGGCACCACAGGCCGCAGCAAGGGCGCGATGCTGACGCACCGCAACCTCGCATCGAACGCCCTGACGCTGCACGAGTACTGGGGCTGGCGCAGCGATGACGTGCTGCTGCACATGCTGCCGATCTTCCACGTGCACGGGCTGTTCGTAGCCTCGCATGGCGCGCTGCTGGCCGGCGCGAAGATGATCTGGGCGCCGCGACTGGACATGGCGCAGATCCTCAAGTTCATCCCGCGCGCCACGGTGATGATGGGCGTGCCGACGTACTACGTGCGCATGGTGCAGGAGCCGCGTTTCGACAAGGAGCTTTGCCGCAACATGCGCTTGTTCGTGTCCGGCTCGGCACCGCTGCTGCTGGAAACGTTCGATGCATTCCGCGAGCGGACGGGACACACGATCCTGGAGCGCTACGGCATGAGCGAAACCATCATGCTGGTTTCCAATCCGTACGATCCCGCGCAGGGCGAGCGCATCGGCGGCACCGTGGGCATGCCGCTGCCCGGCGTGTCGGTGCGGGTGGTCGATGGGGAAGGGCAGCCGTGCGATGCGGGGGCGATCGGCAATGTGGAAGTGAAGGGTCCGAACGTGTTCAAGGGCTACTGGCGCATGCCCGAAAAAACCGCCGAGGAGTTCACCGCGGATGGGTGGTTCAGGACCGGCGACGTCGGCCGTTTTGGCGGCGCGATCGTCAGTCAGGCGGGTGAGCGTCGTGTGCCGGACAACTATCTGACCATTGTCGGCCGTAGCAAGGACCTGATCATTTCCGGCGGCTATAACGTCTATCCGAAGGAAATTGAGAGCTTTATCGACGAGATGCCCGGCGTGGTGGAATCGGCCGTGATCGGCGTGCCCCATGCGGATTTCGGCGAGGCCGTGGTGGCCGTGGTGGTGCGCAAGCCCGGTGTGGAGATCGACGAGGCGGCGATGATCGGCACCCTCAAGGGCCGCATCGCCAATTTCAAGGTGCCCAAGCGCGTGCACGTGGTGGACGAACTGCCGCGCAATACGATGGGCAAGGTGCAGAAAAACGTGCTGCGCCAGCAATATTCCGCCCTGTAGGCAAAGCATTGGGCGCTGTCCTCGCCGATGACCGGCGCAGGACAGCGCGCGGCGCGCGTTACTTCGCCATTTGCACCGACCCGTTGACCGACACGGTCACCTGGGTCTTGCCGCCTTCCACCGGGATCGGCGCGCCGGCATCGGCGGCCATGGCCTTGGCCGCGTACATGCGAGGCATCGGCGGGATCATGCCACCCGATTCATTGATCGAGACTTCCCGGATCGTGTAGCTGCTGTAGCCGAACAGCGCAGTGCTGGCCTGCGCCTTGTCGCGGAACGCCGCCACGGCCTGGTCCGCCAGTTTCTTCTCGGCCGCAAGGCGCGCCTCGCGCGACAGCGAGAACGCGATGTTCTGCACCTGCATCTGGTTGGCAAGTTCGCCGGCGAGCTTGGAGACGGCGCCAAAATCCTTCGACTTCAGGATGATTTCGGAGCGGCCGCGCCACGTACTGATCTTGCCGTTGCGGTCGGTGTTCGGATGAATCGTGAATCCGCCCGATTGCGCCTCGACGCCCGCGGTGCGCTTGGCTTGCGCCAGTGCCGCCTGGGTGCGCGACGACAGCGCGTTGGAGATGGCGGACGGCTCGGCGCCTTCCTGCTCGGCAGCGAGCGTGAGCTGGACGACGTCGGTCGGCACTTCGGTGACTGCCTGCGCAGACAGCGACAACACGCCCGAGGGCGCCGGCACCGTCTGGGCGCCAGCGATTGCAGCGGTCGTGCCGAGCAGCGACGCAGCCAGAAATTTCTTCATGGAGTTCTCCCGATCAAATGTGATGGCTGTCAGACGCGTGCCCCTGCAAATCGTTCCCGTGCGGGAGGTTGCGCGCGCCGTGCGGGACATGCAACGCGGCATTGTGCGCGGCGCTGGCCCGGCACGGCGGTCCGGCTTACTTCATCAGTTTTTCGGTGATATAGCGCCACTCGGCCGGCGTCACCGGCGTGATCGACAGGCGGTTACCGCGGCGTAGCACGACCATGTCGGCCAGCGCCTCGTGCTCGCGCAGCGTCGCCAGCGGAATCAGTGCGCTCTTCTTCACGAAGCGCACATCCACCAGCGACCAGCGCGGCTCTTCCTTTTTCGACGCCTTGTCGTAATAGCTGCTTTTGGGATCGAACTGCGTGGCGTCGGGATAGGGCTGCGAACATACCTCGGCAAGCCCGGCAATGCCGGGTTCGGGGCAGGACGAGTGATAGAACAGCACGCCGTCGCCGATGCGCATCTGATCGCGCATGAAGTTGCGTGCCTGGTAGTTCCGGACGCCGGTCCAGGGCAGGGTGCCCTGTTCGGCAAGATCGTCGATACTGGCCTCGTCCGGTTCGGACTTCATCAGCCAGTACTGGCGGGCGCGCTGGTCAGTCATGGATGACGAACGTGCTGGGTTGATCCGCGGCGATGCGCCGCAAATGCGGAAATGAAAAGGCGGTGGTTCGAACCACCGCCTCTTCACCACTTGAAGGGGTCCCCGCCTCGGCCGCTGGGTCGGCATCCTGAACCCAAGTGAGGTTCAGAGTGGCTGCGGAAGTCGTATTTCGGGTACATCGCCCACTCAGGGAGTCCAGGCTGGGCCCAGACTATGAATGCGGTAACGCGCTCGCCCACACGACATAATCCCGCACCATGCAATGCATATCGGTTCAAGGAGTTTATGACCCTCACGAACCAGGCAGGGAAACTGTCAAACGTCTGACGTTGGTTCCTGTGCGTGCAATACGCTTGGGATGTCAGACGTTTGCCGTTTCAAACTAGGATGGGATGGAAACGGCGGCCAGGCACGATAACCCGACCATCCAGCTGCTTCGGTCGCATGCACCGCGCAGTGGCTCCACTATACACCGCGACGTCAGGCATACCAAGTCGGACGTGCCGCGTCGTTACATTTTCCACAACGCCTGGCAACGCACCGCATGGCGCGCGGCACAGGCTTCACATGCACGTGATATGTGGCCATGGCCGCGCAATTCAAGCATGCGCCGACGTTTTCCCGCTGCAAGCCGGCTAGCGCGTGCCGACGTGCGCGTATTGCCGCAGCGCCTCGTCGGCGCGCTCGTTCAGTTCGCGGATACGCGCGCGCACGGCGTCCACCGGGATCGCGCCGTCTTCGTCCTGCTTGCGGCGCATGGCCAGCAGATCAGACGCAATGCTGATGGCTGCCATCACCGCCACGCGCTCCACGCCCTTGGACGCGACGCCGCCCTTGAGCTTGTTCATCTTGTCGTCGACCAGCGCCACGGCTTCCAGCAGCGCGGCTTCGTTGTCCGCGGAGATCGCGAAGCGGTAGGGCTGGCCCGCGATGTTCACTTCCACTTGCTTGTTGCTCATGCATGTTCTCCAGGGGCTTGCTGCGAGCCTTCCGATGCGGCGCGCGGCGCGCGGTCGCCAAGCAGGTCCAGCTGGCGCGCATCGCTGGCGGTGGGCAGCTTGTCCAGGATGGACTGGATGCGCAGTTGCGCTTCCTCGATCTTGATGTTGAGCAGTTCGCGGTCGGCCGCCATGGCTTCGCGGTCCGCGCGCAACTGGCTCGCCTCGGCCTGCAGGCGGTCGATGTCCGCGCGCAGCCGCTGGTTCTCGGCAGCCAGGGTGTCTGCGTGATGCAGTACGCGCCCGATCTTGGCGGCCAGCTGTTCGAGTTCGTTGAGCATAGTGCCTGTCGTGTCCGGTAGGAGTAAGGGTCAGGTTTTGGGGATTCTAGCCGATGCTCGCGCAACGGCTACCGGCAACGCCGCCGTTTCGGACCGGCGTGTCGCCCCGAAGTTGCACGGATCTGCGGCGATTGGCGCAATTTCGCGCGTCAAACACGGTTATCGGCATACCGGACCTCCGCATTGACGATAACTTTGAAACTCCCTACACTCGCGCACGTTCCAGGTGCTCGCGGACCTTGCCCAGTCGGGGCCGCAGTTCAACGGGAAACAGGGAGCCGGCGCTCGACGTGGAGGTCGGGGCGGGCCAACCTGTGCTGCCCCCGCAACGGTAAGCGACCGCGGCCGCGCATCGAGCGCGTCCGCAGGGCCGGCCAATCGCCACTGATCTTCTCGTCACGATTCTTCAGTTCTGAGGTGTCGCGCGCCGATCGGGAAGGCGGCCAGCCTGATGTCGTCAGCCCGGATACCGGCCTGAAGAACGCGGGCGCCTGTCCCTTCGGGACGGCGCGCCACATCGCCATCTGGTCCGCGGGGGAACGGGCCCGGCCGTTCTCTTCCATCCTTGCTCATGCGTTCCACGCCATTGAGGTCGACCGTCGCGGCAATGCCGCCGGTTTGCCCGTCCACGCCTGCCATCCTGGCGGCCATCGCCGTATTGTCGTACCCGTTCTGCGCTGCATCGGCGCTGGCTCAAGGTGCCACCGCCGACGAGGCAACGGCCACCGCGCCGTCTCCAGCCACATCCTCGGCCGCGTCTGCCTCGACGCCAGCCACATCGTCGGCCGCGTCTGCCTCGACGCCAGCCACATCGTCGCCCGCGCTGACGCCAACGGTCGTCACCGCGTCGCGCACCGCGCAGCGTGTCACCGATGCGCTGCCCCACACCACGGTGGTCACGCACGAGGACATCGTCAATTCGCAGGCGCCCGACCTGCGCTCGCTGCTGCGCGGACAGGCCGGCGTCGAGTTCGCGGCAAATGGCGGCATGGGCGCCAACACCACGCTGTTCATGCGCGGCGCCAATTCCAACCAGGTGCTGATCCTCGTCGATGGCGTGCGCATTGCCGGCGCCAGCGGCGGCACGGCGCAACTTGCCAACATCCTGCCGGACCAGATCGACCATATCGAGGTGGTGCGCGGCAACGTGTCGGCGCTGTACGGATCGGACGCGATCGGTGGCGTGGTGCAGATCTTCACCAAGAATGGCATCGGACAGGCGCCGGCGGCCAATGCGCAGATCGAATACGGCAGCAACAACACGCGCCAGGGCACGGTGGGTTACGGCGGCCAGGTGGGCGATACGTCATTCAACGTGACCGGATCGATCTTCAAGACCGATGGCTTTTCGTCGATCAACGCCGCGCAGTGGAATGCCGACAACCCGCGCAGCGTCGCGCGTGGCGTGGGTCCCAATCCCGGCGACAACCCGTACGAAAACAAGAGCGTGTCGGGGCAGGTGCGACACAAGATCACGCCGGACTGGGACGCCGGGTTCGCGGCGTATTACTCGAATAGCCAACTGTCGTACGACACCACCAGCGGCAAGCCGACCGACGACTATCGCATGGACAGCGAGCTGTACACGCTGTCCGCATTCACCAATGGCAAGGTGACGTCGAACTGGACCACGCATTTCAAGATCGCGCAGAGCCAGGACCGCAGCGAAGGCACCAAGAACGGCCTGTTCGACAGCCTGTTCAGCACGCGCACGCGCCAGTTCAACTGGCAAAACGAATACGCGTTGACTCCCGACCACAAGCTGCTGTTCGGCACCGACTGGCTGCAGCAGGCGCTGACATCGAGCGCCTACAACGCGCCGGTACGCAACGTGTTTTCGGTCTACGCCGGGTATGAGGGGCGCATCGGCCGCAACCAGCTGCAGCTCAACGCGCGCAACGACCACTATTCCGATTTCGGCAACCAGGGCAGCTTCTTTGCCGGTTACGGCTTTGACCTTACCGAACAGCTCAAGCTGATTGCCAACGTCAGCAACGCGTTCCGTGCGCCGACCTTCAACGAACATTATTACCCCGGGTTCGGGCAGCCCAACCTGAAGCCCGAACGCGCAAAGTCCGCCGAGGTAGGCGTGCAGTTCGATACGGCCGGCGCCGGGCTGCTGCGCGTGACGGCGTTCGAAACACGTTACGACGACCTGATCGTTTCCACGCTGACCGCGCCGGGCCTGTATCTGGCGCAGAACGTCAACAAGGCGCGGGTGCAGGGCGTCGAGGCGTCGTGGCGCGCGACAGTGTGGGGCACGGATCTCGGCGCGAACGTCACGTTCCAGAATCCGCTCGATGAAACCAACAACACGCAGTTGCTGCGCCGCGCGCGCCGTCATGCGTCGTTCGACGTCGGCCGCAACTTCGGCAACTGGCGTTTTGGGGGCGAATGGCTGATTTCTTCGTCGCGGCTCGACAGCGGCTCGCGCACGCTGGGTGGATACGGTATCGTCAACCTCAACGCCCGTTACAACATCGACAAGCAATGGTTTGTGGCCGCCCGCGTCGAAAACCTGTTCGACAAGAACTACATGCTCGCCTATCCGTACAACACGCAGGGCCGCGCCGGGTTCATCACGCTGGGGTGGCGGCAGAAATAAGCGATGAGTGAATTGCGCCGCGCGCTGATCGTCTGGATCGTCCTGGCCCTGGCCGGGGTGGCGGTGTTCGCGCTGTCGCTGGCCGTGGGCAGCGTCGCGCTCGACGCGCGCCAGCTCTGGCAGGCGCTGACCGGCGCGGATACGGGCACGGCCGGCGCGATCGTGCGCGAACTGCGGCTGCCGCGCGCGGCGGCGGCATTCGCGTGCGGCGGGCTGCTGGCCCTGTCGGGCGCGCTGATGCAAGTGCTGCTGCGCAATCCGCTGGCCGAGCCCTATGTGCTGGGCGTATCCGGCGGCGCCTCCACGGGCGCGCTGATGGCGATGCTGCTGATGCTGCCGCTGTGGCTGGTGCAGGCAGGCGCGGCCGGCGGCGCGCTGGTTTCCATGCTGCTGGTGGCCACGCTGGCGCGCCGCGATCTGCTGCATCCACAGGTGCAGGGCGGCCACCATGAAGCCGGCGCGCGGCTGCTGCTGACCGGCGTGATCCTCGCTGCGGGCTGGGGCGCGGTGATCACGCTGATCCTCGCCATCGCGCCAGAGTCACGCCTGCGCGGCATGCTGTTCTGGCTGACCGGCGACCTGAGCGGCACCGCCGTCTATGGCTGGGCGTTGGCCACGCTGATCGCGGCGCTGGCGCTGGCCATGCCGATGGCGCGCGCGCTCAACGTGATGCTGCTGGGCGAAACCGTGGCGCAATCGCTCGGCGTGCGTGTCGGGCGCGTGCGGCTGGCCACTTTCCTGATCGCGTCGCTATCGATTGCGGCGGCCATTACCACGGCCGGGTCGATCGGCTTTGTCGGCCTGGTCGTGCCGCATATGGTGCGTCTGGCGTGGGGCAACGACCAGCGCCTGTTGCTGCCGGCGTCCGTATTGCTCGGCGGGACGCTGCTGATGGCGGCCGACCTGATCGCGCGCACGATCATCGCCCCGGCGCAACTGCCGGTCGGTGTCATCACGGCATTGCTGGGTGTGCCGACATTTCTCTATCTGTTGCTGCGGAGGCCGCGATGAGCGATTGGTCCGAGCCGCTCGCGGCGTGTCCCGTGCTGGCGTTGCACGACTTGCGGCTGCGCACGCCCGGCCGCATGCTGGTCGATCGCCTGTCGATGTCGATTGGCGCGGGCCAGCTGTGGTGCATCGTGGGGCCGAACGGCGTGGGCAAGTCCACGCTGATGAACGTGCTGGCGGGCCTGCGCGCGCCCGACGACGGCGCGGTGGCGCTCGACGGCGCGGCCCTCGCGCATATTCCCCCAGCCGTGCTGGCGCGACAGCGCGCCTATCTGCCGCAGGCGGTGCACGACACGTTCTCGATGAGCGTCGAGGATGCGGTGCGCATTGGCCGACATCCGCATCTGAATGGCTGGGGATGGGGACGCCGCGATGACGACCGCATCGTGCGTGACGTCATCCACGAGCTCGATCTCGACACGCTGGCGGGACGCGATGTGCTGACACTGTCGGGCGGCGAACGCCAGCGCGTCTCGCTGGCCGCCGTGCTGGCGCAGCAGGCGCCGCTGCTGTTGCTCGACGAACCCGTGGCGCATCTGGATCTGCGCCATCAGATCCAGGTGCTCGATTTGCTGCGTCGCCTGACGCAGGCCGGCCGCCACGCCGTCGTGGTGATCCTGCACGACCTGACGCTCGCGCTGCGTTACGCCACGCATGCGCTGCTGATGGCCGAAGACGACCACGCGCTGCATGGCCCGGCGCAAGATGTACTCACTCCCGCACAGTGTTCGCGAGCACTGCGTACCCCTATCATCCGCATCAGCGACGGTTCGCATGTCGCGCTGGTGCCTGACGGAAGCCATTCATGAGCGATATCGAATCCACACCGGCCGACGACGGCCGCGATGAACGCCACAAGACGCGCATGGTGCGCAAGAAGGAAGTGGTCGATGCCAAGATCGCCGCCGCGCAGACCGAACGCGGCGTGATTGTGATCACCACCGGCAACGGCAAGGGCAAGTCGAGCTCGGGCTTTGGCATGGTGATCCGGGCGATGGGGCACGGCATGCGTGCCGGCGTGGTGCAGTTCATCAAGGGCGCGATCCCGAGCGGCGAGGAAATGTTCCTGCAGCGCTTTCCCGATCAATGCGAGTTCCATGTGATGGGCGAGGGCTACACGTGGGAGACGCAGGACCGCGCGCGCGACGTGGCCAAGGCCGAAGCCGCATGGGAACTGGCGCGCCGCATGCTGCGCGACCCATCGATCGGGCTGGTGCTGCTCGACGAACTGAACATCGCCCTGAAGTTGCACTATCTTGATGTCGACGCCGTGATCGCCGATCTGCGCGCGCGCCCCGCCATGCAGCATGTCGTCATCACCGGCCGCGGCGCGCCGCCGGCGCTGGTGGAGGCGGCCGACACGGTCACTGACATGACGCCGGTAAAGCACGCATTCCAGCAAGGCATCAAGGCCCAGCGCGGCGTTGAAATGTAATCCGAACCTGTAGTCATGACCCATATTTCCGAATTCGCCCTTGCCCTGCCACCGATCGCACCGCTCGATGAATCGCTGCGCGCCGCGCTGCAGGCCGTCATCGACGACAAGACCAAGCCGCCCGGATCGCTGGGCCGCCTGGAATCGCTGGCGATGCAGATCGGCCTGATCCGCGGCGAAACCGTGCCCGAACTCGATCGTCCGGCCATCATCGTGTTTGCCGGCGACCACGGCGTGGCCGATGCTGGCGTCAGCGCATTCCCGCCCGAAGTCACCGCGCAGATGGTGCTGAATTTTCTCGGCGGCGGTGCGGCGATCAACGTCTTCACGCGGCTGCACGGCATGGCGCTGGAAGTGGTGGACGTTGGCGTGCGCGCGCCGCTGCCGGCGGCGCCGGGGCTGGTCAACTGCCGCGTGGCCAATGGCACGCGCAATTTTGTCGATCAGCCGGCCATGACGCCGGCCGAGGCGGGCGCGGCGATCAACGCCGGCATCGCCCGCGTGCTGCGCCACGCGCAGCAGGGCACCAACGTGATCGGCTTCGGCGAGATGGGCATTGCCAATACGTCGGCGGCCGCCTGCCTGATGAGCCGGCTTGTCGGCCTGCCGCTGGAGGCATGCATCGGTCGCGGCACGGGGCTGGACGATGCGGGCCTCGCGCGCAAGCGAGAGGTGTTGTCGCAGGCGCTGGCGCGTCATCCCGAGGTGACCGATCCGCTCGATGTGCTGGCCACCTTCGGCGGCTTCGAGATCGCGGCGATGACGGGCGCCTATCTGGCCGCCGCCGCCAGCCGCATGGTGATTCTGGTCGACGGTTTCATCGCCTCGGCCGCTTTGCTGGTGGCCGCGCGCATCGACCCCAACGTGCTGCAGTACTGCGTGTTCTCGCATTGTTCGCACGAGCAGGGGCACCGCGCGTTGCTGGCCGAATTCAAGGCCGAGCCGCTGCTGGCGCTCGATCTGCGTCTGGGCGAGGGCACTGGCGCGGCGCTGGCATGGCCGCTGGTGGCATCGGCCGTGGCGTTCCTGCGTGAAATGGCGACGTTCAGTGGCGCGGGCGTCAGCAACGCACCGGCATAGGCGACGACCATGGCTGACGAATTCCGTTTTTTCCTGACCGCCGTCGGCTACTTCACGCGAGTGCCGTTGCCGCGACGCCTGTCGGCATGGGTGGGATTCGAGCCGCATTATCTGAACGCCGCGGCGCGATATTTCGCGCTGGTGGGATTGCTGGTGGGCGCTGCAGGCGCGCTGGCAACCTGGGCGGCATGGCAGGTCTGGTCGCCGCCGGTCGCCGTGGTGCTGGGCATGGCCGCCACGCTGCTGCTGACTGGCGCATTCCATGAGGACGGCCTGGCCGATTGCGTGGATGCGTTCGGCGGCGGCTATCGGCGCGAAGACGTGCTGGCGATCATGCACGATTCGCGCGTGGGCGCGTTTGGCGCCATCGCCATCGTCATCGCGCTGTTGCTGAAATGGCAGTTGCTGGTCTCGATCGGCGAGGCACAGGGCGTGGAAGCCCTGCTCGCAGTGCTGATCGCGGCCCACGGCGCCAGCCGTGCGATGGCCATCACGTTCCTTGCCACGCACGACTATGTGCGGCCCGAAGGCAAGGCCAAGCCCGTGGCGCAGCGCTTGGCCGGCCCGGGCCTGCTGCTTGCGCTGGCGTGCGGCGTGCTGCCGCTGCTGTGGGTGTCGCCGCTGTTCGCCGGCGTGGCAATCCTGGTGCTGGCCGCGCTGCGCGCTGCGCTGGGCGCCTACTTCGTCCGACGCATCGGCGGCTACACCGGCGATTGCCTCGGCATGGCGCAGCAGCTGGCCGAACTATCGATTTACCTCGTGGCGGCCGCATGGAAGTGGTACTGATCCGCCACGCCGCGCCGGACGTGTCGCCCGGCATCTGCTACGGCAGTCTCGATGTGCCGCTTGCCTCGCCGATGTCTCCTGCGGCCGCGGAGATTGTCGCGAAGCTCGCGCCCCCCGACCGCATCGTCGCCAGCCCGGCCGCGCGCGCCATGCAGACCGCGACGCGTCTGGTGGCCTGCATGGACAACGCGCCCGACATCGAGGTCGAGCAGCGTCTACGCGAACTGCATTTCGGCGCATGGGAAGGGCTGGCATGGGAGGCGATCGGGCGCGATGCGCTGGACCTCTGGGCCGCCGACCTGATGAACGCCCGCCCGCACGGCGGCGAAAGCGCGACGCAGGCGATGGGGCGTATCGGCGCATGGGCCGACTCGCTCGACGCAACGTCTGACGAGCGCATATGGGTCATCACGCACGCGGGGCCGATGCGCATGCTGGCAGCCCGATGGCTGGAACTGCCGCTGGAAAAAACGCTCGGATGGCGTCTCGCATTTGGCGCGAGCTGCGGATTTCAGGTGACGCCTGCATCGGCGTCGTTGTCCTGGTGGAATTGCCGCTGAATCTGCGCCACGCCCCGGTGCGGCCGACAGCGGCGGGCGCATTACAGGCCCGGCGGTCGGGACGGAAAGCGAATGTCTATATAGGCCTTGGCGCAGACGTACACGGGGCGGTACGGCCAGACTTCCGCGCCGTACAGCTTCGCCATATGTTCCAGTACTTCGTTGATGATGGCTTGCGGCAGCGAAGACCGGCGCCGAAGCGCACGGCGTATCAGCGGCCGCGACGCGACCTTGCGATATCGAGATCCTTGCAGATCTCCTCGGCGCCTTTCACCACGCGCGGCCCGGCGCGATTGATCAGATCGCCGTCGATCACGAACAGGTTGTTGCGCGCCACGGCCGTCACCTGTTTCCACTTTTCCCACTGCGAAAAATCGGCCAGCGGCTTGTCGGGGCGCGTGGCGCCCATGCCGGCCGTCAGCATGACCTCCGGATTGCCGGCGATGACCGATTCCACCGTGACAGTCGGCACCAGCGGCGTTTCGCTGGCAAACAGGTTGCGGCCGCCGCATAGCGTCAGCAGATCGCTGACCAGATGCCGGCCATTCAGTGTCATCAACGGTTGCTGCCAGACCTGGTAGAAAACCGTCACAGCGGGCCGCTGCGCATACGTCCTGCGCAGTGTCTCGACCTGCTGGCGAAACTCACCGGCGGCGCGATTGGCCAACGCTTCCGTGCCCATCAGCGTGCCGAGTTTTTCCAGGTTCTCCGGGATCGATTCGAGCTTGCGCGGCTCGCTGAAGAACAACGGCATGCCAAGCGCGCGCAGCCGATCGGTCTGCTTTTGCGCATTGCCATGACGCCAGACCACGATCAGATCCGGTTTGAGCGCGGCGATACGTTCGAGGTCAAGCGCCTTGTTGTCGCCGACGCGCGGAATGTCGCGTGCTTGTGGCGGGTAGTCGCTGTAGCTGACGGTGCCGACGATGCGCTCGCCGCCGCCGGCCGCGTAGATCAGTTCGGTCACGTGCGGCGCCAGCGAAACGATGCGCCGGGCGGGCTGCGCAAGCGTGACGGTCTCCCCGGCATCGTCCACGACGGAGACGGCCGCGTGCGCGTGAACGATGGCGAGCAGCGTGGCGAAAACCAGCAGGGCGGACGTGCACTTCATCGGATTCGGTTCAGGATGTGATCGAGCGCGGCGTCGAGCCGTTGCCACGCGTTCGGATGGTCGGGCGGTAGCCCGAAGCGAAGGCTGGCCGGGCAATCGCCGGCCGCATCGAACAGGCGCGTCCAGACGCCCAGTCGCGCCAGTTCGTCGTGCAGCACCGATGCGCGATCGTCGGGCACCCAGCAAAACAGCGGTTGCGAAACCACGCGCAGCCCGTGGCCGGTCAGCAGCGCGGCCAGGCGCTCGCCCTGTACGCGCAGCGCGGCACGCGTGGCAGTCTGCCAGGCATGGTCGGCCAGCGCGATGCGGGCGATGGCACGGGCCGGACCCGAAACGGTCCAGTGCCCAAGCCTTGCCGACAATGCGTCGAGCAGATCGGACGCGGCCAGTACGAAGCCGCAGCGGATGCCGGCCAGCCCGTAGAACTTGCCGATCGAACGGAGCACGACCAGCCCCGGCTTGTCGCTGTGCGCTGCCAGCGATGCGGCGGCGGTGCAATCGATAAAAGCTTCGTCGACGATCAGCGTGGACAGTTGCGCATGCCAGCGCAGCAGGATGTCGGCCGACACGCAGCGCGCGGTGGGGTTGTTGGGATTGACCACGACAAGGTGATCGAGCCCTTGCGGCAAATCGGCGCGCGCGAAATCGGCTTCATCGAGCGGCACCACGGTGTGCCCGGCCTGTGCAAAGGCGGGGGCGTATTCGCTATAGCCCAACGCCGCGATCCCCACGCGCCCCGGGCGCAGCAGTGCCGGCAGCGTGCGGATCGCCGCCTGCGAGCCGGCCACCGGCAGCGCGTGCGGTGCGCCGTAGGCGAGCGCCGCGATTTCCGCCAGGCCGTCGTCGTCCTGCGGCAGCCGTTGCCATGCATCGACCGGAAGCGCTGGAATCGGATAGCAGGTGGGATTGATGCCGGTGGACAGGTCGATCCAGTCTTGCGCCGGACGGCCGTAGCGCTTCACGGCCGCCAGAAGATTGCCGCCATGGCGAATCGGTGTGGCGCCGTTCATGCCAGACCTCGCAGCGTCGCCAGCAGCGCAGGCCATTGCGATACCAGCGGCGCGCTCAGCATCGCCACGCCGAGCCAAAGCCACAAGGTGCGCTGCACCAGCCGCAGGCACGCGCGGACGTGCGCAGCGTTGGGGGGGGCGCCGATGCCCAGCGGCGGCCGCTCTTCCCATGCGCCGTGATAGTGCGCGCCGCCGCCCAGCGCCACGCCAATCGCCCCCGCGCCGGCAGCCATGACCGGTCCCGCGTTGGGACTCGACCACGCACGCGCCTGGACACGCCAGCAGCGCAATGCCGGCGCGGTGGCGCCCAGCAGCGCGTAGGACAGCGCCGTCAGACGCGCGGGGGCCAGGTTCAACGCGTCGTCGATGCGCGCGGCCGCCCAGCCGAACATTTCCCAGCGTGCAGTGCGATAGCCCCACATTGCATCGAGCGTATTGGCCAGCCGGAACACGATCACGGCGGGCGCGCCGCCCACCAGGAACCAGAACAGCGCGCCGAAGATCGCGTCGTTGCCGTTTTCCAGCGCCGATTCGCACGCGGCGCGCGCCAGCGCTTCGGCGTCGGCGTCGGCGGTGTCGCGCGAGACGATGCGCGCCGTCAGCCCGCGTGCGGCAGGCAGGTCGCCGCGCGCCAGCGCATCGGCGATCGGCGCGATGTGCTGGGTCAGGCTGCACGCGCCCAGCGCGCAGTACAGGGCCGCCACATGCAGCAGCCACGCCAGCGCGGGATGCAGCGCGGCGGCCATGGCGAGCAGCCAATACGCGGCCGCGGCAGGCACCAGCACCATCGACGCCCACGCGGCAAGACCGGCGATGCGCTGACGCGCCGCGCCGCTTGCGGGACGATTGAGTCGATTGGCCAGCGCCGTGGCAATGCGGCCGAATCCGACCAGCGGATGCCAGCGGCGCGGCTCGCCCAGCCAGCGGTCCAGCAGCACGCCGGCAAGCGCGGCCGCCACGCAGGCCGGCCAGGACAGCATGATCATCGTGTGTGACTGCCTCGCGGCGAGGGGTCCTTGATGGCCACCGGAATGCCTGCCACCAGCAGGCGCACGCGATCGGCGGCGGCGGCGAGCTTCTGGTTCAGGCGGCCCAGTTCGTCGACATAGAAGCGGGTGATCGCGCCCATCGGCACCACGCCAAAGCCGATCTCGTTCGAGACCAGGATCACATGGCCCGGCAGCATCGGCAGCGCCGTCATCAGCGCGTCGATTTCCTCGGTAAATGCGGGCGGCGGCGTGATGACGCCATGCTCGGGGTATTCGCGATGGTCGCCGAAAAGCAGGTTGTTGAGCCACAGCGTCACGCAGTCCACCAGGATGCAGCCGTCATGACGCGCGTGCGCGTACAGCGCGTCGGCCAGATGAACGGGCTCTTCGACCAGCGTCCAGTCCGCCGGACGCCTGGCGCGATGCAAGGCGATGCGCACTTCCATTTCCTCGTCGGCCGGCTCCGCATCGTGTCGCGCCGTGGCGATGTAGGTCACCGGGCCGCGCGTGGCGGCCGCATGATCGGTGGCCAACTGCTCGGCGAAATGGCTCTTGCCGGAGCGCGCGCCACCGAGCACCAGCGTCAGTTCGCGCGGCGTGGCGCTGCCGGTTTGCGGCTGCGGGGCGGGCGCCGTTTGCGGATCGCTTGCCGTGGCGGCGCCGGTCGATGCGACGT
The DNA here is from genome assembly GCF_058799075.1 of Cupriavidus sp. GW822-FHT06G04. NCBI lineage: Bacteria > Pseudomonadati > Pseudomonadota > Betaproteobacteria > Burkholderiales > Burkholderiaceae > Cupriavidus > Cupriavidus sp. GW822-FHT06G04. The sequence continues at coordinate 386,443 of NZ_JBXALD010000002.1, read as the reverse complement.
CGGCGGCGGCTGCCAGATTGAGCGCCTGAGTGGAGGCCGTGGAGTTCATGCGGCGTATTGTAGCCGCCGCATCCGGCGCCCGCATGCATGGATCTTGCAGATTGGAACGCAGATAACCGCGCAGGTTGCGGCCCTGGCGGCAGGCCGTGCTGCGATAATCGCGCGATGCAAAATGCCACCTCGAACCCGCCTGTCTTTCCGTATGCCGCGCGTGCGCTGCGCGGCACCCTGATGATCCAGGGCACCACCTCCGACGCCGGCAAGAGCACCGTCGTGGCGGGCCTGTGCCGCGTACTGGCGCGCGCGGGCGTGGCGGTCGCGCCATTCAAGCCGCAGAACATGGCGCTGAACAGCGCGGTGACGGTCGACGGCGGCGAGATCGGACGCGCGCAGGCATTGCAGGCGCAGGCGGCCGGGCTGCAGCCGCATACCGACATGAACCCGGTGCTGCTCAAGCCCAGCAGCGATATCGGCGCACAGGTGATCATCCACGGCCGCGCGCGCATGGATCTCGATGCGCGCGCCTATCACGCCTACAAGCCGCGCGCGATGGCCGCCGTGCTGGAAAGCCACGCGCGGCTGCAACAGGCGTACGGCGTGGTGATGGTGGAGGGCGCCGGGAGTCCCGCCGAAATCAACCTGCGCGACCGCGACATCGCCAACATGGGTTTTGCCGAGCGCGCCGATTGCCCGGTGGTGCTGGTGGCCGACATCGATCGCGGCGGCGTATTCGCGCATCTGGTAGGCACGCTCGATTGCCTGTCCGACAGCGAGCGCGCTCGCGTCACCGGCTTCATCATCAATCGATTCCGCGGCGACATCGGCCTGTTGCAGCCGGGGCTGGACTGGCTCAGCGCCCGTACCGGCAAGCCCGTTTTCGGCGTGCTGCCCTACCTGCACGGGCTGCATCTCGATGCCGAGGACGCGATCGTCAGCGCCCAGGTCGCGCGCCGCGCCGGCGCAGAGGGAGAGCGTCTGCGCGTAATCGTGCCGGTGCTGCCGCGCATCTCGAACCACACCGACTTCGACGCGCTGCGCGCGCATCCCGATGTCGACCTGCAGTTCATTGGCCCGGGCATGCCGATTCCGCCCGCGGACCTGGTGATCCTGCCCGGCAGCAAGAGCGTGCGCGCCGATCTGGCATTCCTGCGCAGCCATGGCTGGGATCGCGCGCTGCTGCGCCATTTGCGTTACGGCGGCAAGCTGATCGGCATCTGCGGCGGCATGCAGATGCTGGGCCGTCGGGTGCACGATCCGGACGGCCGCGAGGGCCCTGCGGGCGCAAGCGACGGGCTGGGCCTGCTCGATTTCGACACCACGCTGGCCCCCGACAAGCAGTTGCGGCGCGTGACGGGGCGCCTGGCGGTGGGCGGCGGGAGCGACGAAATCGATGTGGATCGGTTGGCGGGCGGCGCGGCGGTCGATGGCTATGAAATCCATCTCGGCGTGACCGCAGGGCCGGGGCTCGATCGTCCGGCGCTGTGGCTCGACGACAACGGCATCAGCCGGCCCGATGGCGCGGTATCCGACGACGGGCAGGTGCTGGCCACGTATGTCCACGGCGTGTTCGACAATCCCGCGGCGTGCGGCGCGCTACTGCGCTGGGCCGGGCTTTCCGGGGCCAATGGCGTGGATCTCGATGCGCTGCGCGAGGCGTCGATCGACCGGCTGGCCGACAGCATGACCGATCACCTCGACCTTCGGGCGATGTTCGCGCCGCTGCAGTCCCGCTAGAATCGCGTCCATCTGCTGGATGTCGGAGGACTTTCATGCCGGTCGTCGTCATCGCCAATCCCAAGGGCGGCGTGGGTAAAACCACGCTTGCCACCAATCTGGCCGGGTATTTCGCCCGCCACGGACACGCCGTGATGCTCGGCGACACCGATCGCCAGCAGTCGTCGCGCGCCTGGCTGGGCCTGCGCCCGGCATCGGCGCCGCCGATCCGCAGCTGGGACATCGACGCCGACCACATCGCCCGTCCGCCCAAGGGCACCACCCATGTGGTGCTCGATACACCAGCGGGCCTGCACGGCTGGCGTTATGGCGACGTGATGAAGCTGGCGCACCGCGTGGTGGTGCCGCTGCAGCCGTCGATGTTCGACATCCTGGCCACGCAGGACTTTCTGGAAAAACTGGCCGATGACAAGCGCGTCCGCCATGGCGAAGTCAGCGTGGGCGTGATCGGCATGCGGGTTGACATGCGCACGCGCGCCGCCGAGCAGTTACAGCGCTTTGTCGAGCAACTGGGCCTGCCGGTGCTGGGCTACCTGCGCGACACACAGAACTACGTCCAGCTGGCAGCGCACGGGCTGACGCTGTGGGATGTGGCGCCATCGCGCGTGGCGCGCGATTGGGAGCAGTGGCAGCCGATCCTGCGCTGGCTCGATGGCCATGCGCCCGCCGCAGCTACGGGCCCGGTGCCAGGCGGCTGACCAGCGCGTCGACGTCGTCCCACGTGACGCGACGGATCGCCACCATCAGGTCTGTGCCGGGAAACGGATCGTTGAAGCTGTCCGATTCCACCCCGCCGAGCCGCCGATAAAACTCGCGCGCTTGCGTATTGCCTTCCAGCACGTACAGAAACAGCGGCTTGCCCGGCCACTGGCTGGCCACGCGCGCCGCGCAATGGGCCATCAACTGCTTGCCATAGCCCTTGCCATGGTGCGTGTGGAGCACATGCAGATTGTCGACATAGACGCCGTAGCCGGGCTCGGCAAGCGGCATCAGGCATGAAAATCCCGCCGGCTGGCCGTCGATGCGCAGGATCGTGACGTCGAGCGGCGCTTCCGCTCCTTCCAGCATCCGGGCGCGCCAGGTGATGCGTCGTTCATTCGCGGCGTGGTGTTCGAGATATTCGGCGGGAATCAGGCCGGCGTAGGCATGACGCCAGCTATCGGCGTGCATGGCGGCAAGCAGGTCGGCGTCGGCAGGCGAGGCGGGAACCAGTTCGATCAGGGGCATGGCGGAAGCAGGCAGCGCGTGGGCGAAAGATGGCAGGGGGCGCGACTACGATCTTAACGTCACGCTGCTAGAATCGCGAATTCTTCGCATTTGCGTTTGCGTGTTGGCGCACAGATGTGATTTCCACGCCTGATGCCGCGCCGCAGCATCGCATCCCAAGAGAAAGTTTCCAAGCATGGTCACCGGTCGTCAACGCGCCGTCCTCGTCAAGCTGCACCTCTACATCGGCCTGGTGTTCGGCTTGCTGTTCATCCTGATGGGCCTGAGCGGAACGGCCATCTCGTGGCGCGACGAAATCGACCAGTGGCTCAATCCGGACCTGCTGCAGGCATCATCGGCCACGCGCATCCCGGTGGGCGCCGCGACGGTGGAATCGATCACCGGCAAGCTGATGGCCGATCCGCACTATGGCAAGCCGAACCTGCTGATGCTGCCGATCGACCAGCACGACGTGTTCATCGCCTATTACCCGATCAAGGGCGAGCAGGCCGGCGCGGGACGTTTCCGGCAGGTGATGATCGATCCCATCACGCTGGCCGTGAAGGGCGAGCGTCTGTGGGGCGTGCCCGGCCTGTCGCGCCAGCAGATCATGCCCACCGTGTTCCACCTGCATCGCTATCTGCTGTCCGGCGACACTGGCAAGACGATTACCGGCATCACCGGGATGATGCTGCTGGTGGCCGTGCTGTTGGGCGTGGTGCTGTGGTGGCCCAAGCTCAAGCTGCGCGCGTTGAAGCAGTCGGTCCGCGTCGCGCATGGTGGCTCGTGGTCGCGCTTTGTCTATACGCTGCACCGCGCCGGGGGGATCTTCGTGGCGCCCGTGCTGGCGACCATCGCGTTTTCGGGCTGGTATCTGAATCTGCCGAAATGGGTCACGCCGATCATTGCCAGCGTGATGACCGTGAGCCCGCCTGCCAAGCACCAGTCCGATACGCCGCCGCCGGGCGTGCATGCGATCACGCCGGCGCAGGCCATGACGGCCGCGCAGCAACAGTTCCCGGGCGCGCTGGTGACGCGCGTCAGCCTGCCGCGCAAGCCGGGCGATGCGTACGAAGTGCGCTTGCGTCAGGAAGGCGAAGTGCGCGCCGACAGTGGCGCCACGCGGCTCTGGCTCGATGCCTACACGGGGCGCCCGCTGGGCGTGCGCGATCCGCACGATGCGCAGCCGGGCGACACATTGATTAACTGGCTGTTCCCGCTGCATACCGGCGAGGCATTCGGCGTGTGGGGACGCGCGTTCATCACCGTGTTCGGCCTGGTGCCGCTGGTGTTCGCGCTGACGGGCGTGCTGATCTGGTGGAAACGCCGCAGCGGCCACCGTCGTCATCTGGCGCGCGAAAAGGAGCGGTCGGCGCGCTCGGCGCGCGCCTGAGCGGCGCGAGATCGCCATCGCCAGAAACGACAAGGGCCGGAGAGAATCCGGCCCGTTTCATATGTGCGGCGCCGATCAGCGCCGACCGGCGAGTCCCCGGTCAGATTTCGAGATTGTCGATCAGTCGCGTATTGCCGAGCTTCGCGGCGCTTAGCACGACGAGCGGCTCGCCGGCGGCGAATTCTTCTCGCGTCGGCGCTTGCAGGTTGCTGCGCTTGCGGATCGACACATAATCCGGCTGCCAGCCGCGCGCCTGCAGGCGCGCCACGGCGTCGGCCTCCACCTTCAGCAGATCGAGGTTGCCGTTGCCCAGCACGGTGTCGCGCACTTCGTGCAGCGTCTTGTAGAGCATCGGCGCCTCGGCGCGTTCGGCCTGCGCCAGATAGCGGTTGCGTGACGACAGCGCCAGGCCGTCGTCGGCGCGCACGGTCTCGGCCGGAATGATGTCCACGGGTAGCGCGAACTGGTTGGCCATGCGCCGCACGATCATCAACTGCTGGTAATCCTTCTTGCCGAACACGGCCACACGCGGCTGCACGCAGCAGAACAGCTTCATCACCACCGTGCAGACGCCCTTGAAGAAGCCGGGACGGAACTCGCCTTCGAGAATGTCGCCCAGGTCGTGCGGCGGCTCGACGCGGTATTCCTGCGGCTCCGGGTACATGTCCGCCTCGGTGGGCGCGAACAGCACGTACACGCCTTCGCTTTGCAGCTTTTCGATGTCGTCCTGCAGCGTGCGCGGATATTTGTCGAAATCCTCGTTCGGGCCGAACTGCAGGCGATTGACGAAGATCGACGCCACCACCGGGTCGCCATGCTGGCGCGCCAGACGCATCAGCGACAGATGGCCTTCATGCAGATTGCCCATGGTGGGGACGAACGCCACGCGGTTTTGCCCGCGCAACTGGTCCCGCAACTCCTGGATGGAAGAAATGACTTTCATGAATGTGGTGTGCGGTCGTGGTAGGAGCCTGCCCGCTGCCATGGGACAAGGCGGACGGCGCGCCGGATTCTATGAAAAGACGTTGGCCGGCTGTCGGCGGATTGTAGAGCATCCGCGCGGCTTCATGCCCGCCCGGGCGCCGGGAAATTGACCGCGATTGTCCGCCCTGCGGAACGATCAGGCCGGCGTGTACGCCAATCGCACATAAATCGGTGCGAACGGCTCGGCCTGCGTGATTTCCACCAGCGATTCCCGCGACAGTTCCAGCATGGCGATGAAGTTCACCACCACCACGGGCACACCCTTGCCGGAGCGGATGGCGTCTTCGAAGAGTTCGCTGAACTCCATGAAGCGGGCGTGCTGCAGGCGCCGCAGGATCTGCGTCATGTGCTCGCGCACGGACAGTTCCTCGCGCGAGATCTTGTGGTGCTGGTTGAGCTTGGCGCGCTTGAGCACGTCGGCCCACGCCGATTGCAGGTCGATCGTCTCCACTTCGGGGAAACGCGGCGCCAGACTCTGCTCGATATAAACCTGCGAACGCAGGAAATCGCGGCCAAGCTGCGGCACGGTGTCCAGCCGCTGCGCGGCCAGCTTCATCTGCTCGTATTCCAGCAGGCGGCGCACCAGTTCGGCACGCGGATCCTCGGCTTCCTCGTCGCTGTCGGCTTTCTTCACCGGCAGCAGCATGCGCGACTTGATCTCGATAAGCATCGCCGCCATGAGCAGGTACTCGGCGGCCAGTTCCAGGTTGGTCCGGCGGATCTGATCGACGTACGAGAGATACTGGCGCGTCACCTGGGCCATCGGAATGTCCAGGACGTTGAAGTTTTGCTTGCGGATCAGGTACAGCAGCAGATCGAGCGGGCCCTCGAACGCTTCCAGAAACACTTCGAGCGCATCGGGCGGGATGTACAGGTCTTGCGGCAGCTTGAACAGCGGCTCGCCGTACAGGCGCGCGAACGCCATGCCGTCGACCATGTCGGCGGGATTGGTGCCGCCGCCGGCCGGCGCCACGCTGGGCAACGGCACCGGCAGGGTCAGCTTGTCCTGCGCGGCGGGCTCCAGCGGGTCGCTCGGGTGCATTGGGGAGTGTCCGGGAGGGCGGGGCGGGCGATCAGTTGTCGGACGAGTAGACGTACGGCTTCTGGGCCACGCGCGATGCGTTGGCGCGGGCGCGCTCTTCCAGGTCGATCGGGGCCTTGTCCCACAGCAGGCCGCGGCCTTCGCGCTGTTCTTTCTCCAGCGACGGGCGCTCCTGCTTCAGTGTCTTCAAGAACTGCGTGATTTCGGATTCGTACATGGCCATGGTGAAACCTGTGCCCTGGGGGCGGCGTTGGGGGTGACGGGTCAGGATTTTACCGTATCGGCAAGGCGAGCTGCGGGCGGGCGCCGGCGAATCCTGAATTTTGCTTGCACGATGGCCTTGGGCCGTCGGTGGTGTGGTCAAATAGCGACTTGATTTTGGACCGCAAGGACGGATGACGATCGCTTTGGACCGCACGGCCGCACAGCTCGGCGCCGCCATGGCACACCGCATCGCGCTGGGTGTCGGACGGCTTGCGCGCGCCGGTCGGTTTGGCGCAGTCCGGGTCGTGGCGATCGCGCTGCTGGTGCCGCTGCTGATCGGCATGCCCGGCGCCCACGCGGCGAAGGCCGCCTACAAGGTCGAGATCGACGCCCCCAAGGCGCTCAAGGACATCCTCGAGGAACATCTCGATCTTGCGCGCTACGCCACGCGGACCGATATGTCCGAAGACCAGTTCCACTACATGGTGGAAACCGTCGGCGATCAGGTGCGCCAGTTCGCGTCGACCGAGGGCTGGTTCGATCCGACCACCAAGGCCACCGTGGAAGGCGAGGGCGCCGATCGCGTGGTGAAGATCGTGGTGGACGCCGGCGCGCGCACGCTGATCCGCCGCGTGGACGTCGGTGTAAGCGGTCCCGCCGCCACGCAGTCCCCCGAACAGGTGGCCGAGATGCGCAAGAAATGGGGGCTGCCCGAAGGCAATCCGTTCCGTCAGGCCGACTGGGACAAGGCCAAGGAAGACGCGCTGGTCCAGTTGCAGAGCAAAAGTTACTACGGCGCCAAACTGGCCTCCTCGCAGGCGCGCGTGGAGCCCGACGAGCGCGCGGCGGACCTGAGCGCAAAGTACGACAGCGGTCCTGCCTATGTGCTGGGGCCGGTCGAGATCGAAGGCACGCGCCGCTATCCGCAACGGATCATCGAGAACGTCAATCCGCTGCGCGAAGGCGAGCCCTATCGCGTGGAGCGGCTGCTCGAATTCCAGCGCGCGATCCAGAATCAGCCCTATTTTTCGAACGTCCAGGTCGATCTCGAGGAGCCGCCGCCCGCCGAGTCGGCCGAGGCCGCGGCGCAGCGGCAGACCGTCACCGCGCCCGTGCGCGTCAAGGTGCGCGAATATCCGACGCATCGGCTCAGTTCCGGCGTTGGCTACACCACCGATACCGGCGCGCAGGTGGAAGGCCGTTATTCGTACTACAACCTGTTCAATCGCGCGTGGGTGTTCGATTCCCAGGCGCGCATCGAGCAGAAGCGCCAGTATGCGTTTGTGGAAACCGCGATGCCGCCCGATTCGCGCACGTTCCGCAACAGCCTCTACAGCAGCTATGAGCGGACCATCGATATCGAAAGCACCGATGTCACGAGCTACCGTGCCGGCCTGAAACGCTCCCGCTCGCGTGAGAAATACGATACGACGGTTTCGCTCGATTTCTACTACGACAAGCTGGTGCCCTACGGGCAGGCAGCGCAGTACTCGAAGGCACTCGTGCCGGCATTTGCGTGGGCGCGGCGCGATGTCGACAACCCGGTGTTCCCGCGCCGCGGCAACGTCATCACCACGCAGATCGGCGTGGCCGGCAAGGGCCTGCTCAGCGATGCCACGTTCCTGCGCCTGTATGGGCGCATTCGGCAGTACGTTCCGGTCGGCAACCGCGACCTGTTCGTCGCGCGGCTGGAGCTTGGCGCCAACATCACGTCGAACGATCCGGCGTTGATTCCGGCGTCGCTGCGCTTTCGCGCCGGCGGCACCGACTCGATCCGCGGCTACAGCTACCAGTCGATCGGCACGCCCAACGGCGCCAGCGTGCTGCCGGCGCGATTCCTGGGCACCGGCAGCCTCGAATACCAGCACTGGTTCAAGCCCGAGTGGGGCGCGGCGGTGTTCTGGGACATGGGCACGGCCAGCAACAACCTCGACGGCGTGAAGATCTATCACGGCGTGGGCGTGGGCGCGCGCTGGCGCAGTCCGGTGGGGCCGGTGCAGCTCGACATCGGCTACGGCATCCAGCAAAAGCAGTTCCGCCCGCATATCTCGCTTGGGGTGGCGTTCTGATGAACATGCCCGATATGCCGCCGATGCCGCGCGAGAGCGGCGACACTCCGCGCCAGCCGCCGCGCAGGCGCCGCCGCGTATGGAAGGCGCTGGCGTGGATTGTCGGCGTGATGCTGGTGCTGGTGATCGCGCTGGTCGTCACGGCCGTGGCCGCGCTGCGCACCGAATCCGGTACGCGGCACCTGTGGAATCTGGCGACGCGGCTGTCGGCCGGCACGCTGGCCGGCAAGCTCGACGGCGGCACCGTCGCCCACGGATTGCGGCTGCGCGATGTGGTGTTCGCCAGCGGCGACACGCATGTGACTATCGATCGCGTCGACGCCCGGTGGCAGATGTCTTGGTCGCCCACGCGGCTGCATGTGGAATGGCTGCGCCTGGGCAAGATCGACGCCAGGCTGCCGGCGTCGCCGCCGAGCACCGAGCCGGCGCGCATGCCGGCGTCGCTGGAGCTGCCGCTGGCCGTCGATGTCGATGTGCTGACGATTGCCGAATTGTCGTGGCTGCAGGGGCCGCCGGCGACCTCGAGTCCGATCGTGCTGTCGGACCTTTCCGGCGCGCTGCACAGCGATGGGCTGCGCCACCGCGTGGTGATCGACAAGCTGGCGACGCCCTACGGCAAGCTGCAGGCCAATGCGCAGATTGCTGGCCAGACGCCGTTTGCCCTGTCGGCAGAGGCATTGCTGGAGGGCCAATGGAAAGATGAGTCGTATGCGGTGTCGGCCACCGCCAGCGGATCGCTCGATGCGCTGCACGCCGCGCTCGAAGCCAACGGCGACCGGATCCGCGCGCGCGCCAATGCCGATGTCACACCGTTCGGCAAGGTGCCGTTCACGCATCTGGTCGTCGACGGTGAACGCATCAATCCGCGCTTGTTCAGCGCGTCGGCGCCCCAGGCCAACCTGACCGTGCACGTCGAATTACGGCCCGTCGAAGCGGTGCCGCCGCCGCCCCGGGTGGCCGCGCCAAAGCCCGGCGAATCGACGGCCAGCGCGGTAGCTGCCGCATCGGCGGCCTCGGCTTCCGCGCCGGTGCCAAAGCCCGCCGCGCCGACGCAGCATCCGCTGGCCGTTGCCGGCGAGGTGATGGTGCGCAACCTCGATCCTGGTCCGATCGACAAGGAGCGCCTGCCCGTACATAGCGTGCAGGCACGCGTCGAATTGAGCGAGATGACCCAGACCGTGCGCGATCTGCGCATCGCCCTGCCGGGCAAGGCGGAGATCGTCGGGCAAGGCACCATGCAAGAAGGTCGCGGCGGATTCGATCTCGACGTGCGCCGCCTCGATGTGGCCGCGCTGTATACGAGTCTGGTGCCGACCAATCTGTCCGGGCCCGTCATCCTGAGGCTGGAACCGGGCCGCCAAAGCGTGGCGCTCGATGTGGCCGGTGGCGAGCTCAAGCTGTTTGCCGACGCCAGTGTCAACCAGGATGCGGTCACGCTGTCGGCACTGCGCGCGGGGCTCGGCAAGGGCACGCTGAATGCCGAAGGCAAGCTCGGGCTCAAGGACCAGCAGGCGTTCGATTTCAAGGGCAAGCTCGCCAACTTCGATCCGTCGCGACTGGCCAAGGTGGCGCCGGGCCGCATCAATGCCGATTTCTCGGCCCGCGGGTCGCTGGCGAAGGTGCTGCGCGTGGCGTTGGACTTCGCGTTGAATGAAAGCGAATACGCCGGATTGCCGATGACCGGCAACGGCAAGGTGCGCGTGGAGGGCGAGCGCCTGATGCCTAGCGAGGCGTCGCTGCTGATGGCGGGCAACCAGGTGAACCTGAAAGGCAGTTTTGGCGCGCGCGGCGATCGCCTCAAGGTGAACATCGACGCGCCGCAACTGGATCGGCTCAAATTCGGTGTGGGCGGTCGCGCCCGCGTCGATGCCGAGATTTCCGGCACGCTCAAGCGGCCCGAGGTGGTTGGCGACTACGCCGCGCAGGCGCTGGTGATCGGCCCGCACAAGGTGGCCAGCGCGTCCGGCCATGCGGAGCTGCGCGGCGGGCTGGACGGCACGCTGTCGGCGCAACTGTCGGCGCGCGACTACCAGGGGCCGCAGGCCAGCATCCGCACGCTCGATGCGACCTTGGCCGGCACGCAGGCCAATCACACCTTCGATGCCAAGGCGGCGGGCACCATGAACGGCCGGCCGTTGCAACTGGCGCTGGCAGGTCAGGGCGCGTGGCGCGGCGAGCAGGGCTGGAGCGGCACCATCCGCACGCTGGAAGAGCGCAGCACGGTGAATCTGCGGCTGGCCGCGCCGACGACGCTCACGGTAGCCAACCAGCGCATCCAGCTGGGCCAGGCGCGAATCGTGTTCGACCGCGCGAACATGACCATCGACGGCTTCGATTTCGATCACGGTCGCATCCGCACACAGGGCAATTTCAGCGGCGTACAGGTGCTGCATATCCTCGAATTGATGGAAACCGTGACCGGCGAGAAGCAGCCGGTGCGTTCCGATCTGGTGCTCGACGGCAACTGGAACCTGAATCTCGCTGAGACGGCAAGCGGGTTTGCCGAGATCCGCCGCCGCAGCGGGGACGCCTCGGTCAACGCCGGGCGCGGCTGGACCTCGCTCGGCCTGGGCGACACCCGGCTGCGCGCCGAGTTCAGCGGCAATCGTGTCACGCTGCGCGGCGGCACGTCGGCACAGCGGATCGGCAAGCTGGCAATCGATGCCTCGGCTGGGCTGATCAGTGAACAGGGCCTGCTGACGGTCGGGCCGGCGTCGACGCTAGGCGGCACCTTCAGCGCCGACATCCCGCAGTTGAAAGCGCTGGAAGCGCTGAGCGGGCCGCAATACGCGCTGGAAGGCAGGCTCGCGGCCCAGTTGCAGCTTGGCGGCACCGTTGGCAATCCGCTGCTGACCGGATCGATCGATGGCAGCGGCATCGGCGTCACGCTGTTCGACCTGGGCATTCGCCTGACCGACGGCGTGGTGCAGGTGGCGCTCGACCAGAACACCGTGGAACTGAAGCAGGTGCGCTTCCGCGGCGGCGATGGCACGCTGACGGCCACCGGTGCGGTCAAGCTTGGCGAGACCGATCCCAACATCACCGGCAAGATCGTGGCCGACAAGCTGCAATTGTTCGCGAGCCCCGAGCGCACGCTGGTGGTATCGGGCGAGGCCGGCATCGCCAACGAAAACCGCCAGATCGCCATCCGCGGCAAGTTCCGCGTCGATCGCGGCCTGTTCGATCTGCCCAAGGCCGGCGCGCCGGTGCTGGGCGACGACGTGGTGGTGGTACGCCGCAGCGACCAGCGCGAGGTCAAGACGGCGGCCACGCCCGTGGTGCCGGAATCCAAGCCGGCGAGCCGCTTCAGCCCGCTGATCGACGTCACGATCGACCTCGGCGACAACTTCCGCTTCCGCGGCGCGGGCGCCGATATCCTGTTGGCGGGCCAGCTCGGCATCAAGAGCGAGCCGCTGTCGCCGATGCGCGCGACGGGCACGGTGCGGGTGGTCGATGGCACCTACGAAGCGTTCGGCCGCAAGCTCGAGATCGAACGCGGCGTGATCAACTTCAACGGCCCGGTCGACAATCCCAACATGAATATCCGCGCCATGCGCCGCAATCAGGAAGTGGAAGCCGGCGTGGAAGTGACCGGCACCGTGCGGTTGCCGCGCGTGCGGCTGGTGTCGGAGCCGAACGTGCCCGATGAGGACAAGCTGTCGTGGCTGATGTTCGGTTATGGCGCCGAAAGCGCCGGATCGAGCCAGCAGCGCCAGCTCAGCGCAGGCGCGCTCGGCGGCGCGGCGCTGGGCATGATCGGCGGCAAGGCCGGCAAGAGCGTGGTGTCCCATTTCGGCATCGACGAGTTTTCGATCGGTCCCAGTACGGCGGGCCTGAATGACCAGCAGGTGGTCAGCATCGGCAAGGCCGTGTCGGACAAGATTTCCGTGGGCTACGAGCAAAGCCTGACGTCGGCATCGAACGTGGTGAAACTGACCTATGCGTTCTCGCGGCGCTGGTCGTTGATTGCCAAGGGCGGGTCGATCAACGGGCTTTCCGTGCTGTTCAACCGCCGATTCAACAACTGGAGTACGCTGTTTTCCAGCGGCCCGAACCGGCGTGCAAGCGACGGCGCTGGCGCAACCGCCGATGCCAGCGCGCCGGCCGGCGATCCGGTGGAGGCCATCAAGCGATGAAACCGATGTCGAACCGATTCAACCTGCGATTTACGGAAGCGTCCAGGAGACGCCTTGCTGCCATGGGAATGCTTGCAAGCCTGCTTGCGCTGTTCGGATGCGATCAGCAGAAAGTGGACGAAGCCATGAAGAAGGCCGGCAACGTCGCGCGCGATACGTGGAACAGCGTGAAGCCGGACAGCCAGTTGTTCAAGGGCATCGAGATCGGCAAGTCCACCGAGGACGATGTGCGACGCCAGGCGGGCAAGCCGGAAATCGTCTGGGAAGAGCCGGACGGCGGCCGGCGGCTCGAATATCCGCGCGGGCCGGAGGGCGCCACTACGTGGATGGTGACGACCAATGCGGACGGCACGGTGCGGACGATCGAGCAGGTGCTGACGGCCGAGAGCTTCGCCAAGGTGCGTCCGGGCATGAACAAGGACCAGATCCGCCGCATGCTGGGCAAGCCCACCAAGGTGGAAGCGTTCCGGCTCAAGCAGGAAGAGGTGTGGGGCTATCGCTGGTTCGAAAGCCCGACCGACCGGGCCTTTTTCAACGTGCATTTCAACAACGAAGGCATCGTCACGACCACGTCGCGCAGCGACGATCCGTCGAAACGGCAGGGCGGCTAGCCCCGCGGCGACGCATAAAAAACGCCGGCGGCCATTGAGGCCCCGGCGTTTTTTGTGGGCGCAGGACGCTGCGATCAGCGGATGCGCATGCCCGGCACCGCACCGCTGTGCGGCTCCAGGATGTAGAGGCCCGGGTTGGCCTTTTCATCGGCGGCCGACGCGGCCAGCACCATGCCTTCGGACATGCCGAACTTCATCTTGCGCGGCGCCAGGTTGGCCACCACCACGGTCAGCTTGCCGACCAGCTGTTCGGGCGAGTAGGCCGACTGGATGCCCGAGAACACGTTGCGCGTCTTGCCTTCGCCCAGATCGAGCGTCAGTTGCAGCAGCTTGTTCGAGCCTTCCACCTTGTTGCAGGCGACGATCTTCGCCACGCGCAGGTCGATCTTCGCAAAGTCGTCGATCGTGATGGTTTCGCCGATCGGCTCGATCGATGCAGCCGCGCTGTCGCCGGCGGGCGCGGCGGCTTGCAGCGATTCCTTGTTGGCGGCCAGCAGCGCGTCGATCTGCTTGGTGTCCACGCGCGTCATCAAGTGCTGGTACGGCTGGATCGGACGGTCGGCGGACAGCTGGCGGTCGATGGCGCGCCAGTCGAACGGATCGACATTGAGGAAGCGCTCCACGCCGGCCGCAAGCTCCGGTACGACCGGCTTCAGGTAGACGGTCAGCAGGCGGAACGCCTCGAGCGAAACCGAGCACGCCGCGTGCAGCGCATCGCGCTTGCTTTCGTCCTTGGCCAGTTCCCAGGGCTTGTTGGTATCGACAAACGCGTTCACCGTGTCGGTCAGCTCCATCACCAGGCGCAGCGCCTTGCTGTATTCGCGGCCTTCGTAGAACGCGGCCACCTGCGGCGCGGCCTGGCGCAGTTGCTCCAGCAGCGGATGTGCCAGCGCCGCCTCGTTGACCTTGCCGTCGAAGCGCTTGACCAAAAAGCCCGCGGCGCGGCTGGCGATGTTCACATACTTGCCGATCAGGTCGCTGTTCACGCGGGCGACAAAGTCGTCCAGGTTCAGGTCCAGATCTTCCATGCTCGCATTGAGCTTGGCCGCGAAGTAGTAGCGCAGCCATTCCGGATTCATGCCGGTGTCGATATAGCTCTGCGCGGTGATGAACGTGCCGCGCGACTTGCTCATCTTGGCGCCGTCGACGGTCAGGAAGCCGTGCGCAAACACGTTGGTGGGCGTGCGGTAGCCCGAGAACTTCAGCATCGCCGGCCAGAACAGCGTGTGGAAGTACAGGATGTCCTTGCCGATGAAGTGGTACTGCTCGGCGGTCGAATGCGGGCCTACCCAGGCGTCGAAATCGATGCCGCGCTTGGCCGCGAGGTTCTTGAAACTGGCGTAGTAGCCGATCGGCGCGTCGAGCCAGACATAGAAATACTTGCCCGGCGCGCCCGGGATCTCGAAGCCGAAGTACGGCGCATCGCGCGAGATGTCCCAGTCGGACAGCGTCGACGCTTCGCCCTCGGCGCCGAGCCATTCCTGCATCTTGTTGCTGGCTTCGGGCTGCGCCAGATCGCCGACCCATTCGCGCAGGAACGTTTCGCAGCGCGGATCGGACAGCTTGAAGAAGAAGTGCGTCGACGACTTGCGCACCGGCGTGGCGCCGGACACTACCGAATACGGGTTCTTCAGGTCGGTCGGCACGTAGGTGGTGCCGCACACTTCACACGAATCGCCGTACTGGTCCTTGGCGCCGCACTTCGGGCATTCGCCCTTGATGAAGCGGTCCGGCAGGAACATGTTCTTGACCGGATCGTAGAACTGTTCGACGTCGCGCTCGGCAATCAGGTCCTGATCCTTGAGCGCGAGGTAGATTTTTTCGCAGAGTTCGCGGTTTTCCTCGGCGTCGGTGCTGTAGTAGTTGTCGAAAGACACCAGAAAGCTGTCGAAATCGCGCTTGTGCTCGGTCCAGACACGGTCGATCAGTTGCTTCGGGGTGATGCCTTCCTTTTCCGCCCGCAGCATCACAGGCGTGCCATGGGTATCGTCAGCGCCGACGTAGTAGACCTCGTTGCCCATCATTCGCTGAAAACGAACCCAGATGTCGGTCTGGATGTATTCCACCAGATGGCCGATGTGGATCTGTCCGTTGGCGTACGGCAGGGCGGAGGTAACAAGAATGCGGCGTGCGGTCATGAAAAGAGCCGTTCAGAGGGTGGAATGCGGGCGGCGGCGGCGGCCGGCGCCAGGGGGAAACGGCTATTTTAGCAAGTGCACTCGCTGAGTGCTCGATTCGGGACCGAATGGGCCGCAATGTCGTCGAATTGGCGGCACGAAGCGTGCGATCGACGATCGATCGGAGGCAATTTGATGCAAATCGGCCAAAAAAAAGCGCCGGTTGGACACCGGCGCAGCTTTCCACAACGGAAAAGGAGGAGAAATCAGGCACCGCCCGGGAGGTCAGCCACCTATCGCGAGCCAGCAACGGTGGCAAGCGGTACCTGAACTCTATGACTGATCACCCCGAAATTGGTTTCAAGAAAATTTCAACGCGACGATTTTGGGCGCGTCCGGCCTCGGTGGCGTTGTCCGCCACGGGCTGCGTCTGGCCCCGGCCCTCGGCGCTCAGGCGGTTGCGTGCCACGCCGCGGTCACCCAGGTAACCGGCCACGCTCTGGGCGCGGCGCTGCGACAGTTGCATGTTGTAGCTCGGGTTGCCGGTGCTGTCGGTATGGCCCACCACGTTGGCCGAGACGTCCTGGTGCTGGCCCAGCGTCTGGGCGACTTGATCCAGCACGGTGCGGAACGACGGCTTGATCGTGGCGCTGTCGGTATCGAAAGTCACCTGGCTCGGGATGTTGACCTTGAGCGAGCCGTCCGGCTGCTCGGTGATCTGCGTGCCGGTGCCCGCCGTGTCCTTGTTCAGCTTGCCCCGGATCGCGTTCCAGTTGTAGCCGGCAGTGCCGCCCAGCGCGCCGCCCACGGCCGCGCCGACCAGCGTGCCAGTGGTGTTACCGCCGATCAGGTTGCCAAGACCTGCGCCGACCGCCGCGCCAACGCCGGTACCGACTGCGGTATGGGTTTGCTGTTCGGTGGCGCAACCGGCCAGGGCCGCTGCGGCCACGATCGAGACGGTGACGAGCTTGAAGTTCATGCTTTCTCCTTGCGGTGAGACCCGTAAATGTTTTGCCAACGGCATGTCGCATGGTAACGCCAGCCGCACGTTGGCGGACAAGCTGCGACAAAGTTTCATGGTTACGTCTGAAAACGCTAAGTTCGACCCGTCAGATGACAGTTGCGACGACAGGTCGTCCGCGCTTGGCGCACTACAATATGGATATGGCGCTACGCGCACAAGCGCAAGAATGTGAGAAATGTAAATGTCTGTAATCACCCACTTGGCGTGGGGGCATCGGCCGCGAAGGCGGCGCACGGCGCGCCCGGCCTGCTACTGTGTTCGGACTTTGCTACATTACGCGCCTTGTCATCCCACACCCATTTCCGAAAGCGGAGTCTGTCTTGAGCCTCACCATTGAACAGGTAACCGAAGTCCTGCGCACCGTGATCGATCCCAACACGGGCAAGGACCTCGTGTCCACGCGCTCGGCGCGCAACGTGCGTGTGGACGGCGGTAACGTTTCCGTCGAAGTGGAGCTTGGTTATCCTGGCAAGAGCCAGTTTGACCTGATCCGCAACCTCGTGATCGACGCCGTGCGTCCGCTGGCGGGCGTGACCAACGTCAGCGTGGCCGTGACGATGAAGATCGTCGCTCACGCCGTGCAACGGGGCGTCAAGCTGCTGCCGGGCGTGCGCAACGTGATCGCCGTGGCGTCGGGCAAGGGCGGGGTCGGCAAGTCCACCACCGCGGTGAACCTGGCCCTGGCGCTGGCTGCCGAGGGCGCGCGCGTCGGCATGCTCGACGCCGACATCTACGGGCCGAGCCTGCCGATGATGCTTGGCATCAGCGGTCGTCCGGAGTCGACCGACGGCCAGACCATGGCGCCGCTGGAAGGCCACGGCCTGCAGGCCAATTCGATCGGCTTCCTGATCGAGCAGGACAACCCGATGGTGTGGCGCGGGCCGATGGTGACGTCGGCACTGGAACAACTGCTGCGCCAGACCAACTGGAACGACCTCGACTACCTGATCGTCGACATGCCGCCGGGCACCGGCGACATCCAGCTGACGCTATCGCAGAAGGTGCCGGTCACGGGCGCCGTGATCGTGACCACGCCACAGGACATCGCGCTGCTCGACGCGCGCAAGGGCCTGAAAATGTTCGAAAAGGTCGGCATCCCGATCCTCGGCATCGTCGAGAACATGGCCGTCTATTGCTGCCCGAACTGCGGCCATACCGAGCATATCTTCGGCGCCGGTGGGGCGCAGAAGATGAGCGCCGACTACCATGTGGACGTGTTGGGCAGCTTGCCGCTGAACCTGTCGATCCGCGAGCAGGCCGATTCCGGCCGGCCCACCGTGGTGGCCGATCCCGACGGCCCGATCGCCGCGATCTACCGCGAGATGGCGCGCAAGGTGGCGATCAAGGTCGCCGACAAGGCGCGCGACATGACCAACAAATTCCCGAGCATCGTGGTCCAGAACACCTGAGCCGGCGAAAAATCCGCACCTGTCCGACATTGCCGCAGTCGACACCTGACCTACAATCCCCACGGCAGGCGTCGCATTCACTCGCGTTCGCCGGCGCTCATCGAGCTGCGCCGGCGCTCACAAGCAAAAAAGGGAGGAATGGCATGAAACGTGTAACTTTCGGCCTGGCGGCCGTGGCAATGGGCGCCGCGGTCCTGACGGCGGGATGCGCGAACTGGGGCAAGCAGACAACCAGCGAGGCACCGGCCGGCGCCACGATGGCTGCCTCCGGCGCGACCAGGGCCACGGCTACGCTGGCGCCCAAGAGCGGGACCAGCACCGCGGGGCGCGTCACGTTCGAACAGCAATCGGGCGGCGTCATGGTGGTGGTTGCGGTTACCGGGCTGCCGCCGGGCACCCAGCATGGTTTCCACATCCATGAGAAGGGCGATTGCTCGGCCCCCGACGCGATGAGCGCGGGCGGTCATTTCAACCCGAGCGGCCGGCCGCATGGCCAGATGTCGATGCCGGACCACCATGCCGGCGACATGAACAACCTGACCGCCGATTCGGCCGGCAACGCGCGCGCGCAGTTCGTGATGCCGGACGTCACCGTCGGGCCGGGGGCGAGCAGCGTGGTGGGCCGCGCCGTGGTGGTTCACAAGGATCCGGACGACTATCGCACCCAGCCGACCGGCAATTCCGGCGGACGCATCGCCTGCGGCGTGATCGCCGCGTCGTAGTCGGTTCCTGCGGGCCGGGCTGTTGAGGCCGATGGAACAGCGGGAGCGAGCGCGCCGGGTCGATGCCTGCGCGCCGCCCCGATACTTGGCCGGCAGCGTGTCCCGCATCCGGCAACGGATTGCGCCCCAGATCCCGCATCGAATCCCAGGCCGCCACCCGCTTGTCCACCCGCCATCCCGCACCGCGGCAACCACGCCGCCGACGGGCGCGGGCGCCGCGCGGATTGGTTGTACAATGCGCCCCAATCAAGCGGCGCGCCCGGTATGGCCGGCCAGCCGTCCGTCCATACTGCCACTCCTATATGAGCATCAAATCCGACAAGTGGATCCGCCGCATGGCGGAGCAGCACGGCATGATCGAACCGTTCGAGCCCGGCCAGGTACGGGAATCGGATGGCCGCAAGATCGTCTCGTATGGCACGTCGAGCTACGGCTACGATATCCGCTGCGCCGACGAATTCAAGATCTTCACGAATATCAACAGCACGATTGTCGATCCGAAGAATTTCGACGAGAAGTCGTTTGTCGATTTCAAGGGCGACGTCTGCATCATTCCGCCGAACTCGTTCGCGCTGGCCCGCACGATGGAGTACTTCCGTATTCCGCGCAGCGTGCTGACGATCTGCCTGGGCAAGAGCACCTACGCCCGTTGCGGCATCATCGTCAACGTGACGCCGTTCGAGCCCGAGTGGGAAGGCTACGTCACGCTGGAGTTTTCGAACACCACGCCGCTGCCCGCCAAGATCTACGCCGGCGAGGGCTGCGCGCAGGTGCTGTTCTTCGAGAGCGACGAGATCTGCGAAACCTCTTACGCGGACCGTGGCGGCAAGTACCAGGGCCAGCACGGCGTCACGCTGCCCAAGACCTGACGATCTGTCATCGTCTCGCATTAGAATGCCGGCGTCTCAAGCACGCCGGCGGCGCGCCGGGGCCGACCCGGTCCGCGCCAGACCTGACGAACGAGCCACATGCCGCCGCTGCGGGGAACCTTCCGCCGGCCATGTGGCTCAAGTCTTTCCAAGCCTTCTCATCAAGGATGCCCGATGAAATTCCGCTTCCCTGTCATCATCATCGATGAAGACTTCCGCTCCGAGAACATTTCCGGCTCGGGCATTCGCGCGCTGGCCGAGGCCATCGAGCGCGAAGGCATGGAAGTGATGGGCCTGACCAGCTACGGCGATCTGACGTCGTTCGCCCAGCAGTCCAGCCGGGCCTCGACGTTCATTGTGTCGATCGACGACGACGAATTCGTGCGCGCCGACGACCAGCCCGAGGCAGCCGCCATCGAGAAACTGCGCGCGTTCGTCAACGAAGTGCGCCGCCGCAACTCGGATCTGCCGATCTTCCTGTACGGGGAGACGCGCACCTCGCGCCATATCCCGAACGACATCCTGCGCGAGCTGCACGGTTTCATCCACATGTTCGAGGACACGCCGGAATTTGTGGCGCGCCACATCATCCGCGAAGCCCGCGTCTATCTCGATTCGCTTGCGCCGCCGTTCTTCAAGGCGCTGATCGACTACGCGCAGGACAGCTCGTATTCGTGGCACTGCCCCGGCCACTCGGGCGGCGTGGCGTTCCTGAAGAGCCCGGTCGGACAGGTATTCCACCAGTTCTTCGGCGAAAACATGTTGCGCGCCGACGTCTGCAATGCGGTCGAGGAACTTGGCCAACTGCTGGACCATACCGGGCCGGTGGCCGCGTCGGAGCGCAACGCGGCGCGCATCTTCAATTCGGACCACATGTTCTTCGTGACCAACGGCACGTCGACGTCGAACAAGATGGTCTGGCACGCCAACGTGGCGCCGGGCGATATTGTGGTGGTGGACCGCAACTGCCACAAGTCGATCCTGCACGCGATCATGATGACCGGCGCGATTCCCGTGTTCCTGATGCCGACGCGCAACCACTACGGCATCATCGGTCCGATCCCCAAGAGCGAATTCGATCCCGACACGATCCGCAGGAAGATCGCCGCGCATCCGTTCGCCAGCAAGGCGAAGAACCAGAAGCCGCGCATCCTGACGATTACGCAGGGCACCTACGACGGCGTGCTCTACAACGCCGAGCAGATCAAGGAAATGCTCGCGTCCGAAATCGACACGCTGCACTTCGATGAAGCATGGCTGCCGCACGCGGCGTTCCACGATTTCTATCGCAACATGCACGCGATCGGCCGTGATCGCCCGCGCAGCAAGGATGCGCTGGTGTTCGCCACGCAATCGACGCACAAGCTGCTGGCCGGCTTGTCGCAGGCGTCGCAGATTCTTGTGCAGGATTCCGAGACGCGCAAGCTGGATCGCTATCGTTTCAACGAGGCGTACCTGATGCACACCTCGACCAGCCCGCAGTACTCGATCATCGCCTCGTGCGACGTGGCCGCCGCGATGATGGAAGCCCCGGGCGGCACCGCGCTGGTCGAGGAAAGCATCCAGGAAGCGCTCGATTTCCGCCGCGCGGTGCGCAAGGTGGAAGCCGACTACGATGTGGCCAACAACGGCGACTGGTGGTTCAAGGTGTGGGGTCCGGACACGCTGGCCGAAGACGGCATGGGCGAGCGCGAGGACTGGATGCTCAAGGCCAACGAGCGCTGGCACGGCTTTGGCGATCTCGCCGACGGCTTCAACCTGCTGGACCCGATCAAGGCGACGCTGATCACGCCGGGACTCGACGTGGATGGCGAGTTCAGCGAACGCGGCATTCCGGCGGCCATCGTCACCAAATACCTGGCCGAGCACGGCATCATCATCGAGAAGACGGGCCTCTACTCGTTCTTCATCATGTTCACCATCGGCATCACCAAGGGCCGCTGGAATTCGCTGGTGACCGAGCTGCAGCAGTTCAAGGACGATTACGACCAGAACCAGCCGCTATGGCGCGTGCTGCCGGAATTCGTCGCCAAGTATCCGCAATACGAACGCATGGGCCTGCGCGATCTTTGCGATGCGATCCACAGCGTCTACAAGGCCAACGATGTGGCGCGCGTGACCACGGAGATGTATCTGTCCGACATGGAGCCGGCGATGAAGCCGTCCGATGCTTGGGCAATGATGGCGCACCGCGAGATCGAGCGCGTGCCCGTGGACGAACTGGAAGGCCGCGTCACCGCGATCCTGCTCACGCCGTATCCGCCGGGCATTCCGCTGCTGATTCCGGGCGAACGCTTCAACCGCACGATCGTGCAGTACCTGAAGTTCGCGCGCGAATTCAACAAGCTGTTCCCGGGCTTCGAGACCGACATCCACGGCCTGGTGGAAGACGAGATCGACGGCCAGTCGGCGTATTTCGTGGACTGCGTGAAGCAATAAACGGCGAGGGCGGCGTGCGGTGAATCCGCACCTCGCCGCGCATGGCAGAAGGGCACCCGATGGGTGCCCTTTTCGTTTGCCGGCGATCCTCCGCCTTACTTGCTCTTGTCGAACTGGAATTGCGGCGCGGCCGGCTCGCTCGATTCGGTGGCGCTGCCGGGCAGCTCCAGCGTGCCGGGGGTCGATGCCGGCCCCCCGGGCTTGCCGTCGCCGTCCTGCCCGCCAAGCGGGATGCTGACCTCCGCGGCGTTGCTGTGCTTGAGCGATCCCTTGTCGAGGAACGCCGTCACCATGCCCGGCCAGAACATCACCAACAGCACCATCACCAGTTGCAGGCCTACCCAGGGCAGCGCGCCCCAGTAGATGTCCGAACTTTTCACTTCCTTCGGCGCGATGCCGCGCAGGTAGAACAGCGCAAAGCCGAACGGCGGATGCATGAACGAGGTCTGCATGTTCACGCACAGCATCACGCCAAACCAGACCAGCGCAGCGGTGGCCGCGGCTTCCGGGTTGCCGCCCATCGAATCCGCCACCACCGGGGCCAGCACCTTGACCGCGACCGGCGCCAGCATCGGCACCACGATGAACGCGATCTCGAAGAAGTCCAGGAAGAACGCCAGGAAGAAGATGAACAGGTTCACCACGATCAGGAATCCGATCCAGCCGCCCGGCAGCGAGGTGAACAAGTGCTCCACCCACGCGCCGCCGTCGACGCCCTGGAACACCACCGAAAAACAGGTCGATCCGATCAGGATGAACACCACCATCGCGGTGATGCGTGCGGTGGACTGGTAGGCATCGACGATCAGCAGGCGCAGGTCGGTCAACTGGCCGGCGCGGATCAGCAGCCAGAGCACCACCAGATAGGCGACGGCCAGCGGAATGCGGAACAGGTGCGAACCGAACGCGAACACGCCGACCGCTGCGGCGATCAGCGTGGCAGCGATGCCGACGCGATAGATGTTGCGGTCGACCCGGTTGAAGCCCTTGTCGCGCAGGACCGCCAGCACCAGCGCGCCCACGGCGCCCATCGCGCCCGATTCGGTCGGCGTGGCGATGCCCAGCATGATCGTGCCCAGCACCAGGAAGATCAGCACCGCGCAAGGGATGATGCCGCGCAGGCATTTGGCCCACAACGCCCAGCCGCGCAGCGTGCGCGCCTCGGCCGGCACCGGCGGCAGCCAGTCGGGTTTGATGCGCGTCAGCACAAACGTGTACAGCGCGAACAGCGCGATCTGGACCACCGAGGGTCCCCACGCGCCGAGGTACATGCTGCCGACATCGGCGCTGCCAGCCGGCGTCTTGAGCTGGTCGGCCAGCACCACCAGCACCAGCGACGGCGGCACCAGTTGCGTGATCGTGCCCGATGCGGCGAGCACGCCCGTGGCGTACTTCATGTTGTAGCGGTAGCGCATCATTACCGGCAGCGAAATCATCGCCATGGCAATCACCTGCGCGGCCACCGTGCCGGTGATCGCGCCCAGAATGAAGCCGACGATGATCACCGAATACCCGAGCCCGCCGCGCACGGGCCCGAACAGCTGGCCCATCGAGTCGAGCATGTCCTCGGCGAGCCCGCATTTTTCCAGGATCGCACCCATGAAGGTGAAGAACGGGATGGCCAGCAGCAACTCGTTGGCCAGCACGCTGCCGAACACGCGGCTGGGCACGGCCTGCAGGAACTGCATCGGGAAGTAGCCCCACTCGATGGCCAGGAAGCCGAAGGCGAGGCCCACCGCGGAGAGCGAGAACGCGACCGGAAAGCCGATCAGCATGAACACCACCAGGCCGCCGAACATCAGCGGCGGCATATATTCCAATGGAATCATTGCACCGGCCTTTCGTATTTCGATTCGATGCGCACCAGCCCCTTGAGGGCGGCAAAGCGCTTGATCAGTTCGGAAATCCCCTGCAGCGTCAGCAGGGCAAAGCCGATGGGCACCACGAGCTTGATCGGATAGCGCGGCAGACCGCCCGAATTTCCCGATTGCTCAAGAATGCGCCACGAAGGCAGGAACAGCGATTCCCACGACAGCCATGTGAACAGGATCGTGGACGGCAGCAGGAAGACCACGATGCCGAAGATGTCGATCCAGTGCTGGGCGCGCTCGGACACGTTGCCGTAGATCAGGTCCACGCGCACGTGCTCGTTGCGCTGGAACGTGTACGACGCGCCAAACATCACCGCGATGGCAAACATGTACCACTGCAGTTCCAGCGGCCAGTTGTCGCTAAGGTTGAAGCCGTATCGAAGCAGGGCGTTGCCTGCGCTGATCAGGCACGACAGCAGGATCATGATGTTTGCAAGCCTGCCCGTGTGCTGATTCAACCTGTCGATCTGTCGTGACAGACCAAGCAAGTAGTTCATGGGTTGTCTCCCCCGTTTTTTGCGCCGATCAGTGTATCTGTAACAATTTTTATCGGCGCTAGGGGATTCTCCTAGCGGCACGGCAAATCGGCGCGATCCGGCCGAAGTTTCAAAGAAAAAGCCGCCAGGGCCGATGGCCTGGCGGCTTTTTTACGACATTGGCTTACGCGAAACTTACAGCGTCTTGCGGGCGGCGGCGATGGCGGCGCGCACCTGGTCGGGCGCCGTGCCGCCAATATGATTGCGCGATGCGACCGAACCCTCCAGCGTCAGCACGCTGTGCACGTCGTCGCCGATCAGCGCGGCCTTGTCACCCAGACCCGATACCTCGCGCAGTTGTTCCACGCTCAGATCGGCCAAGTCGCACTGGCGGTCGTCGCAGGCGCGCACCGCGTGGGCCACGGCTTCGTGGGCGTCGCGGAACGGCAGGCCGCGCTTGACCAGGTAGTCGGCCAGGTCGGTGGCCGTGGCGTAGCCTTGCAGCGCCGCGGCGCGCATGGCGTCGGGCTTGACGCTGATGCCGGGCACCATATCGGCGAAGATGCGCAGCGTGTCCACCACAGTGTCGACCGTGTCAAACAGCGGTTCCTTGTCTTCCTGGTTGTCCTTGTTGTACGCCAGCGGCTGGCCCTTCATCAGCGTCAAGAGGCCGGTCAGATGGCCGTACACGCGGCCGGTCTTGCCGCGCGCCAGCTCGGGGACGTCCGGGTTTTTCTTCTGCGGCATGATCGAGCTGCCCGTGCAGAAGCGGTCGGCGATGTCGATAAAGCCGACGCGCGGGCTCATCCAGATCACCAGTTCCTCGCTGAAACGCGACACGTGCGTCATGATCAGCGAGGCGGCGGCGACGAATTCGATGGCGAAGTCGCGATCGGACACGGCGTCGAGCGAATTGCGGCACACGCCGTCGAAGCCCAGTTGCTGGGCCACGAATTCGCGGTCGATCGGATAGCTGGTGCCGGCCAGCGCGGCGGCGCCCAGCGGCAGGCGATTGACGCGGCGACGGCAGTCGGCCATGCGCTCGGCGTCGCGCGTGAACATTTCCACGTAGGCCATGAGATGGTGGCCAAACGTCACCGGCTGCGCCACTTGCAGATGCGTGAAGCCCGGCAGGATCGTCGCGGCGTTCTTTTCGGCCAGATCGAGCAGCGCACCGCGCAGATCGCCCAGCAGCCCGATGATGTTGTCGATTTCACTACGCAGCCACAGGCGGATATCGGTTGCCACCTGGTCGTTGCGCGAGCGGCCCGTGTGCAGGCGCTTGCCCGCGTCGCCCACCAGCGCGGTCAGGCGGGCTTCGATATTGAGGTGGACATCTTCCAGATCGAGCTTCCACTCGAACCCGCCGGCTTCGATTTCGCCGCGGATCTGCGTCATGCCGCGCTCGATCTCGGCGCGGTCGGCCTCGGCGATGATGTCCTGCTTGGCCAGCATGGCCGCGTGGGCCAGCGAGCCCTGGATGTCGAACAGCGCCAGGCGCTTGTCGAAGAAGACCGACGCGGTGTAACGCTTCACCAGGTCGGACATCGGTTCGGAGAAGCGGGCGGACCAGGCTTCGCCTTTCTTGGCAAGTTGGGAGGTCATGACAGGGGCAGGGCGCAAAATCGGAAACGGCGATTATATCGCCTGGCGTCCCCGGCCAGCGCCGTTCGTCGTGCCCCGTCCGTCCGGCGCGCCGCGGATTTCCGGAGCAGCCCGGATGGCGCAGGCTGGCCGGCGCGGTGGCACGCGACCTGCCAGACCTCGCGCCCGGCCGCCACCGCGCCGGCGTTCGCCCCGCGTCCGCACAGGCGGGCAGGGAGCGAAACCACCGATCCGGCACAAATCAGCCGCTGTTGCGCAGCCCGGCCGCTACCCCGTTGATCGTCAAGTGGATGCCACGCCGCACGCGCACGTCGTCGGCGTCCTTGCCGGCGCGGTAGCGCTTGAGCAGTTCCACCTGCAAGTGGTTGAGCGGATCGAGGTAGGCGAAGCGGTTCTTGATCGAGCGCGCCAGCAACGGGTTGTCCGCCAGACGCTCGGCGCGGCCGGTGATCAGCGCCAGCATGTCGCAGGTCAGGTGCCATTCCGTGCTGATGCGCGAGAACACTGTCTTGCGCAGCGCGGCGTCCTCGCACAGTGCGGCGTAGCGCGATGCCACGGCGAGGTCGGTCTTGGCCAGCACCATGTCCATATTGGACAGCAGCGTGCGGAAGAACGGCCAGGTCTTGACCATGCGCTTGAGCGTAGCGATCGTGGCCTTGCGCGCCTTGTCGTCCGCGGCGTCGTTCAACAGCGCCTGCACCGCGCTGCCAAAGCCGAACCAGCCCGGCAGCAGCAGACGGCACTGGCCCCAGGAAAAGCCCCACGGAATGGCGCGCAGATCCTCGATGCGGCGATGCTTCTTGTCCATCAGCTTGCGCGATGCCGGACGCGAGCCGAGGTTCAGGTCGGCAATCTCGGTGATCGGCGTGGTGGCGAAGAAGTAGTCCTTGAAGCCCGGGGTTTCATAGACGAGGTTGCGATACGCCAGGAAAGCGCGGTCCGACAGCTGCTGCATGATCGCCTCGAACCCGGCCAGCCCATCCGGCGCGTTCTGGGTGGGCAGCAGCGAGGCTTCCAGCGTGGCGGCGATCACCGTTTCGAGATTGCGCCGGCCGATTTCGGAATTGGCGAACTTGCTATTGATGATCTCGCCCTGTTCGGTCAGGCGGATCTGCCCGTTCACGGTGCCGGGCGGCTGCGACAGGATGGCGTCGTACGTCGGACCGCCGCCACGGCCGACCGTGCCGCCGCGGCCATGGAACAGCCGCAGCGTCACGCGGCGTTCCTCGAACAGCTTCACCAGCGCCAGTTCGGCCTTGTAGAGCTCCCAGTTCGACGTCAGGAAGCCGCCGTCCTTGTTCGAATCCGAATAGCCGAGCATCACTTCCTGCTCGACGCCGTGATGTTTGATCACCGAGTCGAAACCGGGCAGGTCGAGCAACGACTGCATGATGCCCGCCGCGTTGCGCAAATCCTCGATGGTTTCGAACAGTGGGATGACCATCAGCTCCATGCGCGCCGGATCGGTCTTGCTGCCCAGCGTGCCGCGCAGCATGCCGGCCTCTTTCTGCAGGAGCATCACCTCGACCAGATCGGAAAGTGTCTCCGTGTGCGAGATGATGTAGTTGCGCGCTACGCGGTTGCCGTAGCGGGCGCGCAGTTCGCGGGCCATGTTGAAGATCGCCAGTTCGCTGCGCGTCTGCTCGGAATAGTCGTGCCACGGCAGCGACAGCAGGCGCGGCTGGCGCAGTTCGGCGAGCAGCAGTTCCAGCTTGCGATCTTCGGCAAGCGCGGCGTAGTCGGCTTCGATGCCGGCCGCCTTGAACAGTTCGGCCACCACGGCTTCGTGCACGTCGGATACCTGGCGCATGTCCACCGACGCCAGGTGAAAGCCGAAAATCGCGATCGCGCGGGCCAGCGCGTCGATGCGGCCGCGCGCCAGCGCATCGCCGTGGTGCGAGCGCAGCGAATCGATGACGATCTGCACGTCAGCGGCAAAGGCTTCGGCATTTTCGTACGGCGCCACGTCGGCGACCGGATGGCGCTGCGCCACATGACCGGTCAGCCGCGCCGTGGTAGCGGCCAGGCGGGCGTAGATGCCGATTAGCGCGCGGCGATACGGTTCGTCGGCGCGGTGTTCGGAATGGTCGGGCGACGCCTCGGCCAGCGCCAGCAGTTCGGGGCTGGCGTCGACCATCAACGACGACAGCGGCAGCTCGGCGCCCAGCGCGTGCACTTCGTCGAGATACCACTGCATGATCAGCGTCGACTGTTGCTGCGCCGCATGCTGCAGCGTGTCGGCCGTGACGTTGGGATTGCCGTCGCGGTCGCCGCCGATCCATGAACCCATCTGCAGGAACGGCGCCAGCGGCGCGGGCGCGGCACCGGCGCGCGACTTGCGCGGGAAAACCTCGGCGATGTCCTCTTCCATTTCGGCCATCAGGCGCGGGATGCCGTGCAGGAACGTGGTGCGGTAATAGGACAGCGCGTTTTCGATCTCGTCGACCACCATCAGCCGCGTGTTGCGCAGCATGCGCGTCTGCCACAGCGTGGTCACGCGGGCGCGCAGTTGCGCCGTGTTGTGGTCGCGCTCGCGCGTGGTCATCGGCAAGTCGCGCTCGGCCAGCAGGCGGGCGATCTCGCGCTCGGCGTCGAGAATCGACTTGCGCTGGACTTCGGTCGGATGCGCTGTGAGCACCGGCATGATCAGCGCCTTGTCCAGGAAATCGCGCAACTGCTTGCCGGTCACGCCGGCGGCGTCGATGGCCTGCAGCGCGCGCGCCAGGCTGCCCGGCTGCGGCGGCGATCCGGCCAGCGCGTGCACGCGGCGGCGGCGGTTGTGGTGCTGGTCTTCGGCGATATTGGCCAGGTGCGAGAAATAGCTGAACGCCCGCACCACGGAATTGGTCTGGTCGCGCGACAGCCGCTTGAGCAGGCGGTCGAGTTCCATGCCCGCGGCGCGGTCGTTCTCGCGGCGGAAGCGCACCGCGGTCTGGCGGATTGTTTCCACCAGTTCGAAGGCGGCGTCGCCTTCCTGTTCGCGCACGCAATCGCCGAGCAGACGGCCCAGGAAGCGGATGTCCTCACGCAGCGGCAGGTCCTTGTCGGCACTGCGGCGCGCCGGGGCGCTGCTGGCGGCGTCGGGCGACACCACGGTCAGCTTCGGCTTGCCGGAGGCGGGCTGTACGGACGGGTTGCGGGGGGACTTGGGGGTGGCGCCGGTGCTGTCTTGCTGGCCTGAGGCTGGCGAAACTGACTTGCTGCCGGCCGAACGGGCACGGCCGGTGGGGCGCGCAGCAGGCTGCGTCATCAACTATCTCCTCGTATCACTGCGTTTTATAGGTATCGAACACCGCACAGGTTTCATGTGGCGTCGACCGGCGTCAATACCGCGCCGGAACGGCTGCTGCGGGGCTGGCAATTCGGGCTGCCGGGGGCGTGAAGCACAAAAGGTGCGTGCTAACATGCGCGCATGCAAGCACCCGCCCAACCGTCTTCCTTGTCCGCTGCAGCCTCGCGCAGCATGCCACGCAAGCTGGTCATCGCCTCGCGCGAGAGTCGGCTGGCAATGTGGCAGGCTGAACATGTGCGTGCTGCGTTGCAACAATACTATCCCCAGTGCGAAGTGTCCATTCTCGGCATGACGACACGGGGTGATCAAATTCTCGATAAGACCCTGTCCAAAGTAGGCGGCAAAGGTCTGTTCGTGAAGGAGCTGGAAGTCGCGATGGCCGAAGGCCGCGCCGACCTGGCGGTGCATTCGCTCAAGGATGTGCCGATGGAGTTGCCCGCCGGCTTCGCGCTGGCGGCGGTGATGGAACGCGAGGACCCGCGTGACGCGCTGGTGTCGGCACAATATGCCGCGCTCGACGACATGCCGCCCGGCACCGTGGTGGGCACGTCGAGCCTGCGCCGCGAAGCCGCACTGCGCGGCCGCTATCCACATCTCGTGATCAAACCGTTGCGCGGCAACCTCGATACCCGTCTGGGCAAGCTCGATCGCGGCGAATACGGCGCGATCATCCTGGCGGCTGCCGGTCTCAAGCGCCTGGGCCTGGGCAAGCGCATCCGCGCGCTGATCGAACCGGAGATTTCGCTGCCAGCCGCCGGCCAGGGCGCGCTCGGCATCGAGATCCGTGCGGATCGACCCGAATTGGCCGAATGGCTCGCGCCGCTGAATCATCAGCCGACCCTGCTGGCGGTCTGCGCCGAACGCGCGGTGTCGCGTCGACTTGGCGGTTCGTGCCAATTGCCGCTGGCCGCGCACGCCCGCTGGCGTGCCGACGCGCTTCAGCTCGATGCCTTTGTCGCGTTGCCCGACGGCACGCGCAACGTGCGCGCCCACGCCACCGTGCCGGTTGCCTCGTTGGCCGCCGCCGAGCAACTGGGCGCCGCCGTGGCCGGCGATCTGCTCGCGCAAGGCGCGGACGCCGTGCTGGCACAGCTTTCCACCGCAGGTCCCGCCTGAGGAACGCGCGATGCCTCGCCCGACCGTCGTAGTCACACGACCCGCCGGGCAATCCCGGCAACTGACCGAAGCACTGCATGCGGCGGGCCTGGATGTGCTTGGCTTTCCGCTGCTTGCGATCGGCCCCGCGTCCGATGACGCGCCGCTGCGCGCCGCGCTGAGCCATCTGTCCGACTATGCGCTGGTGGTGTTTGTCAGCCCCAACGCCGTGTCGTTCGCGCTCGATGCGCTGGCGCAGGTGCGCGAAGGCATGGATGGCCCGCGCTGGCCGCCCGAAGTCCCCGTCGCGGTAGTCGGGCCGTCCAGCGTGGCGGCGTTGGCCGAGCGCGGCATCGCGCCGCCCACGTACCGCGTGATCGCGCCGGCGGGCGCTGCGCCGGTTGGCGCGGATGCGGGCGACGAACCGTCGAACGGCGTGTCGACCGAAACGGAAATGTCGGCAGGGGTGCCGCGCTTCGATTCCGAGGCGCTCTGGTCCCAACTCGATACCACGCCGGGCGCCTTCGCCGGGCGCCGCGTGCTGATCATCCGCGGCAACGGCGGGCGCGACTGGCTTGGCGACCGCCTGCGCGAAGCAGGCGCTACCGTCGACGCCGTCGAGGCCTACAGCCGCACGCTGCCCGAGCCGACCGCCATGCAGTGGCAGGCCGTGCGCGACAGCCTCAAGCCGGGCGCGCCGCCCTACGCCTGGCTACTGACCAGTTCCGAAGCCGTTCGCAATCTCGATGCGCTGGCGCGTTTGCATCTGTCGCCGCAAGAATACGAGCGGCTCAAGCAGGTGCAGTGCATTGCGCCGCATGCGAGAATTGCGGCGCAGGCGCAGGCGTTGGGCTTTGCGCACGTGCAGCCGGCCGCGCCCGGCGATGCCGGTTTGCTGGCCGCTTGCACGCAATGGGGCAATGCCCATGCCGGGCCGGCAGCGCCAGCACCCGCGCCTGTTGTGGCGGCGGCGCAGGTCGCCGTGCCGATCGCTGAGCGCAACGAGGCGCAGACCGACCGGCCCGCCGCTTCGGCGCAGCCCATCCATGAATCCACCGGGTCCCCGGGATCCACGACAACGAAGGCCGAACGCGTGACGCCAGACACCACGTCCCCCTCGTCGAGCAGTACTTCATCGGCCGGATCGACCGGCGCGCCATTCGCCATGCATCCCGCGCAGCCAGCCGCGCGCCGCATGAATCCGTGGTGGCCGGCGGCCATCGTGCTGCTGGTGGCCTTTGCTGGCGGATTCTGGTGGCTGCAGAACCGCGTCGATCATCTGACCCAGGAACTGGCGCGTCGCCAGCAGAGCAACGACGCGCTCGTGCAGGAAACGCGCGTGCTGTCCAAGGACGCGCAGGATACGGTCAAGGCATTGCAGGCCAAGGTGGGCGCGCTGGACGGCCAACTGGTCGAGGCGCGCGACAAGCAGGCCGCGCTGGAGCAGGTGTATCAGGACCTGATGCGCAACCGCGACGATTGGGAGATCGCCGAAATCCAGCAGTTGCTGACCAATGCCGGGCAGCAACTGCAACTGACGGGCAACGTGCAGGTGGCGCTGGCGGCGCTGCAAAGTGCCGACGCGCGCCTGGGCCGTGCCGACAAGCCGCAGTACAACCAGTTGCGCCGCGCCATCGCCCGCGACATCGCGCGCATGAAATCCTTGCCGGATACGGACCTGACCGGCGCCGCCATCAAGCTGGACGAATCGATCAACCAGATCGATGCACTGCCGCTGCTTTCAGGCGAACGCATGCTCGACAGGTCGGGCGCGGACGCCGCCGCGGGCGCCAAGGTCGCTGCCGGCGCACGGGACGGTTCCGCGCCTGGGGCCGCCCAGCCCGGCGCCAACCCCGTGTCGCGCCTGTGGAACTATGTCCTTGACGAACTGGGCCAGGTGATCCGCGTGCGCAAGGTGGAAGACACCAACGCGCTGCTGTTGTCCGGCGAGCAGGGCTGGTTCCTGCGCGAAAACGTCAAGCTGCGCCTGCTGAACGCCAGGCTGGCGCTGCTGTCGCGCAATGAGCCGGTGTTCCGCAACGACCTCGCGGCCGCGCAGGCGATGATCGGACGCTATTTCGATACGCGCTCGCGGCGCGTGCAGGGCGTGTTGACGCTGCTCAAGCAGGCGCAGGCAAGCGCCGTCACCGTGTCGCTGCCGACCATGGCCGAAAGCCTTGGCGCGCTGCACGCCCTGAAGAAGGAGTAGCACCATGCGACTCCTTTTCTGGGTAGCCGTACTGTTTGGCGGCGCGGTCGGGCTGGCGCTGTTCACGCAGTTCAATCACAGCAACGTCGTGCTGTTCTATCCGCCGTACCGCGTCGAGATGTCGCTGAATCTGGCGCTGGCGCTGCTGCTGCTGATCTTCTTTGTGGTGTGGACCGTCATGTCCACCGTGCGCCATCTGTCCGAAATGCCGCGGCGGGCCGCGGCCTATCGCGAGCGCAGCCGCATGAGCAAGGCGCAGGCGGCCATGCGCGAGTCGATCGAAAACCTGTTTGCCGGACGCTTTGCGCGTGCCGAGCGCGCCGCCAAGGAAGCGCAGGCCTGGCCCGAGCAGGCGCAGACCGCCGCGCTGGTTGGCGCCCGTGCGGCACACCGGATGCAGGAATCGGAGCGCCGCGACGCGTGGATGGCGCAGGTCACGGACCCCGACCGCGAACAGGCACGCCTGGTGTCGATGGCCGAGTTGCTGGTCGACGCGCGCGATGCGGAAGGGGCGCTCGAGACCATCGCGCAGTTGCAGGAAAAGGGCGGACGGCAGATCCACGTGCAACGGATTGCGTTACGCGCGCACCAGCATCTGAAGAACTGGTCCGAAGTGCTTCGCCTGGCGCGATCGCTGGAAAAACGCAACGCGCTGCACCCGGTGCTGGCGCTGCGTTTGAAGCAGATGGCCGTGGAGGCGATGCTCGACGAGCGTCGCCATGACGCCGAATCGCTTTACCACTTCTGGCGCTCGCTGTCGCCCGACGAGCGCCACGCCGTGCGCATCGCGGAACAGGCGGCGCGATATTTCTCGGCGCTGAACCGGCAGAACGAGGCGCGCCGCATCATCGAGGATGCGCTCAAGGTCAATTGGGACAGCCGGTTGGTGCAGCGTTACGCTGATTGCGCGGAGGCGGGCAAGGCGCTGCCGCAGATCCAGCAGGCCGAGAAGTGGCTGGTGGATCATCCGAACGACGCCGATCTGTACTACACACTGGGCGTGCTGTGCTTGGGTGAGCAGTTGTGGGGCAAGGCGCAGTCGAATTTCGAGCGCGCACTGAAGTACGCAGACCGCGACGCGCAACGTCGGATTTGCGTGCGATCCCACCTGGCGCTGGCACGCCTGTTCGAGGAAACGGATCGCCCCGAGGACGCCCAGAAGCACTATCGCGAAAGCGCGATGCTGGCGGCCTGAGTCGGTCTTCGCGACTTGTTCGGCGGCGCATCGTCGCGTCGGCGGCGGGCGTTGCCAAACGGCTTTTACGCCCGGTCCGTCCCCGACCATCACCCGCCCGGCGTTTGCACAAGGCGCCGCACTGCGCGCCAGTCGCCCGTGCGCGGTGACGATGCGGCGCGCAGGCCGCTCATCACGGCCCGGTGGTTTTTGCCTTCGATTCCTTCACCGCCGCATAGCGCTGCAGGGTTTCCTTGCGCGCCACGTCGTGCTGCACGATCGGCCGCGGATAGTCTTCCCCAAGCTTTACACCGGCCGCGGCCAGCACATCGTCCGGCGCGGTCCACGGCGCATGGATGTACTTGTCCGGCAGTGCTGCGAGCATCGGCAGGTATTTGCGGATAAAGCGGCCCTGCGGGTCAAATTTCTGCGATTGCGTGACCGGATTGAAGATGCGGAAGTATGGCTGCGCATCGCAGCCCGTGGAGGCCGCCCACTGCCAGCCGCCGTTGTTGGCGGCGAGGTCGAAGTCATTGAGCTGATCGGCGAAATATTGCTCGCCACGGCGCCAATCCACGCCCAGGTCCTTCGAAAGAAAGCTCGCGGTGACCATGCGCAGGCGGTTGTGCATGTAGCCGCTTTGACGGATCTGCAGCATCGCCGCGTCCACCAGTGGATAGCCGGTTTGAGCGTCGCACCACGCCTGGAAATAGCGCTCGCCATCTGCCGGTGCGGTCCAGCGCAGCGCATCGTATTCCGCATGAAACGATTTGCCTTCGGCCACGCGCGGATGGTGATGCAGGATCATGAAGTAGAAATCACGCCAGATCAGCTCCGAAAGCCATACCGCTGCGCCGGGGCCGGCGGCGCCGCCGCGCATGGCCGCGTCGTTGGCGGCGCGCACCAGCGTGCGGATCGAGATCGTGCCGAAACGCAGATGCACGGACAGGTAGCTCGGGCCGCGCACGGCGGGGAAGTCGCGGCGGTTGCCGTAATCGCCGATGCGGTCCAGAAATTCGTCGAACAGCGCCTGCGCGCCGTCGCTGCCGGTCGGCATGGCGATTTCCGCGAGATTGCTCGGCGCAAATCCCAGCGACGCCAGTGTCGGCATGGGTTGGCGGAGCGGTTCAGGGACCGGCGCGAGCGTCTTCAGGTATGGCTGGATCGGGTACGGACGGACGTCGAACGGCTGCAGCGCGCGCAGCCACGCGTTCTTGTACGGCGTAAAGACGCTGAACGGATGGCCTTGCGCGGTCAGGATTTCATCGGCCTCGAAAATCACCTGGTCCTTGAACGTGAACAGCAGCCGCGAGTCGGCGGCGAGCGCCTTTCGCACCGAGGCGTCGCGGTCGCGGGCGGCCGGTTCGTAGTCGTGATTGGCGAAGACGGCCTCGACATCGAGATCGGCGGCGAGTTTCGGGATGGCGTCGCGCGCGCTGTCATGCAGCACTATCAGTCCGCCACCGGCCGCCGCCAGCGCGTCTTGCAGCGGTTTCAGCGACTTCAGGATGAATTCGACGCGGCGGTCCGCCTTCAGGCCGCGCGCCAGCAGCGGGTCAAGGATTTGCCGATCCAGCACGAATACGCACCATACCTGCCGGCAGTGCTTGAGGGCATAATGCAGCGCCGCATGGTCGTCGGCGCGCAGGTCGCGCCGGAACCAGACCAGCCCGCGCGCGAAGTCGCGGTCGATCTGGTAGGGCCGGCGCCCGTTGGCGGCGACCGGTTCGGAATCTGGGGAAGGTGATCTACGCATCGCCGTAACCTAACATGACCATCAGGCAATCACAGGCTTCAACCAGACATTTTCATGGCAACTACCCTTGACCGCATCCTCCAATCCCAAGGCTTCGGCACCCGTCGCTATTGTGGCGACCTTGTCGAGGCGGGTCTCGTCGAGGTCGACGGAGTACTGTGCGAGGATCCCGGCGCGCGCTTCGAGGTGGATGGCCTGCGCCTGACCGTCGACGGCGAGCAATGGCTGGCCTGCACCAAGGCGTATCTGATGCTGAATAAGCCGGAAGGCTATGAATGTTCGCAACGTCCGCGCCACCATCCCAGCGTCTACAACCTGCTGCCTGTGCCGTTGCGCCAGCGCGAAGTGCAGGCGGTGGGGCGCCTGGATCATGACACCACGGGATTGCTGCTGCTGACCGATGACGGGCAGTTCATCCACGCCCAGACGTCGCCCAAGAAGCAGGTGCCCAAGGTCTACGAAGTGACGACCTTCGACCCCGTGACGCCAGAGCAGGTCGAAGCGCTGCGCACCGGCGTGAAGCTGGACGACGAGCCCGCCCCGATTGCCGCCGACGCCTGCGTGGCCACCGGCGAACGGAGCCTGCGCCTGACGCTGATGCAAGGCAAATATCACCAGGTCAAGCGGATGGTCGCGGCGACCGGCAATCATGTGACGGCGCTCCATCGCAGTGCGATCGGCGGCCTGCAGCTAGACCCGGCGCTCGCGCCGGGCCAATGGCGCTGGCTGACGGGCGACGATCTGGCCGCGCTGAAGCCGTCCGCAGGGGCCTGAAACGGCCCGCGCCGCGGTGCGGCACGGTGCCTTCGGACACAGAAGTTTTACAGGAACCCGGGCGACGATTTGGTAGAATGCAAGCCATGGCGACGCCCGAAGCTTCCATCAATCTCACCAATCAGTTCCTGATTGCCATGCCCGGCATGGCCGATCCGACGTTTTCAGGTTCCGTTGTCTATCTCTGCGAGCATAACGAACGCGGCGCGCTTGGCCTGGTGATCAACCGGCCCATCGATATCGACATGGCGACGCTGTTCGACAAGATCGATCTCAAGCTCGAAATCCAGCCCGTTGCGCATCAGCCCGTGTATTTCGGCGGACCCGTCCAGACCGAGCGCGGCTTCGTGCTGCACGATCCCGTTGGCATCTATGTGTCGTCGCTGGCGGTGCCGGGCGGCCTGGAGATGACCACGTCCAAGGATGTGCTGGAAGCGGTTGCCAACGGTAGCGGGCCGCATCGCTTTCTGCTGACGCTCGGATACGCCGGTTGGGGTGCGGGCCAGCTCGAGGAAGAGTTGAGCCGCAACGGCTGGCTGACCGTCCAGGCCGATCCCGAAATCATTTTCAGTGTGCCGCCCGAAGAACGTTTCGCCGCGGCCGTTCGCCTGCTCGGCATCGATGTGGCGATGCTTTCAGGCGAGGCGGGGCATGCCTGATCAGCCGGGGCGCGAGGCGCCCCGCGACGGCACGGTGCTCGCCTTCGACTATGGCGAGAAAAAAATCGGCGTCGCGCTCGGCAATTTCATCACCCGGCAAGCGCGCGCCCTGACCATTCTTCCGAACGTGACGGTGGAAGGCCGCTTCCAGGCCGTGGCTGCGCTGATCCACGAATGGGCGCCGGTGCGCCTGGTGGTCGGCATGCCGGTCAATCCCGAGGCCGGCCCGGACGATGAGGAACAGCCTTCCATGCGGCTTGCGCGCCGCTTCGGCAACCAGTTGAACGGCCGTTTCGATCTGCCGGTCGAGTGGGTGGACGAACGCTATTCCTCGCGCGCGGCGTCGATGGCCGGGGCCGCTCGCGGCGCATTGGACGCCGAGGCCGCCCGGATCATCCTGCAACAGTATTTCGACGAATTCCCGCTATGACCCAGACCTCCACTCCCGACGCCGAGGCGCTGTACCACGCGCTGCGCGACCAGGCCCAGGCGCTAATGCCGGCCAACGACCGTGCCCGCTGGTCGGTGGCCGGCATCCATTCCGGCGGCGCCTGGATTGCAGAGCGCCTGGCGGCGGATCTGAAACTCGGCCCGCACGGTGTGATCAACGTGGCATTCCATCGCGACGATTACGCCAAGAAGGGCTTGCACAGCCAGGCGCAGCCGACCACGCTGCCGTTCGATGTGGAGGATCGCAACGTCCTGCTGATCGACGACGTACTGGCGACCGGCCGCACGATCCGCGCGGCGGTCAACGAATTGTTCGACTATGGCCGCCCCGCGCGCGTGGCGCTGGCCGTGCTGGCGGACCGCGGTGGCCGCGAACTGCCGTTTTCGGCCGACTACGCCGCCGCATCGATCGAACTGCCGCTCGACCAGACGCTGGTGCTGTCCCGCGAAGGCGAAGGCGCCGCCACGCGCTTCGCGTTCGCCACACAGCCGCGTGCCTGAATGTCAACCTGAAGCCCCGCCAAAACGTCAAGCCCAAGCCATACAAGACCGACCCGCGCCCGAACCACCTGCCATGACCAAGACGTTCCGAAACCCGCAGCTCACCAAGAACGGCGAACTGAAGCATCTGTTGTCGATCGAGGGCCTGTCGCGTGACATGATCACGCATATCCTCGATACCGCCAGCCAGTTCGTGTCGCTGTCCGACTCCGACCGCGACGTCAAGAAGGTGCCGCTGCTGCGCGGCAAGAGCGTGTTCAACCTGTTCTTCGAAAACTCGACGCGCACGCGCACCACGTTCGAGATCGCCGCCAAGCGGCTGTCCGCCGACGTGCTGAACCTGAACATCAACGCGTCGTCGACCAGCAAGGGCGAGTCGCTGCTTGATACGATCAACAACCTGTCGGCGATGTCGGCGGACATGTTCGTCGTCCGTCATGCCAGTTCCGGTGCGCCTTACCTGATCGCCGAACATGTCGCGCCACACGTGCATGTGATCAACGCGGGCGACGGTCGTCACGCCCATCCGACGCAGGGCTTGCTGGATATGTACACGATCCGGCATTTCAAGAAGGATTTCACCAACCTGACGGTGGCCATCGTCGGCGACATCCTGCACTCGCGTGTCGCGCGCTCCGACATTCACGCGCTGACTACGCTGGGCGTGCCCGAAGTGCGCGCCATCGGTCCGCGAACGCTGCTGCCGTCCGGCCTGGAACAGATGGGCGTGCGCGTCTTCCACAACATGGAAGAGGGTCTGAAAGGCGTCGACGTGGTGATCATGCTGCGCCTGCAGAACGAACGCATGAGCGGCGCGCTGCTGCCCTCCGCGCAGGAATATTTCAAGGCCTACGGCCTGACGCCGGAGCGCCTGGCGCTGGCCAAGCCAGACGCGATCGTGATGCATCCGGGTCCGATGAACCGCGGCGTGGAAATCGACTCCGCCGTGGCCGACGGCTCGCAATCGGTGATCCTGAACCAGGTGACGTTCGGCATCGCGGTACGCATGGCCGTGATGGGCATCGTCGCCGGCAACAACGACTGAGAGTCACTATCAAATGATTCTGGCGTCGTTGCGCGACCTTGCTGTACCACTTGTACTGTCTGCGGCCCCGCGCCTAGCCAGAACCGCTTTGCTTCCTTTTGATAGCGCCTCCCAAGGCGGCAAACCAAAAACCGAATAGACGCCAGCGAACTAGACATGAAGATTCACATCCAGGGTGGCCGCCTGATCGATCCGGCCGCAAATGTCGACGCCGAACAGGACCTGTACATCGCCGCGGGGAAAATCGTCGGCGCGGGCAAGGCGCCCGCCGATTTCAACGCCAACAAGACCATCGACGCCAGGGGGCTGATCGTATGCCCGGGCCTGGTAGACCTATCCGCGCGGCTGCGCGAGCCGGGCTACGAATACAAGGCCACGCTCGAATCCGAACTGTCCGCCGCGACGGCCGGCGGCGTGACCAGCCTGGTTTGCCCGCCCGACACCGATCCGGTGCTCGACGAGCCGGGCCTGGTCGAAATGCTGAAGTTTCGCGCCCACAAGCTGAACCAGACGCACGTCTATCCGCTCGGCGCGCTTACGGTGGGTCTCAAGGGCGAAGCGCTGACCGAGATGGGGCAGCTTACCGAAGCCGGCTGCGTCGGCTTCAGCCAGGCCGAGGCGCCGATCAAGGACACCAAGGTGCTGCAGCGCGCGATGCAGTACGCGCAGACGTTTGGCTTCACGCTCTGGCTGCGCCCGGAAGACCCGTTCCTGGGCGGCGGCGTGGCGGCGAGCGGGGCGATCGCCTCGCGGCTTGGCCTGTCGGGCGTGTCGGTCATCGCCGAGACGGTGCGGCTGCACACCATCTTCGAATTGATCCGCGCCACGGGCGCGCGCGTGCACCTGTGCCGCCTGTCGTCGGCCGCCGGCCTGGAACTGGTGCGCCAGGCGCGCAAGGAAGGCTTGCCGGTGACGTGCGATGTGAACGTGCACCACGTGTCGCTGACCGACATGGACATCGGCTTCTTCAACAGCCAGATGCGTTTTACGCCGCCGCTGCGCAGCCCGCGCGACCGCGATGCCATCGTGGCCGCGCTGGCGGACGGCACCATCGACGCCCTCTGTTCCGACCACACGCCGGTCGACGATGACGAAAAGCTCCTGCCCTTCGACGAAGCCACGCCGGGCGCCACGGGCTTGGAACTGCTGCTTCCGTTGACGCTGCG
The DNA here is from genome assembly GCF_058799075.1 of Cupriavidus sp. GW822-FHT06G04. Classification (NCBI taxonomy): domain Bacteria; kingdom Pseudomonadati; phylum Pseudomonadota; class Betaproteobacteria; order Burkholderiales; family Burkholderiaceae; genus Cupriavidus; species Cupriavidus sp. GW822-FHT06G04. Next base: position 346,411 of record NZ_JBXALD010000002.1, on the reverse strand, counting down.
CTGGTCCGCGGAACACAAGGTTCCGCTGGCCAAGGCGCTGGCACGCATTACCAGCGAGCCGGCGCGCGTGATCGGCCTGCATGCCGGGTCGCTGACGGCCGGCAGCGCCGCCGACGTCTGCGTATTCGATCCGAAGCAGATCTGGAAGGTCGAGCGCAGCGCCCTCAAGAGCCAGGGCAAGAATTCGCCATGGCTAGGCTACGAGATGGAAGGCCGCGTGCGCATGACGCTGGTGGGCGGCCAGGTCGTGTTCGAGCAACGCTGACGCGGCAGCTTGCCGATCGCGCCAAAGGCTACCGGGGGTCGAGATGATCTGGTTACGCAAGCTGCGGCTGTTCTTGCTACTGCTTCGTGGAATGCTCCTGTGCGCAACGGTCTTCCCGTGGGCGAGCACTCACCTGCGCGAGCGCATGATCCGCAGTTGGTCGCGCAAGCTGCTGGCCATCTGCGGGATCGAGGTGGAAGTGCAGGGCTTGGCCGGAGGACAGGCCGTGCCCAAGGGTGCGATGCTGGTGTCGAACCATATTTCATGGCTCGACATCTACGTCATCCATAGCTGGCAACCGGTGCGCTTCGTCGCCAAATCGGAAATCCGCAGTTGGCCGATCGTCGGCTGGCTGTGCGAAAAAACCGGCACGATCTTTATCGAACGTGCCCGCAAGCGCGACGCGCATCGCGTGCTGCATCACATCACCGAAGTGATGCAGCAAGGCGACCTGGTATGTGTCTTTCCGGAAGGCACGACCACCGATGGCAGCAAGGTCCTGCCGTTTCATGCCAATCTGATGCAGGCGCCAGTGGCCGGCGGTCTGCCTGTGCAACCTGTCGGCCTGCGCTATCTGGACGCGGCAACCGGCCAGCCAACCCTCGCGCCCGCGTATATCGACGATCTCTCGCTGCTCGATTGCCTCAATGCCATCCTGAAGTCGCCGCCGATTAAGGCGCGCTTGATGTTAGGGCCGCAGTTGCTGGCGGGTGGGGCGGGGCGGAGGGAGCTGGCGGAGGCGGCGCGGGAGGTGGTGACTCACCTCGCTGCCGGCGAAGGCGACGCGGCCGCGCAGGTGGCGCACAATCTCAGCCTCGCACCGTCCGTCACGCCCGCCGAGGCTATGACTGCCACGTCCTGACAGATTCGTCCTCCCCGCCAGCGCGGGATACGCATTTCTAGGCGAGTGGATCACAATACTGCGGGCAGTCGACCTGGATAATCGTGCGTTTGTCCGGGTCGCTCGCCAGCAAGGCAGCGGTCAGTTTGCCGCCCCAGACGCAGCCGGTATCGAGTGCCATCAGGTTGGGGCGCATGACCAGGCCGAGCGTCGACCAGTGTCCGCACACCACGGTGACATCCGCAGTGCGTCGACCCGGGACGTCGAACCAGGGCATGACGCCGGCCGGTGCCTCGCCCAGTCCTTCCTTGGTCTTGAGGTCCATCACGCCGTCTGCGGAGCAAAAACGCAGCCGGGTCAGCGCGTTGACGATGACCCGGTGCCGCTCGATGCCGCGCAGGCTGTCGTGCCAACGATCGGCAGCGTTGCCAAAAACGTCGGCGAGGAAGCCCTGCCAGTTCGATCCGCGCAATTCGGATTCCACTTCGCGCGCCAAGTCGATGACCTGGCTTGCGGTCCACTGGGGCAGGACGCCGGCGTGGACGATCAGGAAGTCGTTTTCGCGGATGGCCAGCGGCTGATGGCGCAGGAAAGTGATTAATTCATCGCTATCAGGCGCGCTTAGGATGTCGTCGAGCGTGTCTGACTTCCCCTTCTTGCGGACGCCCGCGGCTACGGCAAGAAGGTGAATGTCGTGGTTGCCCAGGACCGTACGGGCGCGCGGACCCAGCGCAATGACCTGCCGCAGGGTTTCCAGCGACGCCGGGCCTCGGTTGATGAGGTCGCCGACGAAGTACAGGGGGGCGTCCGGTGGCAGGCGGTCCAGGAGCCTATCAAGAGAGGGGGCACAGCCTTGCAGGTCGCCGATGGCGAATGGGCGCTGAGTAGAATCGGTCGCGGTCATTGAGACGGTCGGCGGGATATCGGGGGATGGTCTATCAAATAGCAGCACTAAAAGTAACACTGCCCACACACGTGTAGCTCCCATAATCGATTTGGTCAATCGTTACAAGACGCTACAAAAAGTTGGTATCACCCCAAAAGATGGGACCCGGGCTCAGATAGAATACCGCCACTTCCACAGGGACTTAAAAACTCCGCCAGCCTCCCACGGGCACAGGCGGGCGACCGGCTTTTGTCGGCAAATCGAAACATATCGAAAGCAGGGAGCAAGCGTTTTGTCGCACATTCTGGTTACGGGCGGGGCAGGTTTTATTGGCGCCAATTTCGTTCTCGACTGGCTCGCCCAGCCGGGCGCTGACACTATTGTGAATGTCGACAAGCTGACCTATGCCGGCAACCTGAAAACGCTCGCGGCGCTGGAAGGCAATCCTCGCCACGTGTTCTCGCAGACCGATATCTGCGACAGGGCCGCGCTCGACATGCTGCTCGAGACATACCGGCCCCGCGCCGTAGTGCACTTCGCTGCCGAAAGCCATGTGGACAGATCTATCCACGGTCCCGCCGAATTCATCCAGACCAACATCGTCGGCACGTTCACGCTGCTCGAGGCGGTGCGCGGCTGGTGGGGCGGTCTGGACGACCGCGCCCGTGCCGATTTCCGCTTCCTGCACGTATCCACCGACGAAGTGTTCGGCTCGCTCGGACCAAACGATCCGCAATTCTCCGAATCAACCGCCTACGCCCCGAACAGCCCGTATTCGGCGTCAAAGGCCGCCGCCGACCATCTGGTGCGCGCGTATCACCATACGTACGGCCTGCCGGTGGTGACCACCAACTGCTCGAACAACTACGGTCCGTATCATTTTCCCGAGAAGCTGATCCCTCTGATGATCACGAATGCCCTCGCGGGCAAGCCGCTGCCGGTTTACGGCGACGGACAGAACGTGCGCGACTGGCTCTACGTGGGGGACCATTGCAACGCCATTCGCGAGGTTCTCGCGCGTGGGCGGATCGGCGAGACCTATAACGTGGGCGGCTGGAACGAGAAGACCAATATCGACGTCGTCTACACCATCTGCGACCTGCTCGATGAGCTCAAGCCCAAGGCGGCTGGTTCGTACCGGGATCAGGTCACGTTCGTCAAGGATCGTCCCGGCCACGACCGCCGCTATGCGATCGACGCCGGCAAGCTGGAGCGGGAACTGGGTTGGCGACCGGCCGAGACATTTGAAACGGGCCTGCGCAAGACCGTTCAGTGGTACCTGAGCAACCAGGCCTGGGTGCAGGATGTGGTCTCGGGAGAATACCGGAACTGGGTGGCCAAGCAATATGCAGCGTAACGCTCTTCCCACCCCGTCCATTCTTGTAACAGGAAGCAACGGGCAAGTCGGGTTTGAGTTGCAACGCAGTCTGGCAAGCCTCGGCCCGGTGACGGCATTCGATCACGCGGCCTGCGATCTGGCCACGCCGGACGCCGTACGGGCAGTAATCAGGCGCTTGCGCCCGGACATCATCGTCAACGCGGCGGCTTATACAGCAGTGGACGGGGCAGAGTCGGATGTCGAGCAAGCCTTTGCGGTGAATGGCGTGGCGCCCGGCGTACTTGCGGAAGAGGCGCGCGCGCTGGGCAGCCTGCTGGTGCACTACTCCACGGACTATGTGTTCGATGGCGCCGGCGCAGCACCCTATCGCGAATCGGATGCGGCGCGGCCGCTGTCGGTCTACGGAAAAAGCAAGCTGGCCGGCGAGCAGGCCATTGCCGATGTGGGGGCTCAGGCAATCGTGCTGCGCACATCGTGGGTGGCCGGGCTGCATGGGCAGAATTTTGCACGGACCGTGCTTCGCTTGGCCCGTGAGCGCGATGCGCTGCAGGTGATCGACGACCAGATCGGTGCGCCGACGATGGCCGCGTTGGTGGCGGATGTCACGGCGCGCATCATCGACCGGGCATGGCTGCGAGAAGATCGCAGCGAGTTCCCGGCTGGCATCTATCATCTGGCCGCTCGCGGCCAGACGTCGTGGCACGGCTACGCTACCGAGGTGGTGCGCTACGCGGCCGCGCACGGCGCTGCATTGACACTCAAACCGGAGGCGATCGAGCCCGTGAGATCGGCCGAGTTTCCGCAGGTGGCGCCGCGCCCGGCCAATTCGTGTCTTGATACCAGCAAGCTGTGCGAGACGTTTGAAATCCATCTTCCGGAATGGCGCTCAGGTGTCCATCATCTGATCGACCAGTTCCTTTCCTGATACGACACATGCGTAAGGGCATTATCCTGGCCGGCGGTTCCGGCACGCGCCTCTACCCGATCACGCGATCGGTTTCGAAGCAGCTGCTGCCTGTCTACGACAAGCCGATGATCTATTACCCGCTGAGCACGCTGATGCTGGCGGGCATTCGCGACATCCTGATCATTTCCACGCCCGAAGACACGCCACGCTTTACTGAAATGCTCGGTGATGGCGCCAAGTGGGGCCTGAACCTGCAATACGCGGTTCAGCCATCGCCGGATGGTCTGGCGCAAGCCTTTATCATCGGCCGCGATTTTGTGGGTAACGATCCCTCCACGCTGATCCTGGGAGACAATATCTTCCATGGTCATGCATTGATCCGCCAATTGAAGGACACGTCGGCACGCCAGGACGGCGCGACGGTATTTGCCTATCACGTGCACGATCCCGAGCGCTACGGGGTCGTGGAATTCGACGACGCATTCCGGGCGCTTTCTCTCGAGGAAAAGCCCCTCAAGCCGCGCTCCAACTACGCGGTGACGGGGCTGTATTTCTACGACAATCAGGTTTGCGATATTGCAGCCGACATTCGTCCTTCGCCGCGCGGAGAACTCGAGATTACCGACGTCAACAAGCGTTATCTGGAAATGGGTCAGCTGGAGGTGGAGGTCTTGGGTCGCGGCTATGCGTGGCTCGATACCGGCACCTACGATTCGCTGCTCGAGGCCGCCAGCTTTATCGCCACAGTGCAGAAGCGGCAGGGACTGATGGTGGCATGCCCCGAGGAAATCGCATTCCGCAATAAATGGATTGGCGCGGAAGCGGTGGAGGAAATGGCCAAGGCGCTGGCCAAGAATTCATATGGTCAATATCTGCACGGCCTCCTGTCGGATGGATATCGTTAAATGACCCACCCGCCGGGCCCGATGGCCACGCCCACCTCGATTGCCGATGTGCTGATTCTGGAGCCACGCGTATTCCGGGACGAGCGCGGCCATTTCCTGGAAAGCTTTAACCAGCGGATGTTCGAGAGCGTAACTGGCATTTCCCGCACGTTCGTGCAGGACAACGAGTCGAGGTCCGTGCGCAATGTGCTGCGGGGACTGCATTATCAGACACGTCGGCCGCAGGGAAAGCTCGTGCACGTGACCGCAGGCGAAATTTTCGATGTGGCGGTGGACCTGCGCACCGATTCAAAGACGTTTGGAAAATGGGTCGGCGTGACGTTGTCGGCCCGGAATTTCCGGCAACTGTGGATCCCGGAAGGTTTTGCCCATGGCTTCATGGTGATTTCCGAGTATGCGGACGTGCTTTACAAGATGACGGACTACTACGATCCGCAATTCGAATGCGCCATTGCCTGGGACGATCCGGACATCGGTATTGCCTGGCCGTCCTTGGAAGGCCTGATCCTGCATGCCCGCGACGCCGCCGCACCGAGGTTGCGCGATGTGGACTCACCATTCCGGGTGGCCCAGTGACCCAGGATTGCTTGCGACAGCCCGGCGACGCCACGCGCACGTTTGCGCGCGATGGCGCGCGCGCCAGGACAGAGCGCCGCGCGATACTGTTCTGCGCCAACACCGCATGGTCGATGTATCGCTTCCGCCGTGGCATGCTGACCGCGCTGATCCACGACGGCTACGAGGTGCACGTCGTGGCGCCGGAAGACGCCGAGGCAGCGTCGCTGCGCGCCATGGGATGCATTTTCCATCCGATGACGATGGCGGCGCAGGGACGCAATCCGTTTCAGGATCTGAAGCTGGTGGCATCGCTGCTGGCGCTGTACCGGCGTGTAAAGCCCGCGCTGATTTTCCATTACACGATCAAGCCGAATATCTATGGCTCGATCGCCGCGCGACTGGCGGGCATCCGGTCGATTGCCGTGACGACTGGGCTGGGCTATGTATTTATTAACAAGGGTCTGGTTTCCAGCCTGAGCAAGTTGCTGTATCGCATTTCGCTGCGGTTTTCCGGGCAGGTGTGGTTCCTCAACCAGGAGGATCGCCGCGCATTCGTGTCCGCGGGCCTCGTCGACGTGCGGAAATGCACGGTGCTGCCGGGCGAGGGCATCGACCTCGATTTTTTTGCCCCCGTACCGCAGCCTGTCAGTTCGGACCAGCAGTTTTGCTTCCTGCTGATCGCGCGAATGTTGTGGGACAAGGGTGTCGGCGAATACGTTGCCGCCGCGCGCGCCCTGAAGGCCAAGTACCAGCATGTGCGCTTCGTACTTGCCGGACCGGCCGGTGGGGAAAGCCCGAGCGCAATCCCGCAAAGCCAGGTCGAGGCATGGGTCAGAGAGGGCGTCGTCGAATATCTGGGAATGGTGCCCGATATTCGACCGATGATCGGCGCGGCAAATTGCGTAGTGTTGCCGTCCTACCGCGAAGGCATTCCGCGCGCCTTGCTGGAGGCCGCAGCGATGGAACGCCCGGTGGTCGCCACTGCCGTGCCCGGGTGCATGGATGTGGTGGACAACGGAGAAACCGGACTGCTGTGCAGGGAACGCGATCCGCGCGACCTGGCCTCGAAAATGGAAGAAATGGTCCTGCGTGACCGCGAAGGCATACGCCGGATGGGTGCGGCGGGGCGTGCCAAAATGCTGTCGATCTTCGATGAAAAGTTCGTGATCGAACATTACCGGAATGTGATTCACGCCCTGGTTTAGTTTCGGTGGAAAAGAATGGAATAAGCCGCGATTCATGTCTGCCAGATGGCCAACGGCATGCATCGCGAATGGAATTTGAATTGGCCGGACGCTGGAGCTTGCGATTTCTATGACTTTTGTTCCTGTGATTCTCTCGGGTGGAGCGGGTACCAGGCTGTGGCCTGTCTCGCGCGAGCTGCATCCCAAGCCCTTTATCCGGTTGGGGGGCTCGCACAGCCTGCTGCAGAAGACGTTCCTGCGCGCCGCGGCATTACCCGACGTTGCCGAAGTGCTGACGGTGACCAATCGTGAATTGTTCTTCAAGACCGAAGACGAATATCGCGAGGTCAACGAAGCTTGCCTGGCCACCTCCTATCTGCTGGAGCCCTTCGGTCGCAACACGGCCGCCGCGATTGCTGCCGCCGCGCTCGACGTGGCAGAACGCCATGGCGACGATGCGACGTTGCTGATTCTGGCTGCCGACCACGTCATCAAGGACCAGGCGGCCTTCGCCACCGCCATCGCGCAGGCGCGGGTGCTGGCCGGGCAGGGTCGGCTGGTGACGCTCGGCATTCGTCCGGACGGACCCGAAACGGGCTATGGGTATATCGAGGCGGACGGTTCGAACGTGCGCCGCTTCGTGGAAAAGCCGTCGCTGGAACGCGCAACCGAATATTGCGCCAGCGGTCGCCATTTCTGGAATGCGGGAATCTTCTGTTTCCGCGCGGGGACGCTGCTGAGTCAGCTCGAAATGCATGCGCCTGACGTGCTGGATGCCGCGCGCGCATGCATGGCGGCATCGAAGCCCCTTCGCGGCGATCGCGTGGTCCAGCGCACACTGGACGCGCAGACTTTCGAGCAGGCGCCGAACATCTCCATCGACTATGCGCTGATGGAGAAATCGTCGGACGTCGCAGTGGTGCCATGCGAAATCGGCTGGAGCGATGTAGGTTCATGGAGCGCCATCAGCGACATGACCGACGCCGACGGCGGCGGCAACAAGGTGGAAGGCGAGGCATTGCTGCATGACGCGGCGAACTGCTACGTGCGCAGCGAAGACCGTCTGGTCACGCTGGTCGGCACCAACGACCTGATTGTGGTGGACACGGCCGACGCGCTGCTCATTGCCGACCGGTCGCGCGCCCAGGAGGTCAAGGAGATCGTTCGCCAGCTCAATTCCCAGGGGCACATGGCCAGCAAGATCCACCGCAAGGTGCATCGTCCCTGGGGGACATACACGGTGCTGGAGGGCGGTACGCGCTTCAAGATCAAGCGCATCGAGGTCAAACCGGGCGCCTCGCTTTCACTGCAGATGCATTACCACCGCAGCGAGCACTGGATCGTCGTCAGTGGCATGGCGAAGGTGATCAACGGTGAAAACGAACTACTCGTCAACACGAACGAGTCCACATACATTCCGGCTGGTAATCGCCACCGGCTTGAAAACCCGGGCAAGTTGCCACTGGTCATGATCGAAGTCCAGTGCGGGGATTATCTCGAAGAAGACGACATCGTCCGCTTCGAGGATTCCTACGGCAGAGCTTAAGAACAGGATATGCAATGAAAAAGGTCGCGCTTATTACAGGGATTACCGGTCAGGATGGAGCCTATCTCGCAGAATTCCTGCTGAACAAGGGCTACGAAGTGCATGGCATCAAACGCCGCGCTTCGCTTTTCAATACGGATCGTATTGACCATCTGTATCAGGACCCGCACGTCGATCACCGCAATTTCATCCTGCACTATGGTGATCTGACAGACTCCACCAACCTGATCCGCATCATCCAGCAGGTGCAGCCGGACGAGCTCTATAACCTGGGCGCGCAGTCACACGTGGCCGTGTCGTTCGACAGCCCCGAATACACGGCCAACAGCGACGCACTGGGCGCGCTGCGCCTGCTCGAAGCGATTCGCATTCTGGGACTGGAAAAGAAGACGCGCTTCTATCAGGCTTCGACCTCGGAACTCTATGGCCTGGTACAAGAGATTCCGCAGAAGGAGACCACGCCTTTTTATCCGCGTTCGCCGTATGCCGTGGCCAAGTTGTATGGCTACTGGATTACCGTCAACTATCGCGAGTCGTACGGCATGTACGCGTGCAACGGCATCCTGTTCAATCACGAATCGCCGCTGCGCGGGGAAACCTTTGTCACGCGCAAGATCACGCGCGCGATCAGTCGTATCGCGCTGGGCCTGCAGGATTGCCTGTACCTCGGCAACCTGAACAGCCTGCGGGATTGGGGCCACGCGCGCGACTACGTGGAAATGCAGTGGCTGATGCTGCAACAGGAACAGCCCGAGGATTTTGTCATCGCCACTGGCGTGCAATATTCGGTGCGTGATTTCGTTCGTATCGCTGCGGCTGAACTCGGCATCACGGTGCGCTTCGAGGGCGAGGGCGTGAACGAAATCGGTATCGTGGACAGTGTCGACGCGCAAAAGGCCGCTGCATCGGGCCTGAAAGTGGCCGTGGGCGAGACCATCGTGCGTGTCGATCCGCGCTATTTCCGGCCCGCCGAAGTGGAGACCTTGCTTGGCGATCCGACCAAGGCGCGCGAGAAGCTTGGCTGGACGCCGCGCACCACGTTCGCCGAGCTGGTGCGCGAAATGGTGGAAGCCGACTTCGACCTGGCGCGCCGCGACAGCCTGGTGAAGGAAGCCGGCTTCAAGGCGTTCAACTACCACGAGTGACGCGATGATGAATCCTCAAGCCAAGATCTATGTGGCCGGGCATCGCGGCCTGGCCGGCTCGTCGATCGTGCGTCGACTGCGTGCGGCGGGCTACAACAACCTCGTGCAGCGTACGCACGCCGAACTGGACCTCACGGACCAGGGCGCCGTGGAAGCCTTCTTCGAGACTGAACGACCGGAATACGTGTTCCTCGCCGCGGCGAAGGTGGGCGGCATTCACGCCAACAACACGTACCCCGCCGAGTTCATCCGCGACAATCTGGCCATTCAGACCAACGTGATCCATTCGGCCTGGAAGAATGGCGCGCGCAAGCTGCTGTTCCTCGGATCGTCCTGCATCTATCCGAAATTTGCGCCGCAGCCGATGCCGGAAAGCTGCCTGCTGACCGGCGAACTGGAGCCGACCAACGAGTGGTATGCCATTGCGAAGATCGCCGGCATCAAGATGTGCCAGGCGTATCGCCGTCAGTACGGTTTCGACGCCATCTCGCTGATGCCGACCAATCTCTACGGCCCGGGCGATAACTTCGATTTGCAGAACTCGCACGTGTTGCCGGCCTTGCTGCGCAAGTTCCACGAGGCCCGCATGCGTGGCGATGAGGAAGTGGTGGTGTGGGGCACGGGGACGCCGCGCCGCGAATTCATGCATGTGGATGACCTCGGCGCCGCGGCCGTATTCCTGATGGAAAACTATTCGGACGAAGCGTTCGTCAACGTTGGCGTCGGCAGTGACGTATCGATCCGCGAACTGGCTGACATCGTCAAGGAAGTCACCGGGTTCCAAGGCCGCATCGTGCAGGACACAAGCAAGCCGGACGGCACGCCGCGCAAGCTGATGGATGTCAGCCGCCTAGATTCGCTCGGTTGGAAGGCTCAGGTGGAATTGCGCGAAGGCGTGGCCCAGACCTACGCGTGGTTCGTCGAGCACTACGCGCAGGCTCAATAAGATATCGGGCGGCTGGGTAGCCAGTGCCTGAAATACAAGCGATATGAGTACGGCAGACAACGTTACCTATCTTGAAAGCGGACGCGCCGCCAAGGACTATTGGCGGGATTTCTGGCGCCATCGCGAACTGCTCATGTTCCTGGTGTGGCGCGACATCATCGTGCGCTACAAGCAGACTGTGGTCGGTACGAGCTGGGTGCTGATCCGGCCGTTCCTGACCATGCTCGTGTTCACCTTCGTCTTTGGCAAGGTGGCAAATCTGGCATCGGGCAACGTGCCATATTCGCTGGTGGTATTCACGGGACTGCTGCCGTGGTTTTTCTTTGCGAGCGCCCTGAGCGAATGCAGCAATAGTTTGGTTGGCAATTCGCACCTGATTTCGAAGATCTATTTTCCCCGCCTGATCGTGCCGGTAGGGTCGATCACGGTCTCGATCGTCGATTTTCTTATCACCTTCGTGCTGCTGTTCCTGGTAATGGCCTGGCATCGCTTCATGCCAGGCTGGCACATCGTGTTCGTGCCATTGTTCATCCTGCTGGCCATCGCGGTGTCGTTCGGACTGGGACTCTGGACTGCCGCGCTTAATGTCCGTTTCCGTGATTTCCGTCACCTGATCCCATTCGTGCTGCAACTGGGCGTGTACGTGTCTCCGGTTGGTTACAGCAGTCAGGTGCTGCCGGAGAAATGGCGGCTCGTGTATTCGCTGAACCCGATGGTGGGTGTGATCGACGGCTTCCGCTGGTCGATCCTTGGCAGCGATTTCACGATGTATTGGCCCGGCCTGATTATCTCGATTGTCATGAGCGTTACGCTGGTGGCGACCGGTATCTGGTATTTCCGCAAAACGGAAGCCACCTTTGCGGATGTGATCTAACAATGACCACTGCGATTCACGTCGAAAATCTGTCCAAGTGCTACACGATTGCGCACCAGCGCGCCAGTCGTGACGAGTCGCTGCGCTTTGCCATCGAGCGAAACATTCGCGCGGTTGGCGCGCGCATGCTGGGGCGCGGCACGCGGCAGAGCATTGCGCTGCCGGACGACGAGATCCAGCAGACCGAAGACTTCTACGCCCTGAACGACATCTCGTTCGAGGTGCAGACCGGTGAGCGCGTGGGCATCATCGGCGCCAACGGCGCGGGCAAATCGACGCTGCTGAAGATTCTCAGCCGTATCACCGAGCCGAGCCGCGGCCGCATCACCATTCGCGGACGTGTATCGAGCCTGCTGGAAGTCGGCACGGGATTTCACCCGGAACTCACCGGCCGCGAGAACATTTTCCTGAACGGCGCCATCCTTGGGATGCCTCGTAGCGAGATCAGAAAGAAGTTCGACGAGATCGTCGCGTTCTCGGAAGTCGAGCGATTCCTGGACACGCCGGTCAAGCACTATTCGAGCGGCATGTATGTGCGGCTGGCATTCTCGGTGTCAGCTCACCTCGACCCCGAGGTCCTCATCCTGGACGAAGTGCTGGCCGTGGGCGATGCGCGTTTCCAGAAGAAGTGCATGAACAAGATGCGCCGCTTCAGTGAGGAAGGACGCACAGTGCTGTTCGTTAGTCATAGCGCCGCTGCCATCAGCCAGTTTTGCAGCACGGCCATTTTCCTGGAGAAGGGCCAGATCAAGCTGATGGGACCGGCGCAGGACGTGGTCGAGCAGTACATGCTGCAAACCACGGCGGGAATGGACGAGGAAGCTGGGCCTGAGTTGGTGGGATCCCGCACGCTTGTGCAGCCAAGCGGCGACGAATCGATCCAGATCGAGGCGATTGAACTGGTCACGCCGTCGGGGGCCAGGGACGGTCGCGTGCACATCAACGATCCGCTGTCGATCCGGTTGTCGTTCCGCGTGCTGGAGAAGACCGATCATATCTTCGTTCCCAACCTGCACGTGCGGACCATCGACGGGATGTACGTCACCGTCGTCACGCCGCCGTCTAGCGAGGTTCGGCGGCTCGACGCGGGCGTCTACGTTGCCGATTGCGAGATTCCTGGGAACCTGCTCAATAACGGCGTCTTCACGGTGCAGGCGGCCATTACATCTTTCAATCAAGGCCAAACGGTGCACGCGAACGTGCCAAATGCCTTGACGTTCGAGGTCGTCGACGATCTCTCCGACACCACCTATCGCAACGGCTACATGCAGGCCATTCCTGGCGTCATTCGCCCGCGCCTGCAGTGGCAAATTGGAGCATCGGCATGAAGGTCGTGATTCTGGCGGGCGGCCTGGGCACGCGTATCAGCGAGGAATCGCACCTGAAGCCCAAGCCGATGATTGAGATCGGGGGCAAGCCTATCCTCTGGCACATCATGAAGATCTATTCCCATTACGGGATCAACGATTTCGTGATCTGCCTTGGCTACAAGGGCTATGTCATCAAGGAGTATTTCGCCAACTACTTCCTGCACATGTCCAACGTCACGTTCGACATGGCGCGCAACCACATGGAAGTGCATGAGCGATACGCCGAACCGTGGCGCGTGACGCTGATCGACACCGGTGCGGAGACGCTGACCGGCGGCCGGCTCAAGCGTGTGCGCGACTACGTGGGCGACGAGACATTCTGCTTTACCTATGGCGATGGGGTGACCAACCTCGACATCGGGTCGCTGATCAAGTTTCACCAGCAGCACGGCAAGCTCGCCACGGTCACGGCGATTCAGCCGCCCGGCCGCTACGGCGCGTTGAACCTGACCGGCCCCGCCGTCAGCAATTTCCAGGAAAAGCCGGCAGGCGACGGCGCGTGGATCAACGGCGGCTTTTTCGTGCTCGAGCCGAAGGTTTTCGACTACATCGAGAACGATCGCACCAGTTGGGAATCGACGCCGCTGCAACGTCTGGCGCAGGAAGGCGAATTGATGGCGTATCAGCACGATGGCTTCTGGCAAGCGATGGATACGCTGCGCGACAAGAACCATCTGGAAGATCTGTGGGCGGCCACGCCACCGTGGAAGGTGTGGGCATGACCGAGTTCGGCGACGCCTATCGCGGCCGGCGCGTGCTGCTGACGGGCCACACGGGCTTCAAGGGCAGCTGGCTCGCGCTTTGGTTGTCGCGGCTAGGCGCCATCGTGACCGGCGTCGCGCTTGCGCCGGAGACGACGCCGAACCACTGGGACCTGCTCGGCCTGAACATGGCATCGCACATGGTCGATATTTGCGACCGCGACGCGTTGGCGCGCGTGGTGGCCGACGCGCAGCCTGAGGTGGTGTTCCATCTGGCCGCGCAGCCGCTGGTGCGTCGCTCGTACCGCGAACCCGTCGACACCTGGGCCACCAACGTCATGGGTACGGCCAACCTGCTCGAATGCTGCCGGAGTGCACCGTCGGTGCAGGGTGTGCTGGTCGTTACGTCAGACAAGTGCTACGAAAACCACGAGTGGGTCTGGGGCTATCGCGAAAACGATCGCCTGGGCGGTCACGATCCGTACAGTGCATCGAAGGCTGCGACGGAACTGCTGGTCGCGAGCTATCGTGCGTCATTTTTCCATGCCGTCGATGCACCGGCGCTGGCGTCAGCGCGTGCCGGCAACGTGATCGGCGGCGGCGACTGGTCGGAGGATCGGCTGATTCCCGACGTAGTTCGCGCGGTCACGCAGGGAACCGCGGTGGAAATCCGCTCGCCCGCCGCTACGCGACCGTGGCAACACGTGCTCGAATCGCTCAGCGGTTATCTTTTGCTCGGCCAGCGTCTGCTGGCGCGCCGGCATGATGCCGCCGAGGCGTGGAACTTCGGTCCGGCCGAGGAAGGCAACCGGCCGGTGCAGGCCGTGATGGAGCGCATCGCCGAACTATGGCCCGCCATGCATTGGCATGTGGCGAACAATGCGGACTTGCATGAAGCCCGGCTGCTATATCTTGACAGCGCGAAGTCGCGCGCAGGATTGCAATGGCAGCCAGTATGGGGCTTTGACGATGCGCTGGCTGCCACGGTGGCTTGGTATCGGGCCTACCTGTCGCAGGGCGCGGTGATCAGTGATGAGCAGCTCGATCAGTACGTGCAGGCCGCCCGCGCCCGCAATCTGGCGTGGTGTCAGTCATGAAGGTCGAGCCAACGCCAATTGCCGGCGCGCTGGTGGTGACAGGCCAGGCCCTGGCCGATCATCGCGGCGCCTTCCAGCGACTCTATTGCGACCGCGAACTGGCGGGCGTGCTGGCGGGACGTCAGATCGTCCAGATCAACCACTCGCGCACCACGCAGGTGGGCGCCGTGCGCGGCATGCATTACCAGTTGCCGGGCGATGCGGAAATGAAACTCGTGCGTTGCCTGCGTGGTCGCGTCTGGGATGTGGCGGTCGACCTGCGGGCCGGTTCGCCGACGTTCCTGCGTTGGCATGCTGTGGAACTGTCGGCCGACAACGCACGCATGTTTGTCATTCCCGAGGGCTGCGCGCATGGATTCCAGGTGTTGGCGCCGGAATCGGAATTGTTGTATTTGCATACCGCGCACTACGCGCCGAAGTCGGAAGGCGGCGTTCGCCATGACGACCCTGCGGTCGACATCGATTGGCCGCTGCCCGTTGCCGACCTGTCCCAGCGCGATCGTGCGCACCCGTTATTAAGCAGCGATTACTCCGGAATCCAGTTATGAAGTGCCGCCATTGCGAAAACCTCCTGTCCAACGTCTTTCTGGACCTTGGCTTCGCACCGCCCAGCAATGCCTATCTGAGCGAGGCGGCGCTGCGCGCGCCGGAAACGCATTTCCCGCTGAAGCTCTTTGTCTGCGATCGATGCGGACTTGTGCAGACGGAAGACTACGCACGGGCCGATGAACTGTTCAATGGCGATTACGCGTACTTCTCGTCGGTGTCGCGCAGCTGGCTCGATCACGCTGCACGCTACGCCGACATGATCACGAAGCGGCTGGCGCTCTCGAGCGAGAGCCTCGTCATGGAAGTGGCGTCGAACGACGGCTATCTGCTGCGCAATTTCGTCGCTGCCGGCATTCCATGCCTGGGTGTCGAGCCGACTGCCAGCACGGCGCAGGCCGCGGAAAAACTCGGCATTCCGGTGCTGCAGGAGTTTTTCGGCAAGGCGCTTGCCGCGCGTCTGGCGGAGCAAGGCCAGCGCGCCGACCTGATCGTGGGCAATAACGTATTCGCGCACGTGCCCGATATCAACGATTTCACCGCCGGGCTCAAGGCCGCGTTGAAGCCGGGCGGCACGATCACGCTGGAATTTCCGCATTTGATGCGACTGGTAGAACAGGTGCAATTCGATACCGTCTACCACGAGCATTTCTCGTACCTGTCGCTGGCCACGGTGGCAACCATCTTCCGTGCGGCGGGCTTGCGTGTTTGCGATGTCGAGGAATTGCCGACGCACGGCGGCAGCCTGCGCGTTTATGGCTGCCATGCCGACGACGCGCGTGCGGACACCGCGGCGCCTGCACGTGTGCTCGATGCGGAAGCCAGTGCGGGCCTGAGCGATTTTACTGGCCACGCTTATCGCACGTTTCAGGCGCGTGCCGACGCGGTCAAGGATGGCCTGCTGACCTTCCTGATCGAGCAGAAACGTGCCGGCAAGACGGTTGCGGCCTACGGTGCAGCCGCCAAGGGCAACACGCTGCTCAACTACGCCGGCGTGAAGCCGGACCTGCTGGGCTACGTCTGCGATGCGGCGCCGTCGAAGCAAGGGAAGTTTCTTCCCGGCAGCCATATTCCGATCGTGTCGCCGGACCAACTGGCGCAGACCAGGCCGGACATCGTACTGATCCTGCCGTGGAACATCGCCGACGAAGTGACGACGCAACTTGCCTACATCCGCGAATGGGGCGGCAAGTTTGCTGTGGCCGTGCCGGCGATCAACGTATTCTGAGGAGAGCGTCCTGTGTCGCGCATCTACTACACGAAGCCTTCCATTACCGAGCTGGAAGTCCGCTATGCAACCGACGCTGCGGCGAACGGATGGGGCGAGCACTGCTACGACTATATCCACAAGTTCGAGCAGGGGTTTGCCGAGCATCTTGGCGTGAAGCACGCAATCGCCACGTCGAGTTGTACCGGCGCCATGCACCTGGGGCTGGCAGCGCTGGGCATCGGGGCCGGCGACGAAGTGATCCTCGCGGATATCAACTGGATTGCCACCGCATCGCCGATCGTGCATCTTGGTGCGACGCCTGTACTGGTCGATATTCTCCCAGACACCTGGTGCCTGGATCCGCGGAAGGTGGAAGCGGCCATCACGCCGCGCACCAGGGCGATCATCGCCACGCATATCTACGGCAGCCTTTGCGACATGGACGCGCTGATGGCGATCGGGCAGCGTCATGGCATCCCAGTTATCGAAGACGCGGCGGAAGCTCTCGGCTCGGCCTATGGTGGCAAGCGCGCGGGCGCGATTGGGACATTCGGCACGTTTTCGTTCCATGGCACCAAGACGTTGACGACGGGCGAGGGCGGCATGTTCGTGACCAACGATCCGGCGCTGTACGAGCGTGTGCTGACGCTTAACAACCATGGACGGGCGAGAGGCGAAACGCGTCAATTCTGGTCGGAGCGGGTCGGTTTCAAATACAAGATGTCAAATATCCAAGCCGCCATCGGATGCGCGCAGCTTGAACGCATCGACGAATTGGTAGACAAGAAGCGCGCGATTTTCCAGTGGTACAAGGAGGCGTTGGCGCCTCTGGCGGCAGTCGCGAAAATGAACGTCGAACACGCTGGGACAGTGAATGGATACTGGATGCCGACACTGGTGTTTGACCAGCATGCCGGTTTCGATCGTGAGGCGGTTCTAAAGCGGTTCAAGGACGAGAACATCGATGGGCGCGTATTCTTCTGGCCCCTCAGCGTGCTCGGTGTGGACGGTATTCCTACCGATGTGGATACACCGGTAGCACACGACATTTCGCCCCGTTCGATCAATCTTCCGAGCTACCACGACATGGGCCCTGCGGAAGTGGAGCGGGTAGCAAACGTATTGCTGAGCTTCCATGAAGCCTGATCCAATACGAATCGGCTCGATTGGCTTTATGGCTGACCAGGACGTCGGCCTGGCAGCGGTTCGCTACGTGCTCGAAAATTTTCGCGACGACGTTCGCTACGTGGTGACGACCGCTGACAACGAAATCGCGGCATTGTGCAGGCTGCATCAGTGCAATGTGGTCCTGGCAAGCGCGATAACCGACGAAAACGCTGCTGCCTTGCTGGGCGACGTGGACCTGCTGATTCTTG
This sequence comes from Cupriavidus sp. GW822-FHT06G04, assembly GCF_058799075.1. Classification (NCBI taxonomy): domain Bacteria; kingdom Pseudomonadati; phylum Pseudomonadota; class Betaproteobacteria; order Burkholderiales; family Burkholderiaceae; genus Cupriavidus; species Cupriavidus sp. GW822-FHT06G04. The sequence continues at coordinate 328,715 of NZ_JBXALD010000002.1, read as the reverse complement.
CTTGGTGGCCGAAGATTCTGCCCAGGGCCGTGATCGACATTCCGCGTCGGGGCGTTGTGAATTTTCACCCGAGCCTGCTGCCGCACAACCGGGGCAAGCACTACAACTTCTGGACCATTGTGGAGGACAGCCCTTTTGGTGTTTCCCTTCATCTTGTCAACGAAGGTGTCGACCAAGGGGACATCCTGTTCCAGGCGCCCATTGAGAAAACTTGGGAAGACACCGGCGGTTCGCTATATGCGGCCGCGAAGCGGGCAATGGTTGCGCTGTTCGAAAGGCATTACCAGGACCTGGTAAATGGCAACTACGTCCCGCGGCCACAAGATCTTTCCAAGGGAAGTTTCCACCTTGCCAAGGAACTCGAGCCGGCCAGCGAAGTGTTTCTCGACAAGTCATATCAGGGCAGAGAGATCTTGAATCTGCTGAGGGCCCGAACGTTTCCGGGCAACCCGTCGTGCTATTTCCACGACGGGGGAAAAAAATACGAAGTGCGCATATCAATTGAAGAGGTGAAAAATGGGGCCGATTGAAGAATTCCAGCGACGCAATGCAGAACTGATCGAGAAGGGTGCAGCCGACGAGTCGCTCCGTCAATTGACGCGCCAGTGGTTCGATCGTGCCAATGCGTTTGAGTATTCGTACCATTACGCCTGGATGTCGCGCCCGATTATCCAGTACCCGCAAGACGTGATGGCAATGCAGGAGATCATCTGGCAGGTCAAGCCGGATCTGATTATCGAGACCGGTATCGCGCACGGCGGATCGTTGATCATGAGCGCGTCGATGCTCGCACTGCTCGACTACTGCGAGGCCGTCGAAAACGGCACGACACTCGACCCCAAACACACGCGGCGCCGTGTGATCGGCATTGACATCGATATTCGCGAGCACAACCGCAAGGCCATGGAAGCGCATCCGATGAGCCATCGCATCGACATGATTCAGGGATCGTCGGTGGACCCCGCGGTTGTCCAGCGCGTGCACGAGGCGGCCAAAGGCTATAAACGCGTGCTGGTATGCCTGGATTCGAATCACACGCACGACCACGTCCTGCAGGAACTTGAAGCCTATGCATCGCTAACGAGCATGGAAAGCTATTGCGTAGTGTTCGATACGGTGGTTGAAGACCTGCCCGATGAAGCGTCGTCCAATCGTCCGTGGGGCAAGGGAAACAATCCCAAGACCGCCGTTCACGAATACCTGCGCCGGCTTGAAGCCAATGCCGTAAGCGGTTCAGACGGTGCGCCACTGCATTTCGAAATCGACAAAACGATCGAGAACAAGCTGCTGATCACCGTAGCGCCGGACGGGTTCCTGAAGCGTGTGCAACGGTAAATGGTTGGGAATTTGTAAGCATGTCCGACAAGCGTATTGTTGTTGAGCGTGATCCAGTGCTATCACTGGTGAGCATTGGGATTCCCACGTTCAATCGACCGGAGGGATTGCGGCGTACGCTTGAGCAGATATGCGCTCAGACCTATCCCAGGCTGGAAATCATTGTGTCCGATAACGCGTCCACCGATCCTATGGTTGAGGAAATCGGACGGAGATTTGCGGAGGAAGACGCGCGGGTCACCTATATTCGCCAGCAGGCCAACATCGGCGCGATGCCGAATTTCAAGCATGTATTGCGCTGTGCGACGGGTCAGTATTTCATGTGGGCGGCGGATGACGACGAGTGGTCGCCATACTTTGTGGAAAGGTGCCTCGCAAACTCTCGTGATGGCGAAAGCGTCGCTTGCAAATTCGATACGCTCTTCCGATACACCGGCCATCGCGAAACCAACCCGGTGCCCGCGTTGGACCCGGACAAAGGTCAGTTGGCCAACCTGCAAGCTTTCTTCGGCCTCATGCAGCCAAGTTTGATTTATGGGTTGCATCAGCGGAAGACCTTGGATTTTTTCGCCGATCTGCCGAATTTCGATTTCGTCGATTGCTATTTTGTCTTGCAGCAGATTCTGGGGCCGGGTCTCCGCACCATTCCGGATGTGCTCTATACGGCCGGGGTGGATGCGGCAACTTATGAGATCAAGTATTCGGATGCAAAGTCTAAGAAATTCGACTATGCCCCTTTCTACCTACGCACCGCGTGGCTGGTGCTGCGGACGCCAAAACTGGGAATACGCGAAAAATACGACGCTCTTAAAGCGCTGAAACAGACGATCTTCGGACTGATCAGGCATCACGAAGGATGCGACGATCCCCAGCCGATCCTGCGAGCTCAGGTGAAGCGCTATTGGCGACGGATGTTCGTACCCGGTTTCGTCGTATAGGCGAATTCGAACACCTTGATATAGATACCGCATGTACCAGACGAACAAGATGAGTATCAACCCAAAGCGATTGAGCAAGTCGATGTGGCGAAGCTCTCGCGCGTTGCTTCAGCGCGTGCTTTTGAATTTGCTCGCCAAATCGCTCGACAGTGGAGTTTCGATTCGCTATGCGGACGCTGCGCCGGTCTTTGAAAAACTGGCCTCGCAGCATCCTGACGACGGCATTGCGATGCTGCGCGCACGCCTGGGCGATACGTCGACGGACGCGGCGAGTGCCAGCCAGATCGACGGGATCGTCAACTTCTCGGCCTATATGCGCGACGAATGGGTCGCGCAGAAGGCGGCTTCGTTGCCGGAGGGTGCAAGCGTTCTGGATGCTGGCGCGGGGCAATGCCAGTACAAGAAGCTGTTTGCCCATACGCACTATCACGCGCAGGATTTTGCTCAGTATGGCGGGACCGAAAACGGACCGCTACAGGAAACCTGGGACTATCCACCGCTCGACTACGTTTGCGACATCACCAACGTCCCAGTCGACGACGGTGCGTTCGATGCCGTGATCTGCACCGAAGTGCTGGAGCATGTTCCAGACCCGATTTCGGCAGTGCGTGAGCTTTGCCGGGTGACAGCGGAAGGCGGACGTCTGTTTATTTCCGCGCCGCTGGGTAGCGGAATCCACCAGGAGCCCTATCACTTTTTTGGAGGGTTCTCGCCGTATTTCTATCGGAAATATCTTGCCGAGTTCGGATGCGAAATTGTGGAGATAAAGCCAATTGGCGGACTGCTCCGACATGTTGCGCAGGAAGTCCACCGCGCGGCACGGACAATGGATCATGATGGAGATGTACTGACGCGCGAGCGTCGTTACGTGATGATGGATTGGTTGCCGCGTCTGCTTGACGACCTGGACGACAAATACTTCGTCGAACAATTTACCGTCGGCTATCTCGTCGAAGCGCGCAAGTGTGCGAGCGGTGAAGCTCCCTGAGCAATTACAGACACGGGAATCTAGAAGTTGACCTCCATGATCATTGCCAACCTCATCGGCGGACTGGGCAACCAGATGTTTCAGTACGCCACGGGCCGCGCCGTGGCGCATCGGCATAATGTGCCGCTTCTGCTCGATGCCAGCGGTTTCGCGCATTACGATCTGCGTCGTTATGAACTGGGCGAACTGTCGATCCGTGCGCGCGTGGCGTCGGAAGACGAGTTGACGCGTTTCGGCGTCAAGGCAAAGGCACCGACGCTGTTGAATCGCCTCGGCAAGGCACTGGGATTGGACAAGCCTGCCAATCAGCTCAAGGAGGCGTCGTTCACCTACGACGCGCGTATCGAGCAGGTCGTGCCGCCGGTATATCTCGATGGCTATTGGCAGAGCGAACGCTATTTCGCGAATATCGCAGACTTGCTGCGCGAGGAATTCACGCTGAAGGCGCCCGTCGATGCGGCCAATGAACGGATTGCGGCGCAGATTCGCGAAGCCGGGGCCGCCGCGGTGTCGTTGCATATTCGACGCGGGGACTATGTGAACAACCCGCAGACCGCGCAATATCACGGCGTCTGTTCGCTCGACTATTACCGGGCTGCGGTGGACTACATTGCCGCGCGCGTGTCGGCCCCGCATTTTTTCGTGTTCTCCGACGATCATGCGTGGGTGAGCGAAAACTTCAAGCTCGATCACGCGGTCACGCTGGTCGATGTGAATGGCGCCGATCGCGGCGTGTGGGACATGGCGCTGATGAAGGCGTGCCGTCACCACGTGATCGCCAATAGCTCGTTCAGTTGGTGGGGCGCATGGCTGAACCCGCACGCGGATAAGATCGTGGCGGCGCCGCAGCGCTGGTTCAGTGGCGCGTCGCATGATACGCGCGATCTGATTCCCGCTTCCTGGATCCGACTATGACGACGCCGCTGATCAGTGTCGTGCTGCCGGTGTACAACGGCGCGGCGGATGTAAGGAAGGCCGTGGAGAGCATTCTCGCGCAGACCTTCGAGGACTACGAACTCATCCTCATCAACGACGGGTCGAAGGACGACTCGGCTCGGGTGCTGGAGTCGCTGAGCGATCCACGGATTCGTCTGTACCACCAGGACAATATGGGCCTGGCGGGAACGCTGAATCGCGGTATCGGACTGGCGCGCGGACGATATATCGCGCGTCAGGACCAGGACGACCTGTCGCATCCGGAGCGCTTCGCGCGTCAGGTCGACTTTCTCGAAAAGCACCCGGATCATGGCCTGCTGGGTACGGCCGCGCAGATCTGGGTGGGCGACACGCCAACCGACCGCGCGCACGATCATCCCACCGATCATGGCGCACTGAGCTTCGAGCTGCTGTTCAACAATCCGTTCGTGCATAGCTCGATCATGATGCGCAAGGCCACCGTCGAAGCGGTGGGCGGCTATACCACCGATCCTGCGCGTCAGCCGCCTGAGGACTATGAGCTATGGTCGCGCATGGCGCGCGCCGGCCGCGTGGCCAATCTGCCCGAGCGGCTGCTGGTGTATCGCGAGGTACCGGCCAGCATGTCGCGCACCGGCCCCAATCCGTTCCTGGAGCGCCTGGTGCTGATTTGCGCGGAGAATGTCGCGGCGGTGCTGGGGCAGCAAGAACCCTCGGTCGATGTACTTGATGTGGCGGCGCTGACACATTCAGCGCTTCATCGGCTGTCGCCGCGCCCCGATATCGAACGCATGTGCAACGTGGTTCGCCTGGCAGGCCAGAAACTTGCGGCACAATCTCCGCAATCGGATGTGATGCGCCGCACGGAAGTAAAGATCCAGAATTTGCGTCATCAGTATCTGATCCAGAAGCACAACATGAGCTGGGCCCGTCCCATCGCGCGCGCTGTGCGCGACTTCGGTCGCCGAATCGGCATCCTGCCGCGCTGATGCGAAAAAGTAGGTGACGATGATGCGGATTCTGTTCTGCTGCGAGTTTTATTACCCCAGTGTTGGCGGGGTACAGGAAGTCATGCGCCATCTGGCGGAGCGTCTGGTGCAACGCGGCCATCATGTGACGGTGGCCACGACGCGACTGGCCGAGCGCGACTTTACATCGCATAACGGTGTGGAAATCGTCGAGTTTGGCATCACGGGCAATGCAGTCCGTGGGATGCACGGCGAGCTGGACCGTTACCGCGACTATGTGAAGGCGTTCGACGGCGACGCCATCATGATCAAGGCCGCGCAGCAATGGACGTTCGACGCGCTGTGGCCTGTGCTGGACCAGATCCGCGCGCGCAAGGTGTTTATCCCGTGCGGTTTCTCGGGATTGTACGAGCCCACTTATTCGGGCTATTTCGAAGCGCTGCCCGACGTGCTGCGCCAGTTCGATCATCTGATTTTCTATGCCGAGCGCTATCGCGACATCGATTTTGCGCGCCAGCACGGACTCGAGCACCGCACCATCCTGCCCAACGGCGCTTGCGAGGTGGAATTTTCCGTGCCGCGCGACAAGGAATTCCGGAGCAGGCATGGCATTCCCGAAGACAGCTTCGTCTTTCTGACCGTTGGCAGCATTACGGGCGTCAAGGGGCACAAGGAAATCGCCGAAGCGTTTGCGCGGCTGCGCAACGGGCGCCGCAAGGTCACGCTGATTCTGAATGGCAACCCGCCGCCGGCACCCGCGGTCGTCGTCACGCCGCCGCAGGAAGCGACGCAGGCGCCGCGCAACGACGTGCAAAAAGTGATCGGTTTCCTTGGCGGACGGGTGCGCCGCGTAGCGGGACTGGCCTGGCGATCATTCGGGGTGTTGCGACGCGAAGGCCTGCGCGGTGTGCGCTCGCGCATCTACGCGCTGGCGGCGGCGCAACTCGATGCGGCAGGACATCTGCACTGGTTGCCGCATCGCATGCGCAAGGCGGCCGATCCTATCGGCTACTGGGTGGACCGTGCCAGCCGACAGCAGAACAAGCAGGTACTGCAGATCAACCTTGGCAGGCGGGAACTGGTGCAGGCCTACATGAATGCCGACCTGTTCGTGTTTGCGTCGAACATCGAATACTCGCCGCTGGTGCTGTTCGAAACCGCCGCGGCAGGCACTCCGTTCCTTTCGGTTCCGGTAGGCAACGCCGACGAGATCGCGCGCTGGACCGGGGGCGGCGTCATCTGCGACGCGCCGAAGGACGAGCGCGGTTACACGCGGGCCGATCCGGAACGCTTCGGCGCGGAGATGAAACGTCTGATGAACTCGCCCGCCGAGCTCGACGTGTTGGGTCACACGGCGCGCGATCGCTGGCAAGAGCAATTTACGTGGGCGAAGATCGCCGATCGTTATGAGGCGATCCTGCAGGGCGCTGTGACCGCGCCGACGCGGGAAACGCTGACCGAACCGACGGAAGGCTGAAGATCAGGTCCGCATCCATGACAAACAGTATTCAACGAAATACACGCGCGCGTTGCTGCGTGATTGGCGGCGCGGGATTCATCGGCGCATGGCTGGTGCGCGAACTGCTGGCGACGGGGCGCGAGGTTTGCGTGCTGGGCCGGCGTCCGACACGGCCGGCAGCGCTGCCTGCGGGCGCCGAATACACACCGGTGGGGGAGGGCGCGATCGACTGGCCCGCATTGCTCGCGGGCGCCAACGAGATTGTCGATCTGGCCTATGCAACCGTACCGCAGACCAGCTACGCCGATCCCGTTTACGACATTCTGGCCAATCTGCCGCTTACCGTCGGCCTGCTCGAGGCCACGCGCAACCTGCCGCTGCGCAGGATGATCGTGGTGTCATCGGGCGGTACGGTATACGGCCACGTCGATTCGCTGCCCATTTCTGAAAGTGCCCCGACCAATCCCGTGTCGCCATATGGCATCACCAAACTCACGCAGGAGAAGTACGCGCTGATGTTCCACCGGCTGCATGGCGTGCCCGTCAGCATCGTGCGGCCGGCCAATGCCTATGGACCGGGCCAGCGAGCCTTCACCGGGCAAGGGTTCATCGCAACGGCGATGGGCGCCATTCTCAAGCGCGAGGAAGTGACCGTGTTTGGCGAAGCCGGCACCATCCGCGACTACATCCATGTGGCGGATGTCGCGCGCGGCATTCTGGCGGTGCTCGACGGCGGGGATGCAGGGCAGGTTTACAACCTCGGCACCGGCGTCGGCCGTAACAACCGCGAAGTGCTCGCGGCGCTTGAGCCGCTGGCCGCAAGGCACGACCTGCCGGTGCGGATTCGCCTGGCGGCGGCGCGCGATTTCGATGTCCGTGCAAACGTGCTGGACAGCACGAAGTTGCGCGAATGCTCGGGATGGGCGCCGGCGGAAGATTTCAACCAGGGGCTGTCTTCCATGTGGGACGCCATCGCCAGCGACATGGAAGGGCAGGCATGAACCCTGTGAATTCGGCAATGACTCCAACCGTTTCCATTCTTCTTCCCGCCTGGAACGCCGAGCGCACGCTGGGCGTCGCGTTATGTTCGCTGCTGTCTCAGACGTACTCGGACTTCGAGGTGCTATTGCTCGATGATGGATCGAGCGACGGTACGGTTGCGGTGGCGCAGGCGTTTGCCGACCCGCGCGTGCGCGTGTTGCGCGACGGACGTCGTCTGGGATTGGCGCGCCGGCTGAACATGGGGATCGAGCTGGCACACGGCCGCTATCTCGCCCGCATGGATGCCGATGACGTCAGCTTTCCGGAGCGGCTGGCACGCCAGGTGGCTTTTCTCGATGCGAATCCGCAGATCGATCTGGTGGGCTGCAGGGCGGTGGCGTTCCGCAGCGACGGCGAAATTCTCGGCATGCTGCCTTTTGCGGGCACCCATGAAGCCATGTGCGCGCGACCGTGGCGTGGCATTCCGCTGCCCCATCCGGGCTGGATGGGACGGCGCGAGTGGTTTGCGCGGTTCCGCTACGGGCTGCCCGAAGTGATGCGCGCGGAAGATCAGGAACTGCTGTTGCGCAGCCACAAGGAGAGCCGCTTCGCCTGTCTCAACGAGGTTCTTCTCGGTTATCGCCAGGGGTACTTCGACCTGCGCAAAACATTGCTGGCGCGCCGGTCGCTGCTGGCGGCCCAGCTCAGGTATTTTGTGCGCGAGCGCGAGATCGGCTACGCGGCGGGCGCCCTTGCGTTGACGGCCGCGCGTGTCGCGGTGGACCTGGTTGCGGCGCTGCCACGGGCCGACAAGCTCTATTTCGTGCGGATGTCCGAGTGCGCGCCGACAGAAGCGGTTCATACGCTGCGCCACAGTCTTGCGCATTGCGCATCGGGCACGCCCGGCTAGCTGAAAGCGCCTGGCGCCGGGCTGCCTTGTCGGGCGCAGCTTTCCTATCGTGCGGACAGCTTGCGAGCCATCGCGCTGCCTACTCGCGACAGTACGGCAGCGACGCGACCCTGGACGTACCAGCCCAGCATCATGGCCGCGTTGCAGCGCGCGTCCGCCACCTTCAGTGCCTGCCGGTTTCGGAACAGGAAGCGCGCGGTGTTGTAGAGCGCGTAGCTTTCGTAGGACAGCCGCCCGCGCCCGCGCGCACCGCCGGTCGCTTGAGACGGCGGCAGGTTGATCTGCACGGCGCGCGGCTCGTAGACAATCTTCATGCCGCGCGCCCGCGAGCGTACGAGGTAGTCGGTTTCTTCCCGGTAGCAGTTGCCCACGTAGCCTGTGTCGAAATCGATTGCCTTGGCGGCGTCGGTGCGGATCAGGAACGATGCGTGGCACACCGGTACGTCGATGGGCCGCGATGCCGCCGCGGCGAAGTCGAACTGCAGGCGATCGAGCCGCACCACGTCGTCGGCATTGCCGGCGACGTTCCGGCGTCGCATCACGGCCTCATCGGTGTCCCTGTCGTCGCGCAGGTAAAGCGCGGAGGCTCCCACGATATCGGCGGACGTTTCCGCCGCGGTCAGCAGCAGCCGCGCCATCGCGCCGGGCTGCAGGATGGAGTCGTCGTCGCCGAAGTACACGTACTCGGTCTGCGCCAGCGCCTTGCCCCGGTTCTTCGACGTCGTCTGCTTGCCATTGACCGCGTTGCGCAGATATGTGACCTGCGGATGGCGCTGCATCAACTGCCGGGCCACCTCGGGCGTATCGTCCGGAGAGCAGTCGTCCACCAGAACGAGCTGCGCCACTTCAGGCTGCAGATACGATGCGATGGTCTGCGGCAGCAGATGGGCGCGCTTGTAGGTCGGGACGACCACCGTCACCTTAGGCTGGCTGTCTGACATGGTGGATCTTGGCAATGACGTAGACGATTGCGGCAAACAGCAGTGCCTTGCACATCGGCACGACGAAGAAGAGCTGGTTTTCGCGCGGGATCAGCAGGAAGAAGGGCAGCGTTGCCGCCAGAATGAACAGGCCCAGCGGCGCCATCCTGGCTACGCGATAGAGCACCTTGAGCACGCCGCCTGTGAAAGCACCCGCCAGCAGCGGTCCGACCAGCGGCGTGTACAGCATCGATTCGGCCACCGCCGAGCCGCCCATGCCCTTGCCGTTCAGGTACATTTCCGCATCGACGATGAACGACAGCCGATGCGCGAGGCTGGCCGTCTGGTGCGCGAATTCCAGCGTCTGGCCCGTGGGCAGGCTGCCGAAGGTGCGATGGTAGCCATCGATGAAGATCGCAAAGGTCGATTGCAGGCCGTCCACGACCGGCGTGAACTGCGCGATGTGCTTGAGCGTGGACACCACGAAGATCAGACTCACGCCCTGGCCGTAGAAAAAGCCGAACAGTGTCTCGAACGGATCGCCGGTCAGCGCAGTGGTAATGGGCATGCCGATTCGCACGCGACCCACCACGTCGGCCAGCAGCGCCATGCTGAATACCGCGGCGCCGGCTTTCCACCAGGACACGCGGATGTCCTGCGTCGTCACCAGCAGCCACGTCAGGCCGATGATCTGCGCCATGGGAATGCCGCGGGCGCCCTTGAACATGTCCAGCGCGCAGAGCAGGATGCCGACCGCGTATCCGGCGAGTGCCGGGCGCAGCCGCGGGCGCGACGCCAGGTAGGCGAACACGCACAGGATCAGCCAGCCGCCCAGCGCGTAGGGAATGCCGCCGGGACCGCCGTACTTGTACATTGCCAGGTAGTCGCCCGTGCGCCACGTGTCGACGTTGATGTAGACCCGATACAGCGTGAACGGCAAGATCGCCAGGCCCATGCGCAACGCGATTGTGCCAAGGTAGCTGTCCTCGCGGCGGGGCAGATCGCCAAGCCGGCCAGCCACAATCGCAATGCCGCAGAGGAACAGACAGATCGCTGCAAGCGCCTTGGCGACGAGCACCTCGTCCATCGGACCCATCAGAAACCAGTCGCCATAGCGATAATCGGCCCATCCGGCGAAGTAGGTAATCAGGAAACGGCTCAGCAGGAACAGCGTCGTAGTGGCGCAGATGAGCATCGTTGGATTGAACCGGCTGGTGGCCGCATGACTGACCCTGTACATGCATGCGAAGAACGTCAATGCGGTCAGCGGAGCCTGCCAGGCGAGATCGCCAAAGGCGCCGCTGATCAGATTCGCAACCGCCAGAAGCAGTATCGCGAGTAACGACAGCTCAGGCATCCCGGACTCCAAGAAACAAAACGAAAGCAACCACCAGCAGTACGAGGTTTGCCAGTGCATAGGCCACGGCCGCACCTGCGAGGCCGCTCATGCCGGTCAGTATGTAGGTGGCCAACACGAAGCAGGCCGAAAAAATCAGCTCGAGCGCCCAGGAAAAACGCAGATTTCTCTGGTAAATGAAGAACGCCACGAACGGCATGGCCAAGGCTTTGAACGCGTCGCCAAGCAGTTCGATCCACAGCAACGGGGCGATGCCCGAAAAGGCATCCGAATACAGCGTGCGCACCACGACGTCGGCAGCCTGCCAGAGGATGGCCGCACCCACGGCAAAGCCCAGGGCCACCAGCGCCGCATATGTCGGCAGGCGCGACTTGAGCGACCGGCCAGGCGCGCCGCTGCGAAACACTTCCGGAAGCAGCACGAAGCTGACCACGGCCTGCGCCATGGCGACAACGGCATCCGAAATGCGGAACATGCCCTGCCAGAGCCCCGCCGCCTCGGGTCCGACGCGCACCGAAACGACTTCACGCACCGTGATCACGGCCGCCGTGCCGACCACCGCCGGCGCTAGCGCAATCAACACATAGGGCGCCAGCGCGCGCGCCGCGGCCATGCCGTCGGACAGCGACGCCAGGCCGCCGTGCCAGCGGGTGCGGGTGAATGCGGCAACCGCGAGCCAGGCGACGAGCGTGGCGGCAAATCCGGCGATCAGGGCATGGACGGCGCTTTGCACCGAGCCCGGCGTCACGAACCACCAGTAGCTGGCAAGCGCCGCGATGCCCGAGAACGCCAGCACCAACGCGTTCAGCCTCGAGCGGCCTTGCGCCAGCACGCTTGCCTGGATCTGCAGTGCAAGTCCGGCCAGCAGGCCAAGCGCCAGCGCCGCCAGCGGACCAAGCGCCTGCGCGCCGCTGACGATACCCAACTGCCGGAAGCCGCTGTGCCACACCGCGATCAGCACCGGTACGCAGAGCGCAAACAGCATCCCGCCGTTCAGCCACTGGTCGCGCGCGCGCTCGTCCTGAGTTGGCGTCGAGAGCCGTGCCACGAGGCCCTGCGCAATGCCGCCGTTCGAGAAGGTGGTGTAGAGGGTGGCCAGGCTGAAGACGTTGCCCCAGGCGCCAAAAGCGATGGGGCCGAGCTGGGTCGAGAGGATCTTGTTGGCGGCAAGGCCGCAGAGCAACTTCAGTAGAACGCCCAGACCCGAGATCAGGGCATTCAATGCCATGGAGGCGATGCCAGAGTCTGGTGCGGGCTGGCGATGCGCGCCATCAGCCGCGATGTCATGGCGTTTAACAGGTAGCTGGTTAGGAAGAACGCCGACGTGATCTTGCCGAACCCTTCCATGGTCCGCATGATGAACCAGACGGAATGGGCGGAGCGAATCTTGTTCGACGAAAAGGACCGCTTGCGAACGCGGTACCACGCCAGCGTTTTCGGCAGGCGTTCACCACGCAAGCCACCTTTGATGAGGATGGCCCATGCCGCGAAGTCCTCGGCGACATGGCCGGGCGGCATGGCGGGAAACACGCCGTCGCCGGCGATGTCGCGCTTGAGCATTACAGCCAGACACCCGACGCCGCGTCGCGAATTATGAGAAAACAACGTCAATCGATTCGGCCCGCATATTTTCGATATTGGCCGGCCGCTGCCGTCTTCGAACGGAATATAGTCGTGGTAGCTGAAATCGAGATCGTGTTCGCGCATAAACCGCACCTGCTGCTCCAGTTTATGTGCATCCCAGATGTCGTCGGCATCGAGAAATGCGACGAATTCGCCCTCGGCTGCCGCGATTCCGATATTGCGCGCGCGCGCGGGGCCATATGCGACCGGATTGGTAATGATTCGAATACGTGAATCGGACGCGGCGAGGCTGGCCAGGACGGAGGCCGTCTCGCCATTGGAGCCATCGTCGACCAGAATCCACTCAAAATCGGTCAGGCTCTGCTGCAGAATCGAGCTGGCAGTTGCGCCGATATACTTTCCGTCGTTATGAACGGGTGTAATGACGCTAACCAGTTTTTTTGCGCTCGGCATGGTCATTGTGCAGGGAGAAGCAGTTCAAGCCGCCTGGTTTGCGACGCATGCGAGTATAAAGCATTGAATGCTGCGGTTGCAGCATGCCGGAGTGGCGAGAGATCCCGGGTTTGTAAAATTCTGTGAAGTGTGCTCGCCATCTCCGAGGCATTTTCCACCACGCAAATTGCACGGCAGAATTCGGTGTCACTCAGTGCGGCGTCATAGCCAACCGCCGCATTCGGCATGCAAATCACGGGCAGCCCAAATGACAGCGCTTCCGCCACCTTGGTTTTCATGCCGCTGCCCCAGCTGACGGGTGCCAGGTAGACGGTGGCGCCTGCAAAGGTCTGCGCCATGGCTGCCGGCGAAGGCCCGTCCACCACCGTCAGTCCGGGGTAGCCGGCCGCCATTTCGGCCGCCCGTGCGCCTGCCACGACGAAGTCCGCCCGCACGTCCGATATTCGGGAAAACAGTCGAGCCACCTCGGCAAAATCACGCAGGGCGCTTTGATTCGGTTCGAACCCGAAATGTGCCGTAAAGAGAATTTTCGGGATGCTGGACGCGCCGCCGGCGCCCGCTTCGCCCGACTCACCCGGCGGCAGCGAAATCGGCAATATTCCGGTGCGCCCGGGCGTGCCGTATTGGCGATCAAATAGCGCGCGATCCGCCTCGGTGATAAATGTCACGAAGTCGGCAAAGCGGCTCGGTGCTTCCGCGCGACGGATCAGCCAGGTATCGACGGCATTGCTTACCTGTCGTAACACATTTCCTTCACGATGCTGGCGTTTTAGCTCGGCCTCGACGTTGTCGCTCAGGATGCCATAGGTCTTGCCCGGCATTTTCCTGCGCATTTCCGCCATCAACCCGCCGCAGCGCGAATTATGGAACAGCACCACGTCGGCGGTGCGGGCGTGGCGCATCAGCAGCGGGCGATGGGTAATCAGGTACGTGGGGTAAAGGCGCAGCCGCGCGACGACGTCGCGGGTTTTGTTCTTTTCGAGATATACGCGTTGGCAATGGGACGGGAAATCGAAAATCTCGCCGTCTCCCATGTCCTTGCTGACGACCGTGACCTGGCTTACGCCCCGCACGCCGCAAAGCGCCTGTGCCAGCGATCGCAGGTAGAGCCCGCCTCCCGATAGTTCCTGCAGGCCGTTGGGTGAAATCAGCAGAACCTTCACGAATTCAATAATTGCAATTGGGCGCGGAGCTGATCGCAGAACCGCGCAATGGAAAAGGAGCGCGCAATCAGGGCATGCATCGCGGCGGGATCGGAATGCTGACGCAAACGGGCGAAAATCCCGGGCGCCTGCTCGAAGAAGGCCGCGGAGTCCGCTGGCAATTCGCTGACCCATGGCACACCCTGGCGCAGGAATACGTCGCACGCGCCGACCCGCGTGCCCAGTACGCTGACGCCCGAAGCCAGTGCCTCGAGGGTCACCAGCTCAAACCCTTCGAACAGCGAAGGGAAGACCATCACGTCGATTCGGTCGTAGAACTCGCCCATCCGCTGCGGCGCGAGGCCCGACATGATCGTGACGTTGGGCAGGCCTTGCAGCGCGGCCGGCGCGTCGCTGGTGGTGGCGATGGTCAGTTCGACATCGCGCTGGGTGCCGACCCAGCGGGCAATATCGATCAGGTATGGCAGTCCCTTGCCATACTCGAGCCGGCCGGCAAATCCGAGCCGCACCCTGTCGCCAACGAACTTCGGCCGCGGATGGAATACGGACGCGTCGATGCCGTTATGAATGACCGTGCATTTTTCGGCGGGCACGTCATGCGCTTCGACGCAAATGTCGCGCACCGCTTCCGAGACGCAAACCACCCGGCGCGCGCGGCGCATCGTCATGCCTTCCAGCAGCGCCAGCACCCGCATGCCCAGAAACCGGTTACCCGATCCGGCAAGCGCCCGAATATAACCGGTGGCCGAGCCGTGCACGATTACTGCTTCGGAGGGGTAGACCGGTGTGTACGACGAATTCGAAATGGTCTCGAACCTGTGTCCCGATATTCGGCGCACCCACAGCCAGGCAGAAGCGGCCAAAGGAAACAAAAACTGGGTAATGCGCTTGCCGCGCAGGAACTGTGGTAAAACCGTTGCTTCGTCAACTAGTGCTACTTGGGCCCCGTGGCGGATCAGGTCATTTTGGAGCAGATGGACCACACGTTCGACTCCGCCGGTATTTTTGACCCCGTTACGCGATACAAGATAAATAGGCAAGAGCATGGACGAAACCGAAGTGGCGCGTGTGCCGTGCACAACGCTGAGGGCCGGCCCCACTATCGGAGCATCATGATGTGAAGTTTAATGTTGGCTGCGCGCGCACCTGGCTGCGGCGTGAACCCGGCACATTCTACGCGAATCGTTTTTGCGCGAAAAAAATCGCAACCTTCGCGCTGCCGATACAGATCTGAGTTTCCATGTTCGAATTTTTCTGGCTCCCCGCGATCTCGGCCATGCTGAGCGCGGGCGCTGTACTGATCCTGCGGCCGTTGGCAACGCGCGGCGGCCTGCTTGACCACCCTGGCGGCAGGAAGCGGCACGAAGGATCCACGCCGCTGGTGGGCGGCATGGCGATCCTGATTGCGTTATGGATTTCCAGCGCAATGTTCGTGCGGGGCTACGATCACTACACCGCGCTCTATATCGGCCTGACATTGCTGGCGCTGGTCGGGCTTTTCGACGACCTCAACGGCGTGTCGCCGCTGAGCAAGCTGGCGTTTCAGTTCTTCGCGGCGATTCTGATGACGTCGTGGGGCGAGGTGTATCTGCACTCGCTGGGAGACCTGCTGTACAAGCGCGACGTGATTCTCTACGCCTGGGGCATCCCGCTCACGCTGCTGGCCACGCTGTCTGTGGTCAATGCCATCAACATGACCGACGGCATGGACGGCCTGGCCGGGGGCTTGTCGTTGATCGTGTTCGCATGGTTTTCGTGGCTGGCGCATGACGTGGGCAACCCCGGGGCGCTGCGGATCTGCCTGCTGATGTGCGGCGCGATTGCGGGCTTCCTGCTTTTCAACATGCCGAGTCCGCTGCGTCAGCGGCTGGTGTTCCTCGGCGACGCCGGCAGCCTGCTGCTTGGCTACGGGATCAGCTGGTTCTCCGTCGAACTGTCGCAGAAGGAGTACAACCCTGGCGGCCACGTGCCACCGGCGGTGATGCTGTGGGTGGTCGGACTGATCCTGATCGACCTGCTGGCCGTCGTGATCCGGCGGGCGGTGCAGGGCAAGAATCCGCTTTCGGCCGACCGCACCCACCTCCACCATCTGCTGCTGCGCATGGGTTTCAGCACCAAGCAAACCGTCTGGTTTCTGCTCGTGGGCAATTTCGTGCTGGGCCTGATCGGCGTGGTCGCGTGGAAAAAGGGCGTGCCGGAGTCGATCATCTTTGCCGGCTTCCTGCTTTTTACAGGCCTCCACTTGCTGGTGATGCAACGGGCGTGGATCGTCATCCGCTGGGTGCGGCGCATTCGCTCGCGCTAGTCGCCCGCGGCATGGCCGGACGTCATGCCCGGGCCGCCACGTCCCGCAGAAGCGATTCCCATTGGCCAACTATTTGGTCGACGGTGTGTGCCCTGGCCGTCTGCCGGCCGCCATCAGTCAGCCGATGCCGCAAAGGTGGGCTGTCCATGACATCGAGCAGCCCCGCCGCGAGCGCGTCCGCCGAATCCACGGGTACGACGCGCGCGTTGACACCGTCCTGCAGCAGCGACCTGGGCCCGGTGTCGCAGGCGGTTGCCACCACCGGCAGGCCATGCGCCATCGCCTCCAGAAGCACCAGTCCGAATCCTTCATAGCGCGAACTCAGGCAGAAGACACTGGCGCCGCGATATGCGGTTTCCACGTCGCGCCGCGCGCCGGGCATCGACACGGTGTCACCGATGCCAAGCTCCTCGATCAGCGTCTGTAATGCCTGCCGTTCCGCACCTTCCCCGACGATCTCGAGCTGCCAGCCGGGTGCGGCGACAACGACTGTCTTCCACGCGCGCAGCAGCACGTCGAAGCCTTTTGCCGGCACCAGGCGGCCCACCGCAAGGACTTTGCGTGTGTTGCCCGCCGCGGGTTCGGCAGGCAGGTCGAAGGGCAGCGGATTGGCGATGGCGCGCACGTCAAATGCGTGCCGGATCGCCGTGCGCCAATGCGCTTGATCTGCGGCCGTCAGCACCACGATGGCCGACGCGGTGCGCGCCGCAAGGCGACGCGCTACGCGCCGCAATGGCTTGCCCAGGTCCTCGCCAAAATGACAGTGTTCCCAGCCAATGCGGCGCACGCCGGTTCGGGCCAGGGCGGGCAGGGTGAACAGCGTCAACATCGGATCGACTTCGATCATGATGTCGATGCCGTGGCGCCTGGCGTCCTCGCGGATGCGTCTGACTGCGGTCAGGTAATGGCGCTTGAACGACGGCCGCGTGTCAAACAGGGCGCGCAGTTCCACATCCGGATGCAGCGCGAAACATGTCGTGGGATCGAACAGACTGACGATGTGAACCACGTAGCCGCGCGCGGCGAGCGCGTTGGCGACAACCGCCGTCATCCGCTCGGCGCCGGCGTACGCGTTCATCGTGCCCGTCAGGAAGCAAATGACCGGCGTCTGGCTCATGACTGCTGTGTCCGGCGTGCGTACGCCCATGTGACGATGCCGGCCAGCACTGCCAGCGCACCAGATGTCGCATATCCCAGGATTGCCCCGCGCGCGCCGAGTCGCGGAATGGCAAGCAAATCCACGGCAACGGTCGCCGCGCATGCGAGCGCCCACTTGGCTGCGATCCAGCGCGGCTTGCGCAGATAGGCGGCCAGAACGGTGAAGCCGACGTCGGCGAACACCAATGGACTCGCCAGGATCGCGAGTTGCATCAACACAATGGCATCCGCAAAGGCCGAGCCGTAAAGCAGATGTACGATCCACGGCGCCATTACCGCCAGGACGATGGCGCCGGCCGCGCCTACGACGGCCAGGAAGAGTGCGAGTTTGCCAACGTTGGCAATGCCGGCGGCGCGCTCGCTTTTTGCGTACACGAATAGCGGCGCGATGCCGCTGGCCAGGATACTGCCCAGCGCCGTGAAGTTGTCGACGATCTGCATCGACGCGGCATAGGCGGCAAACTCCGCGGCCTCGACATGCGGATGGAGAATCAACTGGTCGATGCGCCGTGCCGCCATCATCAGCATGAAGCTGACCCAGAACAGCGCACCGTCGTGCAGCAGTTGGCGGCTCAAATTGAGGTCGATCGGCACACGCGAAACCGGCATCCGCCGGCGGTAAAGCGCGCAAAGCAGGATGGCGGCAAGCACCGGTTCCAACACGAACGCCGTCGCATAGGCGCCCGTCAGCTCGATGCTGCACAGCGCCAATACGATGACCGTGCCGACCTTCAGGGCCAGCGCCGCAACATTGATCAGTACGACGGGCCGGGTTTCGGTGCGCGCCTGCATCCAGGCGATGACCACGCCGAAGGGTTCGCGCAACAGGATAGCCAGGCCAAGAATCAGCGCGGGCCACCAGTTCCGCGCTGGCTGACCGGTGGCGGCCAGGAAGCCGGCGACCAGGGCGTAGCCGCCCACGCCCGCCAGCAAGCGCAGCCAGAAGACATGTACGAGCAAGCGGTGCTGACGTGTGGCGTCGCTTAGTGCAACCAGTCTCGGGATGACCACTTCGCCGCCACAGATCAGTGCGACCGATGCGCCAATGAACACGAGCGACTGCGCGTACTGGAAGGCGGCGAAGCCGTCAGTGCCAAGTGTGCGCGCCAGGATTGCAACGACGCCGACACCCGCAAGCACCTGCGCGCCCCGGTCCAGCAGCATCCAGCCGACATTGCCTGCTATGCGCCGGCGCATGGATGGGCGTGGCCGGTGTGGCCGCGCGAGGGGGCGCTGAGTTCGTGGTAGAGCGCCAGCCACCGATCCGCGGCGGCCGCGATGCCGAAATGCGTGACGATGCGTTCGCGGCCAACCCGACGGTCGGCGGAAGCCGTGTCCACCGTGGCCAGCGTGCGCAGCATGGCGCGCGCCAGCGCATCGGTATCCCCCACCGGCACCATCGCGCCGACATCGCCCAGCAACTCGGCCACGCCGGGTGCCGATGTGGCCACGACCGGACACTCGCAAGCCAGGGCCTCGCCCAGCACGAGCGGCATGCCCTCGATGCGCGACGATAGCGCGAAGACGTCGGCCGCATTCAGCAGCGCTGGAATATCGTGACGCGTGCCCAGCAGCACGGCCTGGTCCTGCAGGCGATGATGGGCGATCCGCGCTTCGAGCGCGGGCCGTTGCGGCCCGTCGCCGGCAATGAACAGCCGCGTCGGCGTGGAGCGGTCCAGGCGTGCAAACGCATCGATCAGCGCCGCCTGGTCTTTCTCGGCGGCAAGGCGGCCGATGTTGAGCACCATGCGCGTTCCCGCGCCCAGTCCAAGCTGCGCGCGTGTCTGCTCGCGCAGCAGCGCGTCGGGTCTGAATTTGTCCGTGTCGATGCCGTTGTACATCACGCGCACGCGGTCGCCCGTCACGGCGCCGGCCCGTATCATCTCGGCTCGGCTGGACTGGCTCACCTGCGTGGTGAGCGTGCACCAGGTGTTGGTCAGCCGATACAGCGTCATGCGCAACCGGCCGCCTTCGGAAAAGCTGTGCGCGGCGCAGATCAGCGGCGGCAGAGCCGCCACGCGCGTCAGCACGCGGGCGAACATGTTGGCGTGGAACATGTGCGCGTTGACGATGTCCGGCTGCCAGCGGCAGGCAAAGCGGCGCGCCGCCGCGAGGGCCAGGGCCATCGAGACCGGCGTCTTGCGCATGTCAAGCATCAGACGCTCCACGGCGTCCGGCATCGGCACTTCGCAATCCGGGGTGAGGCTGATCAGGGCCACGCGGTTGCCTCGATCGAGGAATTCACGCGCCAGCGCGGCGACCTGTTGTTCGGCGCCCCCCATGCGCAGGCCCGTGGTAACCAGGAGAATGCGCAAGGGTCGTTCAGTGGCGGAAAACGCGTGAAGGGTCAACGTGCACCGTAGCCGGTCAGAAGGGTCCGCAAGGTCTTGATGGCAATCAGCAGATCAAGGGCGAACGAGCAATGCTTCACATAATAGAGGTCGTAGCTGAGCTTGGTGACCGTTTCCGCGTGCGTGCCCACGTAACCCTGCTGAACCTGCGCCCAGCCCGACAGGCCGGGCCGGACCAGGTGGCGATACGGATAGTAGGGAATGCTCTGCGAGAACTGCTCGACCATCGGCACCTGCTCGGGGCGCGGCCCGATCAGGCTCATGTCGCCGATCAACACATTCCACAACTGGGGAATCTCGTCCAGCCGGTATTTGCGGATGATGCGGCCGACGCGGGTGACGCGCGGATCCTGCTTGGCCGCGAACTGCGCCGGAGCGTCCGCATCGGTGGTCATGCTGCGGAATTTCAGCATGACGAAGTGCCGGCCAAACAGGCCGACGCGCTGCTGGCGGAACACAACCGGTCCGGCCGATTCCAGCCGTACCGCGAGGGCCGTCACGATGCTCAGCGGCAGCGCGATCGGCGCCAGGCAAAGCACCGCAACGATGTCGAGCAGTCGCTTGAAGAAACCGTAGAAGTAATGCTTGGCGTAGTCGTCGAGAAAATTCTCATCGATATGTGCCAGACCGACGCGGCCGGTCAGCATCTCGCCGATACGTTCCACCGAATAGAGCCGCACATGCGTCATTTTCAATTGCGACAACTTGCGCGTGCGGTCGGGGTCGGCCGTGGCGTTGCGATCGACCATCAGCGCATCGCATCCGGTGGCGTCCTTCAGCGAATAGATTTCCTCGAGCCGATGCGGGCTCGGCGGCGCTGCGCCCGGCATGCTGAGAATGCTCTCAAGCTGGGTGAGCGCTGCCTGGTCCGAGTACCCGAACGTCGGAATGTAGTTGCGCACGAACAGGCGGTAGCCGATCCAGGCCCACGCAAGCGTGCCGAAGTAGCTGAACAGCAGGGCGACGCGCGAATACTCGAGCCTGACGATTGCAAACCCGACCAGTAACCCCGCAAACGACAGCGTTACCGACAGGCCAACCAGGCTGTTGCCCTCTGCCGCGGGCAGGTGCAAGGACCGCAGCGTGAGCACGAATGCGAAAAGGTATGCAACGCAGGACCAGATCAGGGTGCGGGTAAACAGGTTGGTGACCAGGCCGGTCGACCGGCGCAGCATTTCCGCCCCAAGAATGGAAAGACCCAGCAGCACCAGTCCAAGTAGCGCCCACCCCACCATGCGGCTGGCCCGGCGGATGATTTCGGATCCTCGGGCGCGTACTGCAGGCGCTGAGCGGGGAATACTATTTGTTTTCGTCATTCGCGATTCTAGCCTTGCGTCCACCGCTCACCCCGGTCGTCGGTGCCATGGATTTACAAATATTTTCAATCTGAAACCAATCATTCCGCGATCACTGCCATGCCGTTTCAGCAAGTATGATGGCCGGACGTGGTGGAAGAAGGTGCACAGTAGAGCTCAATTCGAAGGGGCGGTCTTCCTGATCGCTCCGGCGCGGGCGGACAGGCAATTGACGGCCGGCGGCGGCGCACGATTATAACTGTACCCCTGCCCGGATTTCACGAAAGTGGGCGTAAGCGCAACGACCCGGCCGCACCTGCCGCGCGTGCGGACACCCGCTTCGATGGTTACCCGGACTTCACAATCCGGCACAATGCTGGTTTGTCACCGGAATGGCTTCGCCTGTCTTCCACTGTGGTGAACACCGCTCATATCGACTGGAACGCTTATGCAAATTGACCCCTCGATCTTCAAGGCCTATGACATTCGCGGCATTGTCGGCAAGACGCTGACTCCGGAAGTTGCCCGTGCCATCGGCCTGTCCTTTGGTTCGGCCGCTGTCGAGCTTGGCGAAAAATCCGTGGTGGTGGGCCGCGATGGCCGTCTGTCCGGGCCGGACCTGCTGGGCGGGCTGGTCGAAGGCCTGCGCGCCGCTGGCCTTGATGTCATCGACCTGGGCATGGTCGCCACGCCGATGGTGTATTTCGGCACCAACGTCGAACTCGACGGCCGCCGCGCGACGTCGGGCATCATGGTGACGGGCAGCCATAACCCGCCCGACTACAACGGTTTCAAGATGGTGCTGGGCGGCAAGGCGATTTATGGCGACCAGATCCAGGCGTTGCGCCAGCGTATCGAAGCGGCGAATTTCACCAAGGGTGCCGGCGACTACAAGCTTGTCGACATCCGCCAGCAATACCTCGACCGGATCTTAGGCGATGTGAAGCTGGCCCGCCCGATGAAGATCGCGCTGGACGCCGGCAACGGCGTGGCGGGCGCGTTCGTCGGCGACCTGTTCCGTGGGCTGGGCTGCGAGGTCGTGGAGCTGTTCTGCGATGTGGATGGCCATTTCCCGAACCATCATCCGGACCCGGCGCACGTCGAAAATCTGCAGGATCTGATGAAATGCCTGCGCGAGACCGACTGCGAGCTGGGCCTGGCCTTCGACGGCGACGGCGACCGCCTGGGCGTGGTGACCAAGGACGGGCAGGTGATCTTCCCCGACCGCCAGTTGATGTTGTTTGCCGAGGAAATCCTGTCGCGCAATCCCGGTGCGCAGGTGATCTACGACGTGAAGTGCACGGGCAAGCTGGCGCCGTGGATTCGCCAGCACGGCGGCGAGCCGCTGATGTGGAAGACCGGCCATTCGTTGGTCAAGGCCAAGCTCAAGGAAACCGGCGCACCGATCGCCGGCGAAATGAGCGGCCACGTGTTCTTCAAGGACCGTTGGTACGGTTTCGACGATGGCCTGTACACGGGTGCCCGCCTGCTGGAAATCCTGTCGCGCCACGCCGATCCGAGCGCCATCCTTAACGCGCTGCCGAATTCGAACTGCACGCCCGAACTGCAACTGAAGGTGGCCGAAGGCGAAGCCTTCACGCTGCTCGACAAGATTCGCGCCAATGCGAAGTTCGACGGAGCGAAGGAAGTGATCACGATCGACGGCGTGCGCGTGGAATATCCGGACGGCTTCGGTCTGGCCCGGCCGTCGAACACCACGCCGGTGGTGGTGATGCGCTTCGAGGCGGACAACGACGCCGCGCTGGCGCGTATCCAGGCCGAATTCAAGCGCGTGATCCTGGCGGAAAAACCGGATGCAAAGCTCCCGTTCTGACGTGGCGCAATCGGCTACCGTCGCGACCCCGGCGCCCCAGGCGTCGGGGTCGCCGTTTGTATTGCCTGCGCGGCCGCGCATCCTGATCGTCAAGGTGTCCTCGCTGGGCGACGTCGTGCACAACATGCCGCTGGTGCACGACCTGCGCGCGCGCTGGCCCGATGCCGAGATCGACTGGGTGGTCGAAGAAGGCTATGTCGATCTGGTCCGCCTGCTGCCCGAGGTGCGCCGCGTGATCCCGTTTGCGCTGCGTCGCTGGCGCAGACGCTTCTGGCAGGGCGAGACATGGGCCGAGGTGGGCGCGCTGCGCGCGGCCATCCAGGAGCAGTCGTACGACGCCGTGCTGGAAACGCAGGGATTGCTCAAGACGGCCATCGTGGCGCGCACGGCTGCCCGCGCCGCTGGAGCACCGGTGATCGGGCTGGGCAATGCTACGCAGGGTTCGGGCTACGAGCCGGCGGCGCGGCTGTTCTACACGACGCCGGTAACGGTGCCACGGCAGACCCACTCCGTACGGCGCTCGCGCTTGCTCGGCGCCGCACTGACCGGCACGCAGCCGACCACCGTTCCGCGTTTCTTCGGGCCGGCCGCCACTACGCTGCATGTCGACGATCCGCTTTGGCGCGATCTGCCGCAGCGCTATGCCGTGTGTTTCCATGCCACGGCCGGCGCCAAAAAGCGCTGGCCGGTGGCCAACTGGCACGCACTGGGCCAGAAGCTTCACGCCGAAGGGCTGAGCGTCCTGCTGCCGTGGGGCAACGAATCGGAAAAACGCGATGCGCAAGCGCTGGCCGCTGGCATGCCCGGCGCGCGGGTCCTGCCGCGCTTTTCCGTGATGCAGGGATTTGGATTGATCAACCATGCCGAAGTGGTGATCGGCGTGGACACGGGCCTCGTCCACATCGCCGCCGCGCTGTGTCGGCCGACTGTCGAAATCTACACGGCCACTTGGCGCTGGAAGACCGAAGGCTACTGGTCTGACCGCATCGCCAATGTGGGCGACGACGGCGTCGTGCCGGACGTCGACGAGGTGTATGCCGCCGCGCGGCGCGTGCGCGGGGTGTCTGTCTGATGCTTCGTCTTGTTTACAGTTTGCTGTGGCTGTTGATTCTGCCGCTGGCATTGTTGCGTCTGGTCTGGCGTTCCCGCAGGGAACACGGATATATCGAGCATGTGGGCGAGCGCCTGGGTCGTTATGGCGGCCTTTCCGCTCAGGGGCCGTGGCTGTGGGTGCACGCCGTGTCGGTCGGCGAAACGCGCGCGGCGCAGCCACTCATCGACGCGATACTGGCCGAGTATCCGCAACATCGGCTTCTGCTGACGCATATGACGCCTACCGGCCGCCAGACCGGCGCGCAGCTTTATGGCGACAACCCGCGCGTGCAGCAATGCTATCTGCCATACGACATGCCGCCGCTGGTCCGACGATTCCTGTCGTATTTCAGGCCGGACGCCGGGCTGATCATGGAAACGGAAGTGTGGCCGAACCTGGTGCACGTGACGCGCCGCGAAGGCGTGCCGCTGTTTCTGGTCAACGCGCGCTTGTCGCCGCGCAGCTATCGCCGCACGGCGCGCTTTGGCAGCGCGGCGGCGTCTCTGTACAACGACTTCACCATGGTGCTGGCGCAAACTGCCGGCGATGCCGAGCGATATCGCGCGCTTGGCGTGAAATCGGTACACATCACCGGCAATCTGAAATTCGACATGCAGTTGCCGGAAGCGGGTCTGGCGCGGGGGCAACAGCTGCGGCGTGCGTTTGGCGGACGGCAGGTGCTGGCCGCCGCAAGCACGCGCGAAGGCGAGGAGCCGTTGATCCTGGAGGCGTTCGCGCGCTGGCCCGGCGCGCGCCGGCCCGCGCTGCTGTTGGTGCCGCGGCATCCGCAGCGGTTTGACGAGGTGGCGGCAATGGCCGCACGCGCCGGTTTCAGCGTCCAGCGCCGCAGCGCGCTCGATATCGACCGGGGCGACGCGCGAATCGACGCCGACATCGTGCTCGGCGATTCGATGGGCGAAATGGCGATGTATTACGCGGCATCGGATATCGCCTATATCGGCGGCAGCCTGATTCCGCTCGGCGGCCAGAATTTGATCGAAGCCTGTGCGGCGGGCACGCCCGTGCTGATGGGGCCGTATACGTTCAACTTCGCACAGGCCACCGAAGATGCGATTGCGGCGGGCGCGTGCGAGCGCGTGGCCGACGCGGTCGCATTGATGGCGGCAGCGGCGGAGGTACTTGACGACTTACCGCGCCTGACGCAGATGCGCGCCAATGCGCTGACGTTCGCGGGGCTGCATCGGGGGGCGACGGCTCGCACGTTGAGCGCGCTCGCGCCAGTGTTGCGCTGACATACAGCGCCGGCCGGTACCCATAGACTATTGGTGACTGATGGTTGCGGGCGGCTTTCGGGCCACTTGCGCACTAACCATGATGACGCTTCACCTGATCGAAGGAGTCCATCCATGCCCAAGATGTTCGTGTCCCGTTGTCTCGCCACAGTGCTGGCGTTGGGAGCCGTTTTGATGATTTCAGCCTGCGCCACGGGCCAGCCGCCGGATAATCCGTCGGCCGGCGCCAGCCTCAATGAAACGCGCTCGAGCGGCCCCAGCCGCTGGGAACTGGTGCGCTGGCAGCGCACGGACGGGTCGCTGCGCGATATTCCCCATGGCGACAACGGCGAACCGATCGTCTTCAATTTCAGCGACGGGATCGACTCGTCCCAGGGCACGGTCAGCGGCACCAGCGGCTGCAATCGCTTTACGGGCGGCTATGGCAAGACGTCCACGGGGATTCGTTTCGATCGCATCGCCGGCACCCGGATGGCCTGCCCGGGACCGCGCATGGAGCTGGAGTCCGCGCTGCTCAAGGCGATGCAGTCGCCGCTCACGACCGTCGGCACGCAACCATCGGCGGGGTCGACGGGACGCCAGATCATCTGGAAAACCGCCGACGGCGAACTGTTGCAGTTCGTGGAGCGCGAGGGCGTGGGCAGGCGCGGCGACAAGATCGATCCGGCCACGGGCGGGGCCAGCGGCAAGGAGAAAATCGTGTACATCGATTCGCAGCGCGTAGAGTGTTCCGGTGTCGGCAAGATGCAGTGCTACCGCTGGCGCGAATCGCCCGATGCTCCGTGGCAGCTCTGGTACGGCCCGATCGAAGGGCTCGATTTCGAGCCCGGGGTGCGCTACAAAATTCGCGTGCGCGAGTACCAGGTACCGAATCCGCCCGCCGACGCCTCAACAATTCGCTGGCAATTGCTCGACGTGGTGGAGCGGCAACGGGGCGGATGATATCGCCGATCGTTTAAAATGCCGGCCTGATTCTTATGCGCTCGGTCAGGTATCGAGCGCCGGCTGACTGTCCAGGCTATCCATGATCTCCAGCAAGAACCGGCTATCGACGATAGCCGATGTCCTAGTCTTTGCGTTTCCCATTCTTGTCCTGTGCGTACCGCGGGGGGCAGGGGTGTTTCTGGCGGGCGTGGTTCTACTGGCAATCCTGGGCTGGCGGCACATGCGAGACGCCTGGCGCCAGCATAGTGCCGTCCTGAACCCGATCAGCTGGGCCGTGCTGCTGTTCCTGGCCGTCTACGTGGTTTCGAAGGTCTACCACCATACGCCGTGGAACGTGATCGACAATCCATCGCGTGCGCTGTTGGCCATCCTTACCTGCTGGGTCATGGTCTGCGTGGCGCCCAATGCGGATCGCCTGTGGCAGGGCATTACTGTAGCGCTCGGCGTGGCGCTGCTGATCGTCGGCTATCAGTACCTGGTGATGGGCAATGGCCGGCCTTCGGGATGGGTGCAGCCCATCGCATTTGCCAACATGGTGGCGGCGCTGGCGCTGGTCGGCTTCGCGCGTCCAGGCGAAAGCCATCGCATTGACGCGCTGGCGTGGCTCAATGTTGCCTGTGCGGTGCTCATCCTGGTCATGAACGAGACGCGCGGTGCCATGGTGGCGATGCTGCTGACGATGTTTCCGTTGCTTCTGGTGCGATATCGCCGATTTGGTCTGAAGATGTTTGTGGCATCCGCCGTCGCCATCGTTGTGCTCCTGGCGGCCGGCTACGCCGTGCCGGGCAGCCCACTGGCCAGGCGCGTCGATCAGGCGGTGACCGAGGCAAGCCGCTTCGTCGAACAGGACAAGGTCGAGACGTCGGTCGGTGCCCGGCTGAAGATGTGGCAAATCGGCATGTCGTATTTCGCCCAGCATCCGGTGATGGGAGCTGGCGTCGGGCAGTTTGCAACGGTTCTGAAGGCATCCGCGTATTGCCGGCATCAGGCCGAACTGGTCAGAAACGCCGATGCTGAAGACCTGCCGGAAAAACAGGTGGTCTGCGTGCTGGAGCACGCCCACAACGACATCGTAGAGGCGGCGGCGACCACTGGCGTTCCGGGTTTGTTGGCGATGCTCGGGCTGTTTCTGGTGCCGGCCGTCCTGTTCCGGCGGGCATTGAAGACCTGCCACGCCGCCACGAACCTGCGCGGCGTGAGCCTGGCCGCCGCTGGACTCGGCGTGGTCATGGCGTCATTGATTTCCGGCCTGACGCAGGTGACCACAGCGCATCAGGCCAACATCGTCTTCTATGCGGGGCTGATTGGCCTGCTGCTGGGACTTGCGGCGCGCGAGGCCCGCAGCACCGCGCTGCAATCCAACTCGTCCGATGAGAAGGTGCGCCAGGCAGGGACCTCCGCTGCGCGCGTCGGCGATCTGGGTCGCGTTGCCTGAAGCGACGGATGTGGGCCTGGCAGCGGGGCGCTAGCTTTGCGGCAAAGCGCCTTCGCGTCGGCTGCGCTCCCGGCGCACCGCGCCGGCTCCAGCCACCCCCACCTTCCCCTTCCCCGGCAATCTATACATCGCCCCCGGCGTCTGCGTCAGCAGGGTATTGATCCGCACCACATCCTCTTCCGACAGCACGCCTGTCGATGCCTTGAGCCGCAGGCCGTTCATGATCGTGTCGTAGCGGGCCTTGGCAAGGTCGCGGCGTGTGGAGAACAGTTGCGCTTCGGCGTTCAGCACGTCGATGTTGATACGCACGCCCACTTCGTAGCCAAGCTGGTTCGATTCCACGGCGCTTTGTGCGGAGCGTTCCGCCGCTTCCAGCGCCTTGACCTGCGCCAGACCGTTGAACACGCCGGAGTAGGTCTGCCGCGCCTGTTGTGCGGCGGTGCGGCGCGCGAATTCGAGGTCGCTGGCGGCCTTGTCGGCCAGTGCCAGCGTCTCGCGCACGCGTGACTGGATCTGGCCGCCGGCGTAAAGCGGGATGCTCAACTGCACGCCGACCACGCCGGAGTTGTAGCGACTGCCGACATTGCTGAGCTGCGTGGCCGTGCCCTGGGCGTTGGTGTATCCGTAGGACGCCACCAGATCAACGGAGGGCAGGTGGCCGGCCTTGGCCTTGTTGGTTTCGCGCTGGGCCGTTTCGAGGTTGTAGCCGGCGATGCCAACCTGCGGATTGGTTTGCTCGGCCTGCGACGCCCAGGCATTGACGTCGGCCGGCATCGGGCCGGGAATCGCGGCTTCAGGGCGCAGGCCCATCAGCTCGTCGACGGGCTTGCCGGTGATCTGCTGCAGCGTGGCGCGCGCGACTTCCAGCGCGCTTTGCGCCGCGATTTCCGTGGACGTGGCCAGATCGTAGCGCGCCTGTGCATCGTTGGCGTCGGTGATCGTGGCAGTGCCGACTTCGAAATTGCGCTTGGCCTGTTCCAGTTGTTCGCCGATGGCCTTTTTCTGCGCGCCTGCCAGATAGAGGTTGTCCTGTGCGGCGAGTACATCGAAGTACGCCTGAGACGCGCGCGTGATCAGGTCGAGCTGGGCTTGCTGGAACGTGACTTCGCCGGCGAGCGATGCCAGTTCGCCCTGCTTGTACGTTTCCCACCGATCCCAGCGGAACAGCGGTTGCGTCAGCTGCAGTGCCCAGGTATTGGCGTTGAAGTAGCGCGTGGTGTCGACCGGCGAACTGTAGTCGGCCATCGTTCGCTGGGCGCCGGCGGTGCCCAGAACCTGCGGCAACAAGCCCGCGCGGCCCTGCGGCAGCTTCTCGCGCGTGGCCAGCAATTGCGCACGGGCGCTGGCGAACTGGGCGTCATTGGCTTGCGCGTCGCGATACACCTGCAGCAAATCGGCCGCCGCCGCGGCGGGCATATGCAGCCAGGCGAGCAGGGCGGCCGCGAGTACCAGGGGTTTCCTGGCCGCACGGGGCACGGCGGAAAGCGCAAAACTCATGACTTCTCCAGCTCGGCCAGCGGCGCGCGCGGCCAACTTCGGTTAGTGCGACGGGTGTACTACGGCAAGGATGAGGTACGGCGACTACGACGACTCGGCGGAAGCTGCGGGGGCTGCTTTGCTGCTGGCGGACTGTGGCCAGCCGGCGCGACGCGGCGTCGGCGGGCACAGCGCTACGGGCATGACAACGGTTGCCGCAACGGCGCCGCCGGCGCCGGCATCGATCTGCCAGGAACTGCTAGTACTGCGGGACGGACGGATCCACCTGAGTCGACCAGGCATGAATGCCGCCGGTCAGGTTGTAGACCTTGGCATAGCCCTGGCGCTCCAGGAAGCTTGCCACCTGCATGCTGCGCGCGCCGTGGTGACAGATGCAGACGATCTCTGCGTTCTCGTCGATGTCATTCAAGCGCGCGGGGATCTGACCCATTGGAATATGCGTGATGCCGGGCATCGCGGCGGTCTGAATCTCCAGGTCTTCACGGACATCCAGCAATACCGGTTTGGCGCGGCCGTCATCGGCCAGCCATTGTGCGAGTTCGGGGGCGGAAATCACCTGCATGGCTGGCTCCGTATCAGAACTTGAAGCGTGACGGTTGGGCGGCGCCTTGCAGCGGCTTGGCCAGCGTCTCGAACAGGTTCACCACCTGGTATTCGGCGTCCGAGACGCGCGTCACGATGCGGGCTTCCATTACCGGCGCGGTGCCGACGATGGCGGCAATGCGACCGCCCACCTTCAACTGCGACAGGATCGACTGCGGAATTTCCGGCACCGATGCCGAAATGCAGATCACGTCGTACGGCGCGGCGGCGGCCCAGCCTTCGGCGGCGTTGCCTTCGGCGACATCGACATTCGAAATGCCGGCGTCGGTCAGGTTCTTGCGTGCCAGCGCCACCAGTTCCGGATGGATGTCGACGGTCAGCACGTGGCGGCCGCGATTGGCCAGCAGCGCGGCCATGTAGCCCGAACCCGCACCGATTTCCAGCACATTTTCATGCTTGCGCACGTTCAGGTCCTGCAGGATGCGGGCCTCGACGCGCGGCGGCATCATGTTTTCGCCGGCGGGCAGCGGGATCTCCATGTCAACGAACGCCAGCGCGGCATACGCCTGCGGCACGAACTGCTCGCGCTTGACCACGGCCAGCAGGTCCAGGATTTCCTGGTCCAGCACGTCCCATGGGCGGATTTGCTGTTCGATCATGTTGAATCGGGCTTTTTCGAGATCCATCTTGCCTTTCCTTCCAGATACTTGCGGGGTGCGCTGCCGGATGCGGATGCCCCGCCGTCAGCGCTGTTGTTTCGATTGATGCCGGCCGCGCTACCCCCGGGCGGGCGTTGGCGCCCGCTGGGAAGTTACGCAAAAGCCCGCTATTTTACCTCCGGCGACACCGTTGCACCGTTTACAAACGATTGCCGCCGGGATGTCGACCGGCACTGTTGCGTCGTCGCAGCGCGGCCGCCGAGGCGCGCGGGAAATATTCATGTCCCCCGCTCCTGCCCGGCGTCCTTGTCGGATTGCGCGGCTGCGCGCTCGGCCAGCAATTCGTCGCGGATTCGTTCCCAGACAAAGGGGCCGTCCGGCGGCGGCAGCGGCGTATCGCGCGCCGGGCCCGCGGTCAGGCCGAACAGCAGCACCTGGATCAATTGATCGACAAATGCCGCGGGATCGATCACCGCAACGTTCACCTGAGCGAAGGCGCTGCGCCACAGCATCAAAAAGACCAGGGGCGCACAGATCAGCGTGGTGGTGGGATTGGTCGGCGCATTGCGGAATTCTCCGCGCGCGACCCCTCGCGCCAGCACCTTGGCGAACAGTTCGTCGCCGGGCCCCATCACTTCGTCCTGATAAAACTGCGCGATATCGGGAAAATTGCCGGATTCGGCGATGATGAGCTTGGTCAGGCCCGCCACCCGCGTGGCGCCGATCAGCCCCCACCATCCCAGCAGCAGCTCGCGCAGCAGTTCCGGCGTGGAGCCCTCGAAGGTTTCGACCAGATCGGTACCCTTGACCACGGCGGGCACCATGTTTTCGCGCACCACGGTCTTGAACAGCTCTTCCTTGTTGGCGAAATAGAGGTACACGGTGCCTTTGGACACCCCGGCGGCGGCGGCGACATCTTCGAGCCGCGTGGCTGCGTAGCCGCGTTCGACAAAAAGCTCCAGCGCGGCGGCTACCAGTTCCTGGGGCCGCGCGGCCTTGCGCCGCGTCCAGCGGCGCGCATCGGTGTCTTTCTTTGGCAAAACTGAAGTCACGGGCGGGACAGTGGTGCGCCGGCGGCGCGCTGACTATTAATAACTTGTCGGTCAGTAATGTAGAGGACCGAAGTTGCGCGGTCAAGTTGGCGCGATGGTCGTCCAAAATGGACAATACGACTCTTTTTCCAAATGTTGCAAGTGTGACGGATCGCGTCGGGCACAATGGCGGGCTCCAACGGCTCGCTTTCGGCCTCGATATTGACGGCATCTGCCGCTGAACCTTCACCATGTCCTGCCAGTCTCAACCAACCTGCCGCGCGGGTTGTGGTGCGTGCTGCATCGCGCCCTCGATCAACTCGCCGCTTCCGGGCATGCCCGAAGGGAAGCCGGCGGGCGAGCGTTGCGCCCAACTGTTGCCCGACATGCGCTGCGCGGTGTTCGGGACGGCCGCCCGGCCGGGATTTTGCGGCGGGCTGCGCCCCTCGACCGAAATGTGCGGCGATTCGCGCGAGGCCGCCCTGGCATGGCTGACGCGCCTGGAAATGGCAACGGCCCCCACGCAATGACGCGCAAGGCTTGCGGCCTTGTGCCAGAAGATGGAGAAGGATCAATGATGGCGACAACGCGCAGGCGCTGGCTGGCGGCCGCAGGCATGGCAGCGCTCGCAACCACGGGCTGGCTGGCGGGATGCGGCGCATGGCGCAGCGAATATACGTTCTCGCAGAGTCAGTTGCAGTCGGCCTTGCAGCGCAAGTTTCCCTTCAGCAAGCGCTATATGGAGCTGTTCGATATCCAGCTCGCCAATCCCCAGCTGGCGCTGGATGCCGCGCGCAATCGGGTTACCGTGACGTTCGACGCAACCATCGATAATCGGCTCTTTTTCCGGCAGCCGCTGACGGGGCGCTTCGCACTGGACAGCGCGCTGCGGTATGACTCACCGACGCGCTCGCTGGTCCTGCAGGATCCCGAAGTCCGCCAGTTCGACGTGCAGGGTTTGCCAAGCCAGTTTTCGCGCCAGTTGAATGCGCTGGGCGGCATCCTGTCCGAGCAGTTGCTGCAAGGCTATCCGCTATATACGTTCAAGCCCGACGAACTGCGCATGGCCGGCACGGCGGTCGAGCCCGGTACAATCACGGTCCTGCCTGACGGTATCAACGTCAAGATTAATCGGCCGTAAATTCAGAGCAACAATAATGCGGTGCGCCTGCGCATCGCGGGCGGATGGTTGATTGCCGCTCTTGCACCCACTTTTTCGAGTCCTCATGGATATTGCACTCGCTCTTAAAGCCGTCATTCTCGGCATCGTCGAAGGTCTGACGGAATTCCTGCCTATTTCCAGCACCGGCCACCTGATCCTTGCGGGGCAACTGCTCGATTTCAACGACGAGAAAGGCAAGATTTTCGAGATCGTGATTCAGTTCGGCGCGATCCTGGCGGTGTGCTGGGAATTTCGCCGCCGTATCGGCGCAGTGATAAGTGGCATCGCGTCGGATGCCAAGGCACAGCGTTTTGCCGTGAACGTCATTGTCGCCACGGTGCCGGCCATCGTTTTGGCGCTGGTGTTCGGCAAATGGATCAAGGCGCATCTGTTCAACCCGATAACCGTCGCGCTCGCTTTCATCATCGGTGGCGTGGTGATTCTGTGGGCCGAATGGCGGGAAGGGCGGCGCGGTACGGTGTCGCATCCGCAAGGCAACGCGTTGCTGGAGGCCGCCAAGGCCGGCGCGCCGCGCATCGAGTCGATTGACGATCTGAACTGGCGCGATGCCGTGAAGGTTGGTCTTGCGCAGTGTTTCGCGCTGGTGCCGGGCACCTCGCGTTCGGGGGCGACAATTATCGGCGGCATGCTGTTTGGCCTGTCGCGTCAGGTGGCGACGGAATTCTCGTTTTTCCTCGCTATCCCGGTGATTTTCGGTGCGACGGTCTACGAACTCTACAAGGCGCGCGCACTGTTGTCGGCCGACGACCTCGGCATTTTCGGCATCGGTTTTGTCTTTGCGTTCCTGTCCGCATTCCTGTGCGTGCGCTGGCTGCTGCGTTTCGTGGCCACCCACGATTTCAAGCCGTTCGCATGGTATCGGATTGCCTTCGGGCTCATCGTGCTGCTGACCGCGTGGAGCGGGATCATTTCCTGGCACGCGTAAAAGCGCTGGGTTGAACGAGAAAGGGGCTGCAGATGCAGCCCCTTGTTCTTATTTCTTGCGGAACACCACGTCCCACACGCCATGACCGAGGCGCAAGCCGCGCTTCTCGAATTTGGTCACCGGCCGATAGTCCGGACGTTCCGAAAATCCGTCTTCGCTTTGTGTAGTGTTTTCCAGCGTCGCTTCGCCTGCCAGGACGTCGACCATCTGGTGCGCATATTCTTCCCAATCGGTTGCGCAATGAATATAGCCGCCGCTTTTCAGCCGGCTGGCCAGCAGCTTGATCAGCGGTGGCTGCACCAGGCGACGCTTGTTATGGCGCTTCTTGTGCCACGGGTCGGGAAAGAAGATGTGCACGCCATCGAGCGATTGCTCGGTCAGCATGTGTGCGATCACCTCGACGGCGTCGTGATTCATGATTCGCACATTCTGCAAATCCCGCTCGCCGATCAATTTGAGCAGCGCGCCAACGCCGGGTTCATGCACTTCACAGCCAAGGAAATTGTCCTGCGGACGAATGCCGGCGATATGGGCCGTGGTTTCGCCCATGCCAAATCCGATTTCCAGAATGGCCGGCGCTTCGCGCCCGAACGTTGCGGTCCAATCGAGCGGCTCGGGCTTGTAGGGAACGATAAAGCGCGGCCCCAGATCGTCAATGGCGCGCTGCTGACCGGTTGACGTACGCCCAGCCCGCCTCACAAACGAGCGGACGCGGCGCGGATGCGCAACATCTTCGCCGGGTTTGGGGGTGGCGGCGGCAGCGTCGTCACCGGGCAGCGTATCGGTTTGGGTGTCTTGGGGAAGCATGGCAACAAAAAACCGCCGGGCGGATCGCCGATCTTGCATCGACCGGGGGCCTGAGGCGGCTTGTCAGATAAGAAGTGGAGCGGGCGATGGGAACATCATCGTGTTCCCAACTCGTTGATTGATAACGAGTTTTCCGCACTCGGCGAACCGAGATGGACATAATTATGGACTGAAAACCACGCTTGGTCAACGCGCGCTCCGAGCAAGTCCAGTGCGAGCCATGGACAGCCAGCAGTAGCCAATGTACCCGAGCGCTCAACGTCACGAGGCCGGTTCATCTCCCTTTGGCAGGAACTCCTCGCGGGCGCGCTGCAGAAACCGCTTCATGGGCTCAGAGGGTTCGGCGCTGCGGCGCAGCAGGTAGGTAGACAGCATGGGCGGCGTGCCGGCCAAGGGGCGAACGGTTATGTCGGGGCGGTTCAGGGTCTGCACCTGCGAGGCAATGGCGAAACCTAGGCCATAACCGGCACCGACCAGAGTCAGCATCACGCCTAGGCTCGTCACCTGATCTACCAGCTTGAGCGGCTTGGACGCACCTTGAAGCACCGCCTGGATCTGGTGGTGGCAGCCCGATCCCGCGTCCGGATGGCACAGTACCAACGGAAACTTCAAGGCTTCATCCAATGGCACTTCCGCGTGCGCCAACAAGGGGTGGCGCACGGGCACGATCACCGACAGAGGATCGGTCCACACGGGCTCGGCGACAAGGCCTTCGCTCACCGCGTCCGACAGCGCAAAGCCGATGTCCAGCAGATCGTTGTGCAGGCCCTTGAGCTGCTGCGCGAAAGGCAGCTCGAAGACGCGAATCTCCAGTTCGGGCTCTTCCTCGCGGCTGCGCGCCAGCAAGGTGGCAATGTGGGGCTGCGCCAAGCTGTCGCAGATGGCGATGCGCAGATAACCCTGATAGCCCTGCGCCGCCGCCTTTGCGGCACTCACCGCCTGCTCCACGGTGGCCAGCACACGCCGGCACTCACCGAGGAACACTTGACCGGCCCAGGTCAGTCGCGTCTGGTGCGCGCTGCGGTCGAACAACTGCACGCCGAGCGTGGCTTCGAGATTGCGCATTGCGCGCGACACAGGCGATTGTTCTACGCCAAGGCGCTCGGCCGCTCGCGCGAAATGCAGTTCTTCCGCGACCGCAACGAAATAGCGCAGTAGTCTGAGTTCCAATGCGGCCTCCTGTTTGCCTCGTTCCTGGCCTGCGTCCACCTCATGCGGATTGCGCCTCGCTTTCTCCTTCGATGATTGGCAAGAGGTTCCGGCGTTGCATGCTTGCCTATTCGGATAGGCAGATCGCATCCGAAAATTACGGAGGTTGAGGCGGAACGCTACCTGGCCGAAGACCTGAGAACCTCAATCACCGCGACGCTGCACTACCGCCTGATCCACAGGTTCAGTTCAATCAATTCCCGGGTTGCAGCTCCACACGCACCTCGCGCGATTTGCCGGCCCGTTCCACTGACAAGACCACCACATCGCCGACCTTCCCGTCGTCTAGCCGCGCGAGCAGCTTGGCCACATCGTCCGTCGCCTTGCCATCAACATCGATGATGCGGTCGCCCGGCACGATGCCTTGCGGCGTGACTTCGACACCCGCGAGGCCGGCCTTGTGCGCTGCCGAACCAGGGGTAACACGCAACACGAACACGCCCTTGCTTCCGGTCAGTGCAAGCAGACGCTGATTGAGCTGTTCGTCCACCTCAATGCCCAGCGCCGGACGGATGTACTTACCGGTCTTGATGAGTTGCGGGACTACGCGCATGACGGTGTCCACCGGCACGGCGAAACCAATCCCGGCCGAGGCGCCGGAGGGGCTATAGATCGCCGTGTTGATGCCGATGAGCCTTCCTGCCGAATCGAGCAGCGGCCCACCGGAGTTGCCAGGGTTGATGGCGGCGTCGGTCTGGATCAGGTGATCGATGGCCGGGCCGCCCGCTTCTCCGGGTAACGAGCGGTCGAGCGCGGAGACGATGCCGGTGGTGAGCGTCCAGTCCAGGCCGAAGGGGTTGCCGATAGCGAACACCTTCTGACCCACCTTGAGGTCGGCACTGGTGCCGACCGGCACGGCCGGCGGGCGCTTGAAACCGACGCCAATCTTGAGCACGGCGATGTCGTGCGCTGGGCTCGTCCCCACCAGCGCGGCCTGGTAGTCGCGGCCATCGGCGAGTTTGACCGTGGCTTCAGAAGCACCCTGGATGACGTGGAAGTTGGTGACGACGTGGCCGGCATCGTCCCAGATAAAGCCCGAACCGGTGCCGCGCGGCATGGAAAAGACATTGCGAGTCCAGACGTCGCGCACCAGCTGCGCGGTGGTGATGTAGACCACCGAAGCGCGCGATTCTTCGAACAGTTCGATGGTGGCTTTCTCGTCCGCCGCCAGATCGCCACGCGCCGTCACGGTGCGATCTGCCGCCTCGCGCGGACTGAACCAGGCCTCGATGGCGGGCAGGAACTGCCACAGCAGCATGAGCGTGGCAATACAGGCGGTGATGAAGAGCCAGCGCCGGATGAAGGGGTCCGGTGCGGGGCGTGGGTACGGGTCGGGGTAGGCCATGAGAAGTCTCCTGTTGATAGGCAATCAGCGCCACAGCCCGCTCGGGTGCCAGCGCGGCGGGCGCGGCGTCACAGCGGATTCCGGCAAGAAATGGGGCGCGTGGAATGGCAACGCTGATGCTGGCCCAGGCGCCAACGTCAGCAGGCGTGCGATACGCTCTTGCGTTGCCGGATGCGTGCGCAAGCAGGAGGGCTCGGGATTGCCCCATCCCGGCCACAGCCAGGCACGCCAGGAGCGGCTGACCCGCTCGATTTTCGCCAGCGCGGACGCCAGCCCCTGCGGGTCGCCCGTCAGTTCCGCCGCGAGGCGGTCAGCGTCGAACTCACGCACGCGAGACAAGCCGAGCTGTGCGAGCAGGGCCAGCTGGGGCGATGCGGCCAATAACAATAGACCAGGCCAATAGACCTCCGCCGCGCCAACCAGCAGCGCGGGCAGGTTGAGCAGGATCGCGATTTGTCCCATGAGGGCCAGCAGGCTCGTGAGGCGACTGACGGAATCCGCCAGCCTCATGACGCGCAGATCCTCATTGGTGATGTGCGCGATCTCGTGCGCGAGCACACCCGCCAGCTCGCGTGGGCTCAGGCTGCGCAGCAGGCCATCGGTGAGGGCGATCGATGCCTCCTGCTTCGATCCGGTGGCGAAGGCGTTGACGACGGCACTGGGCACATAGTGCGGCACCGGCGTGGCGGGCAAACCGGCACGGGCGGGCAGCTCGCGCAACAGGGCCCACATCTCGTGGGCTTCTTGCGGGTGCAAGGCCCGTACGCGGTACAGGCGCAAGCTCAGCGCCGACGCGGCTACCGGTTCCAGCAGCAACGCACCTGCAACGGCAAACAGCGCGAGCCACAGGCCGCCTTCCCCAAACGGCAGTCTCCCTGCTGCGGCTGCGATCCCGACCAGGGTCAGGACCAACAGCCCGGTCTGCAGGCGGTTGAGCCAGCGGTGTTGCAACAGCGCCGTGCGCGGATCACTGGGATGATGACGGGTCATGCTCAGAGGTCTCGGCGGCGCGGTCGCCGCGCTTGCGCAGCAGCCAGTAGGTCGCACCCAGAGCCAGCGTGGCGCCTGCCAGCGCGGCTATCTTTGCGGGGCTCGCCTCGGGGTCAAGGATCACGAACTTGCGCGCCAGCGCGATCAGACCGATGAGGATCACGGTCTTGACCTGGATGATGCTGTCCCGACGCAGCGCCACGCGCACAATGGAATGCTTGAACTCCATCGCGATCAAGAGCGTCATGATCATGCCGAACACACTCTGGAATACCTTGTGATCCAGGGGATTGAAGGCATCGAGGACCAGCAGCGTGAAGACGATGGCGATGAGCTGGAACAGCGACACCACGATGATGACGGCAATTACCGCCGACAGAACGAGGGCGACGACCTGCTCGAAGCGCTCGTATAAACTCATGATGGCCCATTGGTCACGGAAGACCTGAAATGGATTGCGGCCTGTTGACTTCATGCAGATGGACTCCCTGCGACATTGCCGCTGTCGAGACGGCGGCGCATCGCACTGATGTGTCCTTCAATCAGCTCGGTCGACATGCCAAGCGTCGACATCACCTGTTCCGCCAGCCCAATAGCTGCGGCAAAGGATTGCTGATACACGCGCACGTTGGGCATGGCGCGAAATGCATCGGCCGCGGTCGTACTTCTGCATGACACCCACAAGGTCAGCGCCGGACGGCGCTCGGCAATCGCCTGGGCGATGCGCAACGCTTGCTGGGCATGGGCGAACGTCAGCACCACCATGTGCGCATGCGTCAAGCCGGCAGCCAGCAAGGTATCGGGCCGACTGGCATCGCCATGGAACACCGGCGCGCCGGCGGCACGCGCGGCCTCGACCTTCTGCGCGTCCGCCTCCAGTAGCAGATGCGCCACGCCGGCGTGGCGAAGAATCTCGCTGACTGTCAGGCCAAGCTCGCCCGCGCCGCAAACGATGACATGGTCTCGATATCGCGCCGTCTGCGCGGCGATCTCGACTTCTTCAGCCTGGGGTGGCTGAATGACGCCGCCGGTGCGGCTCAAGAACCGGGCAAGTACATCGTGATGGCGGATCAGTAGCGGTGCCAGGGCCATGCTGAGCACCAGCGCAACTAGCATGGGTTGTACGACGGTCGCGGGGATCAGATGCTGCTGCAAGACCATGCCCAACAACAGCAGGGCGAACTCGCCGCCATGCCCCAACGCTATGCCCGTGCGCCAGGCATCGAGGGCGGACAGGCGCGTCGCCCGCAAGGCCAGGGTGTTGAGCCCGATCTTGACCGGTACCAGCACTGCCAGCCACGCGAACACCGCCAGTGGTGCCGAAAGAATCTGCGCTCCGTCCAACTGCAGGCCGATGGTCACGAAGAACACCCCCGACAACACATCGCGAAACGGTTTGAGGTGGCTTTCCATGTGGTGACGGAAGTCGCTCTCGCCCAGCACCATGCCGGCCAAAAACGCACCCAGGGCGGCGGATACGCCGACCGCGTGTGCAGCAGCGGCGGCAGCCACCACCACGCACAAGGAAACCAGCACGAAGGATTCTTCGTGGCCCTGCCGCGCCACCCAGCCCAGCAGGCCATGCAACAGACGACGGGAGGCGAGGGCCGCTGCCGCGAACAACATCAGCACGCCCAACACTTCGAGCAGCACGCTCTCGATCTTCGGCGACTCGCCGCGCGCCCAGATCGCCAGCAGGGCCAGCAGGGGCACGCTGGCCAGGTCCTGAAAGACCAGCACGGCGATGGCGCTGCGGCCGTGGCGGGTGGTGAGCTCGCCTTGGTCGGCCAGCTGTCGGCTGACCAGCGCCGTGGACGACATGGCCGCCGCAGTGCTGAGCAACGCAGCGCTCTGAACTGGCTGTCCCAGCCACATCAACATCAAGGTCAGTGGCGTGGCGACAGCGATCATCTGCAAGCTGCCGGCCGCCAATACGGTTTTACGGGAAAGCCAGAAGTGCCCGAGGGAGAACTCCAGCCCAACCATGAACAGCAGCAGGGCCACGCCCAGCTCGGACAGAAAATCAAGCGCTTCTCCCGGCGCGACTACACCGCTGACCGACGGGCCCAGCAAGGCGCCGACGGCGAGGTAACCCAGCAAGGCGGGTACTCTGAACGCCGCCGTCGCCACCGCCGCGAGGCTGCATGCCGCCAGCAGGATCAGGGTGGCGCCGAGCAAGTCCTGCATCGGTCAGCGCCCCACCTGTGCAGATGCCCAGCGCACGATGTCCTGCGCGCCCAAGGCGCCGGCCTGACGCCCGATCTCCCGCCCACCCTGGAACAGGGCGAGCGTCGGAATGCTGCGGATGCCGAACTGCGCGGCCAGGTGGGGTTCTGCCTCGGTATTGACCTTGGCCAGCCTGACCCTGGGTTCGAGCTGGCGCGCCGCTTGCTGGAACTGCGGGGCCATCATCTTGCACGGCCCGCACCAAGGTGCCCAGAAATCGACCAACAGTGGCAGGTCGCTGCGCTCCACGTGGCGCGAGAACGTCGCCGTGGTCAACTCGATGGGTTCGCCCGTGAACAAGGGCTGCTGGCAGCGGCCGCAGTTGGGATGTTCCGATAGCTTCGCAGTCGGTACGCGGTTGATGGACTGGCAATGCGGACAGACGAGGTGAAGATTATTCTTCATGGTTCGCCTCCTTGGACCACAGTGAGGCTGCCGCGCTTCGGGTCACAGACAATGCCGACCAATCAACGCCTTGGAGCCAATCGTTCCCGTCTTTGCTTACTCCGGCCTCTTCCAAATGAGCAGCGATGAACGCTTCGGCCTGCATGAGCCACCTTTGGACAGTATCTTCCTTACTAGGAATCAGCAGGATTTCAGAGACGCTGCTGGCATCCAGCCCGTCCACACGGATAAGCAGAAAAATGCGCCGCCACAAACGCGGCATGTCCTTCAGCAGGTCGAATGCAAAAGCGAACTCGCTCGACCGATCAACTAGCTCCTCCTGTTCCGCGATCGTTGCGGCATCGGGATGCTGACTGTCAGCGATGATATCGGCCAGCCTGAGTGTGTCATCGGGCTGATAAAATTCGAAGACTTCCTCTTCCACCATGGCCTCGGCGACGTCTTGGGCATCCGGTTCGACCGGCGCGTCCAGAGAAACGAATTCGCCAAATTGCCGGCTGCTTGCCACTTCGTTATCCAGGACGGCGAACAGATGCTTCAAAAGACCGGTGTAAGCCTCTTTTTCCCCCGGCACGGATTGCCATTCCACCTCAGCTCGGACAATCGCTTCATCCACCACGTCGCGCAGCGTCGGATAATCGCGCGGTAAATCGCCGACGGCCCGCAGATAAGCCAGCTCACGCCTTGCGACAGCCTCAAGTTTCGACAGTAGAGGCATTCGGGTCGCCTCGGCCTCATGGGCGGCTGATGCGGGTTTTGCGGCAATCCGCACCTTGAGCTCGCGCAAGCGCTCGCGTCGTGCTTTGCGCTTGATTTGATCCTGAGCATGCAGTCGGTCAAAATGCTTCTTGGCCTGACGGAACAACGACTGTGCGAGCATCTGCGCGAGGGGCGTCAGCTCGTCATGTGATGCAGTAACGCTGACAGTCTTTTTGCCGGGCAGGTGCATATAGCCACTGGCCAGAAATTGCCGCTTGATCTTGTCGCGATCAAGGACGATTTGAAGTTGCGCTGAATCTTTAGTGTGTTTGTCGAGCAATGGCTTGAGGGCGTGCTCGATCACATTTCCCAAAGCTCTCTGCCAAGGTTCATGAAACTCTTTGTCGATAGCTCGATAGCTATATTGCATCTGCATGTATGACTCCTTCGATGTCATTTCTATGGAGGTATGAATCGAGGATGCTCATATCCATAGAATTTAGTTTGACCCGCTCTTATCCCTGGCGCGTTTTGCGAAGACGCCAACTCAAGAACAAAAGCGTGACACCATAGACTGCCGCATAGAAGCCCAACAGCCAGCCTGCGGCCAGGAATGACTCGACCGGACGGGAAAAAAATATCCACAAGACGATAGCGCCAAGGACAATCGAGAGCAGTCCACTGAAGGCAAGCCAAATTTCACCCTTGATTTCTTGACGCAGCCGAACGGCGGCGGATATCTCCAGCACACCGGTGAAAATCGCCCAGAAGCCCACGCTAGCCCATAAAAAAGAAGCCAAGACTATCGTGGCGACCCAAGGAGCAACCAGGACGACGACGCCCGTAAGTATGCCGACAATGCCGCTGAACAGCAGCCAGCCCCAGCGCTCTTTTTTCTGGATATGGCGCACCGCTGCAAACAAGTTGAACGCGCCATTGACCAA
This sequence comes from Cupriavidus sp. GW822-FHT06G04, assembly GCF_058799075.1. Taxonomy (NCBI): domain Bacteria; kingdom Pseudomonadati; phylum Pseudomonadota; class Betaproteobacteria; order Burkholderiales; family Burkholderiaceae; genus Cupriavidus; species Cupriavidus sp. GW822-FHT06G04. Next base: position 286,612 of record NZ_JBXALD010000002.1, on the reverse strand, counting down.
GGAAAATGCGCCGAACATGATGGTCATGGCCAACAGAGCCGATTGTGGCATCCAGAACGCGAGGGCTGCGAAAATCAATGCCAAGACACCGCGCAACGCAAAAAGCCACCAATTTTGGCTCAGCGAACACAGTGCTTTGGTGGGGTCATCCGCACTGGAATCGGCGATGGTGTCTGTGTTCATGCTATATCTCCTAAAGATCTAATGGGGTGAAAAAGCAAACACTCCTGAGCCAAGAGAGGGGCGCGACGCGCCCCTCTTACGCCCTATCCAGCGGTTTCAGAACAACTTGGACAGCTTTGCCTTGATTTCATCGAGCCAGCCTTTTCCGCCGCCTCCCCCAGCCGTCTTTTGCTTGACTTTCTTGAGTTCAGCATACAGGGGCTCAAAGTCCTTCTTCTTTCCATAACCCAGCAGTTCTGCCATTTCCAACTGCTGCCGCGCTTCGTTCAATAATGTCTCCAGGCGCTCATTGGACGCTTCGCTCCGCTGACCATCTTCTACCAAGGTCTCGGCGCGCTTCAGGAGCAGCCTGGCGCGCAGGGCGGGCAGCGGATGCACGCTGCGCGTCTCGACCAGCGTGCTGAGCGCTGCCTGCAGCGCGGCTTTGGCTTCTTCAATCTTGCCCTGATCGATCAGCGGCACGACTGACTTCACGGCTGCGGGATAGGACGCCAGAGGGATGTTGGTGACCGCGATCACGATTTCACTGGCCAGCAAAGCCAGCACGTGACGTGCCTGTTGCACCTCGCCATGTTTGAGGGCATCCAGCGCCTCGTCGGTCATCGCCTCAATGGTTTCCGTGTTGGCGAACAAGTCGTGCACGATGGTGCGCACATCAACGGGGGCCAGGGCGAGCGTGGGTTCGCGCGCAACGATCAGCTCCAGCTTTCCCGTCACTTCGGCCAGCGTTGCCAATGCGCGTGCAGCGTCCTTGCCGTCAAGTGCGGCCAGCGCTGATTTGGTCAGCGCCAAGGCCGAGACGGCCTCATCGAGGACTTGTTTACGTTTGTCTGCCGCCTGCGAGTCCGTTTCTTTCTGAACCTCAGGCTGTACCTCCGTGACGACTTCAGGCTTGGACTCTGGACTGACAGGAAGGCTGCTTACCGCGGCCTGTTCGTTTATTCCTTCGTTCGTCGCATTGGGATTCGGTGTTTGCTCATTCATGGTGATATGCCTCGTATGAGATAGTGAAAATAGGCGAATCTATTGGGGCTGACTGCGAACATCGCGAGACTGACCGACAGAGCAGTCAGCCCCTTCATCACCTCAAAACAGCTTTTGGATGCGCGTCTTCAACTCGTCGAACCATCCCTTGCCGCTTTTGCCACCAGCCGACTTTTGCTCAATGGACTTCACCTGATCGAAGATGGGTTTGAAGTCCGCCTTCTTGCCATAACCCAGGATCTGCGCCATCTCGATCTCCGTGCGCACGGACGACAGCAAGGTGCTGAGCTCCTCGTTCTGCTTGGCATCGCGCCTGTCGGTCTCGGCCAGCTTTTCAGCTTTTGCCATCGCGGCTTCGGCCCGTAGCACGGGCAGAGGAAAGGCGACCGAGGTCACCACCAGCGTGTTCAGTGCTCGGGCGAGTTCCGCTTTGGCGTTGTCGATCTTGCCGCTGTCGATGAGCCGTGCGGCCGACTTGATCGCTGCCGGGTACGTTGCCATCGGAAGGTTGTCGGTTTGGATTACGATTTCGCTGGCCAGATTGGCAACGATGGGCCGGGCCTTTTGCACCTCGCCATCACCCAACAACTCCCGAGACAACTTGACCGCTTTCTTTACCGATTCCACGTTGGCGTGGATATCGTGGGTGATGACGCGTACATCGACCGGCGCCAAAGCAAGTTTGGCGTCGCGTGCCAATACCAGTTCCAGCTTTCCGCTGGCCAGTTCCAGCGCAGCAAGCGCCTCCTTGGTCTTCTTTGCATCAAGGAGGGTCAAAGCCTCCTGGGTCTTGGTGAGCGCCGTGATGGCGTCTTGAGTGAGCTCGGCACGCTTTTTATCGGCTTCCCGGGCGGCCTTGTCATCTACCTGTGGCTGTGCCGCCTTGGATGCGGCAGAGGGTGCTGCAGCTCCTGGGCTAGAACCTGCCGCCGATTGGGCCAGAGCCGGTCCGCTCAGTCCGACGACGACCGCCAGGGCAAGTGCGGAGAAGGTGTATTGTGGCTGTTTGATATTCATGATCTTGGGCTCTTGATTGAAGTTAGTTGACTGAGATTTCAATCTGTTTCGGTTTGGCTTGCTCGGCCTTGACAAGCCGCACTTCCAGCACGCCGTCTTTCATGGAAGCCGTCACCTTGGTCGGATCAACGTTGTCAGGCAAGACAAAGCTGCGCACAAAGCGGCCATACGCACGTTCGATGCGGTGGAACTTCTTGCCCTGCTCCTCTTTTTCCAGTTTGCGCTCGCCGCTGATGGTGAGCACACCGTTTTCCGCGCTGACGCGCACGGCATCCTTGGGGACCTCCGGCAGATCCAGCTTGAGGAGGAATGCGTTCTCATCCTCGCTGATGTCCGCCATTGGTGCCCAGTCCGCCGTGGTCATGGCTTCGTTGCCGGTACGGGCGCCCTGTCGCTGGGGTATTCGTCCGAACATCGTCGCCAGGCGGTTTTGCAATTCATCCAGTTCCCGGAAGGGGTCCCACGGAGTCAATGCAGACATATCGGTTCTCCTTGAACAATGCCGACGAATTGGATGACGCACTGAACAGAGCCGTCGGTTTACTCTGAATGGCACCTACTACTGTTTTCAGTTCCGAACAAGTCCTTGAGTCAATTGACGGATATCGCTTTCGTCGAGCGTTTCCCGCGCCAGCAGCTCGCGCGCACAGCGCTCCAGCACCGCGCGGTTGATGTCGAGAATCCGGTAGGCGCGCTCGAACACGCCCATCACGATGTCGCGGATAGCCTGATCGATGCGCGCCTGGGTCGATTCGGCCACCCGGCAACCGCCGTGGGCCAGTTCAGGTGTATCGAGAAAGCGGGGCCGCTGCGCCTCGAAGGCGATGTAGCCCAGGCCCTCGTCCATGCCAAAGCGGGTGATCATGTCACGGGCGATGTCGGTGGCTCGCGCCAGATCGTCCGCCGCCCCGGTAGACAACTCGCCGAACACCAGCTTTTCGGCGGCACGCCCGCCCAGCAGTACGGCGATCTTGTGCTCGAGATCGGTACGCGTCATCAGGAAGCGGTCTTCGGTGGGGCGCTGCAAGGTGTAGCCCAGCGCGCCGATGCCGCGCGGGATGATCGAGATCTTGTGTACGGGGTCGGTTTCGGGCAGCGCCAGCGCCACCAGCGCATGGCCCATCTCGTGATGGGCCACGGTTTCCCGCTCCTTGGGATTGAGCACTCGGTTCTTCTTCTCCAGGCCCGCCACGATGCGCTCGATGGCGGCGGTGAAATCCTGCAACTCCACGGCGGACGCTTTGCGCCGGGTCGCGGCCAGCGCGGCCTCGTTGACCAGGTTCGCGAGGTCTGCACCCGAAAAGCCCGTGGTCAGCGCAGCCACCTGTTCGAGATCGATATCCTGAGCCAGCGTCACCTTCTTGACGTGGACTTTCAGGATGTCCAGCCGTCCCTTCTTGTCGGGCCGGTCCACCAGCACCTGGCGGTCGAAGCGGCCGGCACGCAGCAGCGCCTGGTCGAGGATTTCGGGGCGGTTGGTGGCGGCGAGGATGATCAGCCCCACCGAGCTGTCGAAGCCGTCCATCTCGGTGAGCAGCTGGTTGAGCGTCTGCTCACGCTCGTCGTGGCCGCCGATGGGCCCGCCGACGCCGCGCGCGCGGCCCAGCGCATCGAGCTCGTCGATGAAGATGATGGCCGGCGCCTGCCCGCGGGCCTGCTCGAACAGGTCGCGCACGCGCGCTGCACCCACGCCGACGAACATCTCGACGAACTCCGAGCCTGAGATGGAAAAGAACGGTACCCTGGCCTCGCCCGCCACGGCCTTGGCCAGCAGGGTCTTGCCCGTGCCGGGCGGGCCAACCAGCAACACACCTTTCGGGATGCGCGCGCCGAGGCGGCCGTAATCCTGCGGGTTCTTCAGGAAATCGACGATCTCAACCAACTCCGCCTTGGCTTCATCGACGCCAGCGACATCGGCAAAGGTCACGCCAGTGTTCTTCTCCATGAATACCTTGGCACGGCTCTTGCCGATGCTCAGGAAGCCACCCATGCCCTGCTTCTCGGCGAAGCGGCGGAACAGGAAGAACCAGACGCCGAAGAAGGCCACCGCCGGCAGAATCCAGGAGAGCACATCACGTAGCCAGGTGCTTTCCACCACCCGCGCATAGGGCACGTCGTACTTGGACAGCCGCTCGGCCAGGTCGGGTTCGACACGGGTGGCCACGATGGTGGTCTTGCCCCGGCTGTCCGGCGATTTCAGGCGCCCGGTGACCGTGCGGTCCGACACCAGCACTTCGGCGACGCGCCCCTCGGCCAGCGCCTTCTCGAATTCGCTGTAGGGCACGGGCTCGACGGTCTTGGCCGCCTGCCAGTAGTTCTGCAGCGTCAGCAGCAACAGGCCGGCGACGATCCAGTAGCCAATGTTCCATTGATCTTTCTTTTCCATGGGCAATGTTCCTCGCAAGTCGTGTCGCTAGAGAATGGGGGTGAACAGACGGGCCACCCCGTCGCGCAAGCGGATGGCCAGCGGGCGGGCGCGCAACGCCTTCGCCGATATCTCGCCCGACGCATCACGAGCGGCATCAAAAAGGGATTCCAGCCGCGTAGACAGCGCGGTGTCGTACACCTCCACATTGAACTCGAAGTTGAGGCGCAGGCTGCGCGCATCCCAATTGGCAGAACCCAGGCAGCACCACTGGCCGTCTATCAGCATCAGCTTGCTGTGGTCGAACGGGCCAGGCCGTTCGAAGATGCGTACACCGTGCTCCAGCACCTGCCAGTAGTGGGCGCGCGCGGCCCATTGCACCGTGGGATGGTCGCCGTTTGCGGGCGTCAGCACCTCGACGCGCACGCCGCGCAACGCGGCCGTGCTCAGCGCCGCGATCATCGGCTGATCGGGCACGAAGTAAGGTGTCCAGATGCGCACCGAATGCTTCGCCGCGCTCAAAGCGCCCATGAAGGTCCAGCGCATCCTGTCCAGGGCCTCATCGGGACCGGCCTCGATGCCGCGCGCCCAAGAGGTTCCTTGCTCATCAGCCGTTGCGGGCGGTTCGCCCCAGAAACCCTTGCTGAGCCGCTCGCCCGTGGTATCGCACCAATCATCGGTGAAGCACCGCATCAGATGCGCAACCACCGGCCCGCGCAGACGAAAGTGCAAATCGTGACAGGCCTGCTCCGGCGCATCGGGCCGCCAATACGGGCTGAAGATGTTCATGCCGCCGGTGAAACCCGTCTCGCCATCGATCACCAGCAGCTTGCGGTGATTGCGCAGATGCGCGGCATGCAGGCGCGCGGGAATCAACGTCGGGTTGAACGTCGCCGCCGGAACGCCGGCGCGTTGCAAGGCGCGGTAGGCGCTGCGGGGCCTCCAGCGGGCATAGACGTCGTCGATCAGCACCCGCACTTGCACGCCGCGCTCATGAGCCCGGCGCAGCGCATCGACGAACTGCGCCCCGATGCCTTGGCTGTCGAAGATGTACGAAGCCAGCGCGACGCTGTGCCGCGCCGACTCGATGGCAGCGAGCATGGCCGGGTAGGCCTGCTCGCCATCGACGAGCGGCTCGATGCGGTTGCCGCTGGTCAGCGACTGGCCGGTGGCACGTCCCACCAGGTGCGCCAGGCCGGCAAACGGCGCCGATACGGCCTGGGGCATCGTAGGCACGAGGTCCTGCCGAACAGCAGGATCTGCCCCCGGAAACAGCCGCCGCGCCCGCCGCTGGTAACGGTTGATGCCGAACAGCCCATACAGCAGCGAACCGCCCAACGGCAACAGCGCGATCAGCAGCACCCACAGCGTGGCCGATCGAGGGTCACGTTTGTAGATGACCGCGTGCCCCGCTGTGGGGATAGCGACCGCCAGCGACACGAGGGTGGCTGCCCATGTCAGCCCGTTGGGGTCGGACACGACAGCCTCCCATCGCTCAAGATCCGCCGCCCGCTGACTTCTTCTTGCGCGCAGGCTTGCTCTCGCCGTTCGGCGGTGCCTCGGCCACGTTCGCTGCATCGGGCTTTTCAGGCTCGGCCGGCTGCGCGGCTGGCTCCTGGCGCTCGAAGACCACCCGTTCGGCCTTGTCATCCCAGCGGGCGCTGGCGTGATCGGCCTTGCCGATGCCACCACCGAGCATCTCGCGTGCCAGCGCGGTTTCCAGCTCGCTGCGGATCAGCCGCTTGAGCTCGCGCGCGCCGAACTCGGGTTTGTAGCCTTCCTCCGCGAAGTGGTCGATCAAGGTCTGGTCGAAGGTCAACGTCACGCCCTGGCTGGCGGCGTTGCGGGCCACACGATCGAGCTGCAGGCCGACGATATGGCGGATCTCCTCCTTGCCCAGCGCATGGAAGACGATGATCTCGTCGATGCGGTTGAGGAACTCGGGGCGGAAGTGTCCGCGCAGCACGTCCATCACCTCGGACTTGGTCTTCTCGTATTCCTCGCCGGCGGCGCCACGGGCCTTCAGCCGACGCTGGATGATGTCCGAGCCCAAGTTCGAGGTGGCGATGATGATGGTATTGGTGAAATCCACCACCCGGCCCTTGCCGTCGGTGAGCCGCCCGTCGTCGAATACCTGCAGCAGGATGTTGTAGACGTCGGGGTGCGCTTTTTCGATCTCATCGAGCAACAACACGCTGTAGGGTTTGCGACGCACCTTCTCGGTGAGCTGGCCGCCCTCGTCATAGCCCACATAACCCGGAGGCGCGCCCACCAGGCGTGCCACGGTATGGCGTTCACCGTACTCGGACATGTCGATGCGCAGCAGCGCGCCCTCATCGCCATAGATGGACTCGGCCAGTGCCTTGGCGAGTTCGGTCTTGCCCACACCCGTCGGCCCGAGGAACAGGAAGGTGGCCACTGGCTTGCCGCCTTCGCGCAGGCCCGCGCGCGACAGCCGCACGGCATCGGCCACGGCACGTACTGCTTCGTCCTGGCCCACCAGGCGCTCGTGCAGCCGCTGCTCCAGATGCAGCAGCTTCTCGCGTTCTTCCACCGTCAGCTCGTTGACCGGAATGCCGGTCAGGCGCGAGACGATCTGCGCGACATGCTCGGCCTTGACTTCGGCGCTGCCCGAGGCGCGCTCGCGTTCCCATTCCTCGACGAGCTTCTTGAGTTCAGTCTCCTTGGCCTCGATGCGCTTGCCCAGCTCGGCGGCCTTGTCGTACTGCTTGCGCGAAGCCACATAGTCTTGCTCACGCCGCAGCTGGTGCAGTTCGGACTCCAGCTCTTGCACCGCCACCGGGCGGGCCGTGGCCGACAGCTTCACGCGTGCGGCCGCCTGGTCGAGCAGGTCGATGGCCTTGTCAGGCAAAAAGCGCGCGGTGATGTAGCGGTCCGACAACTCGGCGGCGGCGATGATCGCATCCTCGGTGATGCTGACCTTGTGGTGCGCCTCGAAGGTGTCGCGCAGGCCGCGCAGGATCATCATGGTCTGCGCTACCGTCGGCTCGGGCACCATCACCGGCTGGAAGCGACGCTCCAGCGCGGCGTCCTTCTCGATGTACTTCTGATACTCGTTGAGCGTGGTGGCGCCGATCAGGTTCAGTTCGCCGCGCGCCATCATCGGCTTGAACACGTTGGCCACGTCCAGCCCGCCTTCGCCGCCACCCTGGCCTGCACCGACGATGGTGTGCACTTCGTCGATGAAGAGAATCAGCTCGCCCTGGTGCTCGGTCACTTCCTTGAGCACCTTCTGCACGCGCTCCTCGAACTCGCCGCGGTACTTGGCGCCGGCCACCATGGCATTGATGTTGAGTTCCACCAGGCGCTTGTCGCGCAGCGTCTCGGGCACTTCGCCGGCGACCATGCGCTGCGCCAGCCCTTCGACGATGGCGGTCTTGCCGACGCCGGGCTCGCCGATCAGCACCGGGTTGTTCTTCTTGCGCCGGGCCAGCACTTCGATGGTCGTCTCGATCTCCTGCGCGCGGCCGATGACCGGATCGAGCTTGCCCTCGCGCGCCATCTTGGTGAGGTCGCGCGAATACTTGTCGAGTTCCGGCGTGTTGGTCGGCGTCTCGGCGCGGCCATCCTCGGCCCCTTTGCCGACCACCTTGCTTACCTGCTGGCGCAGCGCTTGCGGCGTGAGGCCGTAACGGCGCAGCAGGTTGGCCGCCAAACCTTCGCCTTCCTCGGCGAGCCCGATCAGGAAATGCTCCGGCCCGACATAAGAGTGGCCGAGTTCGTTGGAGGCCACGAAAGCACGGCTGAGCGCGTCCTTGACCCGGGGCGACACGCCGATCTCGCCCTCGAACGGCTTATCGCCGCGCTTGGCTTCGGATTCGATCTGGCGCTTAAGGTCATCGACCTTGATCTTGAACTGCCCCAGGATGGTCTTGACCACGTCGCTGTCGGATAGCGCCAGCAGCAGGTGTTCGGTATCGACTTCGGCGCGCCCGAACTCTGCAGCGTGTCGGGCGGCCTCCTGCAATAGGGCCTCGGACTGTTCGCTGATACGGCTGGCGAGCCCACTGCCGCGACGGCGCGCGGTGCCCGTACCGGCCGGGGCGGGTTCGCCGAACGAGGCATCGACGACCTCGTCGGTATCGGCCGCCATGGACGGTGCGTCGTCACCGATGCGGAAGAAGTCGCTGCCAAGGAAGTCTTCGAACAGCCCGCTGCGCGAGCCGAACAAGGCTTCCAGCGGTGAGACGGTGCGCTTTTGCTGGCGCACCAGTTGGCGATAGTGATCGTCACACAACAGCATGGTGCTGTGGCGACCATTGAGATTGGCTTCCACCCGCACCGTGGCGGGCTGGCCGCAGACTTGGCATTGTTTTCTGGCCATGCTGATGCTCCTGTAAAGATTGATCTGACGAGGCACCGCCGATCACGGTGCCTCATCTCTTTGTGGTTTTTGAGAAAAACGCGCTGCCCCGCGTCAGCCGTTGATCGGGATCGAGCGCCCCTGCTGGGGCGTACTGGCCTCGCGCTTTTCCATCGTGATCGTGAGCACGCCGTTCTTGAAAGCGGCCTTGATCGTGTCCTGGTTGGCATCGGCCGGCAGGTTCAGAGCGCGCTGAAAGCTGCCGTAGGAGCGCTCCACCCGATGGAAACCGCCGTCTTTCGTTTCCTGCTCCTGACGCTTTTCACCGCGCACCAGCAGCACGTCGTTGTCGAGCGTGATCTGGATGTCTTTTTCCTCGATGCCGGGTACTTCCAGGGCGATCTTGTACTGCTTGTCGGTCTCCTGGATGTCCAGCGCCGGCTTCAGCATGCCCGGCCAGTCCGACGGCCAGCGTGGCATGGCCAGCGTCGGGAAACCGAAGCCTCGAAACGCGTCGTCGAACAGGCGGTCGATCTCGCGATGCAATTGCAGGATGGGACTGACGGGCCCACCCGCCACCGGCAGGTCATTGCGCTGCACCGGGAGCGAGGCAGTGCTCTGTTGTTCTTCCTGCTCCTTCTTGAACCAGTTCCAGGGAGCCAATTTCTTGAAATCAATGTCCATGTCACACCTCCAGAAGAAAAATTGAAGACTCTCGCTCACTCCGTTTGCCTGCGGCGACGGACAGCGCGCCCAGACGACACGGAGTGTTCCGCTGACTTTGGCTGCTCATCTGTGCGTATCACCTCCTTCTTTCTGCCTGCTTGGATCTGATCATTGATCCATCGATCGATTTCACTTTGACGAAACCGCCACGTCCCGCCGACCTTGAAGGCCGGAATCTCCCCGTGCGAGGCGAGCCGGTAAAGCGTCCGCTTGCCGACTTTCAAGTAGGCAGCCAACTCGTCGAGTGTGAAGATCGCCTGCTGGCGCGCTGTCATACCACCCCCACAAGTTCCGTCGTCACGCGGCCTCGCCTGAGGAAGTTCTTGCAAGACTTTGCAAGATATTGCGCCTAACATGCCGAAAGTCAAGAGTCAACATCCAGCGATCTGCTGGCCGATTGATGTGACTCAATCGTAAGCAGCCAGGAAACAAATGTTGGCTGCCACCGCGATGGTGCTCCCCAAGTCATCAATCTGCAGCCATGTGAAAGGGGAAGTCCATGAACGAGATTGCCCGAGTCGGGGTGGATCTGGCCAAGCGGGTTATCTAGGTGCATGCGGTGGATGCGCGCGTGGTGGTTGCCAAGGCGCTGGCCGCTGACAAGTTTGCGGCCTGGTGCGCGGAGCTGCCTCCCGGCTGCCTGGTGGCCCTGGAGGCCTGCGGCGGTGCGCATCACTGGGCACGCAAGCTGCGCGGCTATGGGCTGGATGCGCGGCTGATTGCAGGCCACTTCGTCACGCCCTACCGCATGGCCGGCAAGGGACGCAAGAACGGTGCGGCCGATGCCGCAGCGATCTGCGAGGCGGCAACCCGCCCGCACATGCGCTTCGTGCCGGTGAAGCCGCCGGCGCAGACGCTGCTGGCCAGCCATCAGCTACGCAAACCTCCCGATTCACTCACGCAGCTTATTCCTGCTTGCCTAGGGACGACCATGTAAGCGGCAGATGGTCGGAGTCCTTTGCGACCAGCACCTACGCGAGCAGCCCGGAGGTGGGGATGCCCTTGGCGATGATCTCCGCCGGGACCGGCGCCTGGGTCAGCGTTCGGCACCTATGCGCAGGTCCACTTGCCGCGGATGTGGCACTCGACCGTGAACACGCCCGGCGTGTAGTCCAGCTTCTCGCTGATGCGCTTGAGCGCACAGCCGCACGCGCAGCGGGTGTTCTCGGGCTCGTGGTGGCAGTCCACGCGCGGCAGGTCCGCCGGCAAGGCGGTGCGCTTAGGCATCGCGCCAGGCGTAGCCGGCGGCTTCTTCTTGCCCAGCAGTTCCTAGAGCTGCGCCTCAGCCGCGGCAAGGTCGGCGTCCAGAGCCTCGTCGAACAGCGCGCGTTGTTCGGCATCGAGCTGCTCGCTCTTCTTGCCGAACTTCAGGCGTCGCAGCTGGGCGATCTCGAACGAGAGCTTCGCCGTAGGCGCTGACATGGGCGAAAAGCATCCGAGCATCACCCCCCAGGATGGCTCTCATCTCGATACAGAGGTGAATCCTCCGCACTATTCGGCTCCCTACGATGATATGGACTGATCACATCGGTAGGGAGAAAGCATGAACTTACGCCATCTTCGCTGCTTCATCGCCGTAGCCGAGGAACTGCACTTCGGCCGGGCTGCTCGACGGCTGCACATCGAACAGTCTCCACTGTCGCGCACGATCCGCCAGATGGAGGCGGATTTAGGGGTGCCGCTGCTCAACCGCTTGCCACGCAGTGTTCGTCTCACACCGGCGGGACAGGTCTTCCTCGAAGAAGCCCGGCGCGTACTGCTGGCCTTCGAGCAAGCGCAGACCAAGGCACGCGCCGCAGCGAACCAGCGGAACACGCTGCGCATCGCACTATCTGGTGACATGGGGCAGGCCCGCTTGTCGGCGTTGCTTGCGCTTTGCCGCGAGGAGGCACCACAGGTCGGCATTCGGATATTTGAAACGCCACTGGCGCAGTTGGTGACTGGACTGCGCAACGACTTGTATGACGCAGGTTTTGCATTGGCTGGTGAAATGGACGCCGGCATCGTCGCCATGCCGGTGTGGCGAGACCCGCTGGTGGTGGCTTTGCCCGCCAGGCATCCGCTGCTGGCTTTCAAGGAAGTGCCGCTGGAGGAAGTGGCGAGCTATCCGCTGGTGCTGTGCGATCCCCAGGTCTGCGAAGGTTGCAGCCGGCAGCGCGAACGGCTGCTCCGCACGGTGGATGCGCAGCCGACGGTAGCCGAGTACGTCAAGACCCATTCCCTGATGCTGGCTCTCGTGGCCGCCGGCTACGGCGTGGGCTTTTCGAGCGCGGCGCATCTGGCGGGTTGCCATCAGGCCGATGTCGTCGTGCGGCCGCTGGCCGACGAGACCGCTTCGCTGACGACCTATCTACTGCGACCCGAAGGCGAAATCATGGAGCCGCTGCGGCAGTTCATCGACCGCGTGGAGCGTGTCGGACGCCCGCAAGGCACCGATCAACGCCCGATGTGACGCGGGGATTTTGGACGGTACGATTCCCTTTCGGTCTGGACCTTGACCCGCATTGCATCGGCGGCCGACCTTTTGCGTCACGGGCATGGATGGCGAATCGGGCCTATCCACCCGGCATCAAGCAAGGCACCTTCAAGCTGTCGAGGTCACAGCAGTGACGCAGAACGCATGAGCCCTTGCTGGATGCAAACCGGCTCAGCCGGAAGTCGCATTGGCGCTTTACCCCGCCCGTATTCCTACGAAAACTTTGCCCTGGTTTTCCGGTAAAGCGCGGCATCCCTTCCTGATCGAACTTGGATGCGCGGCTTTTCAGACCGTTGCGCCGGTAACAAGATTTTTCGCAGGTGCATTATGGTTGAGGTGTAGCGGGCACCGCAAGGAGGTTTGCCCCCTGCGTAACGCTCGGCGACATCGCCGCACCCAACGTCCACCACGATGCCGACCGGCTCGCGCTTCATCGGGTTCTTTGGGCAATCGCTGCGCCCATGTGGGCCGCGCGCGCTTGCCATGTGTCGATCCGACGATGGGAAGAGCGCGATATGCCGAAATCGAGCAGCCACGCCTTTGGCGCAAAGACGTACTACCGACCGATCGAGGCGGCCGTCCGCTGGTGCGGTCTCCTGCGCTTCGAGCAGCGTATTCTGGAAGCGCTGGAGCAGCGTGCCATGCCGGAGCCCGGCGAACTCCCGCGCTGGCCGCTGCTGCGCCTGTATGCCGAGCGCATCTTCGACGCGCTGACGCATGGCGAATTGCCCGGTGGCAAGGCCGGCATCGTGCTGGACTCGCAGCGGCCGGCGCTCGACGACCCCGAGTTGACCGTGCGCCACGTGGACTTGAAAGCGTGGATGTCGCAGTTCTACCCCGGCGATCGGCCGGGGTTTTTGTTTGACGGCATCGAACGCGCGGTGCATCCGGCGGTGAGCGTGGACACGCTCAACATTCTGCTGGCCGATCGCGAAGCAGCGAAGTCGCAACTTGCCGAACTTGCCCTGGTGCATGAAACGCTGCGCACCGCGCACGAAGCACTGGCGAAGGAACATGCCACGCGCGCGGCCAACGACGAACAGGCGCGCGAGCCTGGCCTGCGCAGCGAGACGACTTACCTCAACATCATCGGCGGACTGCTGACGCTGCTGCTGGGCAATTCGCCGTCAGGCGCGGCCTATTCGTCGTTCCGCAGCATGGATGCCGTGGTCAGCGCGCTGATCGCACACCATGAGGGGCGGCCGGGTCTCAGCGAGCGGACGCTGTGGAGCAAGCTCGCGCAGGCGCGGCGCCACCTGGAGGCGTCGCGCTGACGACGCGGCCAGCATGATGCCGATGCGGCGCACTGCAATTGCAGTCGCTGCTTCTGCAATTGCAGTGATTTCGGCGACCGCGGTGTATTGAATACGAGGCACTTTCCGAACAGCGCCAGTGAGCGTCAAGGAGTGTCTCTCATGTCTTCGCAGACCACCGCGCCGGCAGTGCCGGCCGAGCACCGCATCCTGCGTCGCGCCGAAGTCGAGGCCAAAACCGGCTTCAAGCGCGCGCACATCTACAGCCTGATGAAAGAAGGCAAGTTCCCCAAGGCGCTGCGCTTGGGCGTGCGCGCCGTGGGCTGGGACTCGGCGGAGGTCGAGCAATGGATCGCCGATCGCCTCGATGAGCGCGCCTGACGCTTTTCCTCGGTACATGCCATTCAACCGGGAGAGGCCCATGCAGGTGGTGTCCATCATTTCGACCAAGGGCGGCGTCGGCAAGACCACGACGGCGGCCAACCTGGGCGGCTTCGCAGCCGACACCGGGCTGCGCGTGCTGCTGCTGGACCTGGACGTGCAGCCCACGCTGTCGAGCTACTTCACGCTGGCCGAGCGCGCGCCGGCCGGCATCTACGAGATGCTGGCCTACAACGAGCAGCGCGCCGAGCAACTGGTGTCGCGCACCGCGATCGAGCGGCTTGACCTGGTGCTCTCGAACGACGACCGCGGCGAGCTGAACACGCTGCTGCTGCACGCGCCCGATGGCAGATTGCGGCTGCGCCACCTGCTGCCCACGCTGGCGCCGCACTACGACCTGCTGCTGATCGACACCCAGGGCGCGCGCAGCGTGCTGCTGGAGATGGCGGTGCTGGCCTCGAACTTGGCGCTTTCGCCGGTGACGCCGGAAATCCTCGCGGCGCGCGAGCTGCGGCGCGGCACGCTGCAACTCATCGAGGACATCGCGCCGTACCGCCACCTCGGCATCGAGCCGCCGCCGCTGCACCTGCTCATCAACCGCGTGCATCCGGTGTCGTCGAATGCGCGGCTGATCCAGCAGGCGCTGCGTCAGGTATTCCAGGAGCAGCCTGGCGTGCGCGTGCTGGACACCGACGTGCCGGCGATTGAAGCCTATCCGCGCGCCGCGACGCGCGGACTGCCGGTGCATCGGGTGGAATACCGCCAGCCGGCGGGCCGCACGGCACCTGCCGCATTGGAGACCATGCGCGCGCTGGCCGGCGAGCTGTTCCCGGCGTGGCAGGAGCGCTTTGCGCTCGTCACCGGCCGAGGCGACGCGGGAGGGGCCGGCCATGGCCAGCGCACATAACCTGGCCCGCGGCCACAAGCGGCTGCGAGGGCTGATCGAGTTCGCCCTGGGAGAAGGTTGGAAGGTGGTGCGCACCCGCGGCGGGCACCTGCTGTTCACGAAGCAAGGCTGCGCGCCGATCTACACCAGCTCGACGGCGAGCGACCACCGCGCCGAGCGCAACGCCCGTGCGCAGCTTCGCCGCGCCGACCGACAGGCGCAGGAGAATGGCCGTGGCTGAGCTGACGCCGCAGGACATGGCTGCCAAGCTGCTGGCCACCGGCTTCGAGCGCAGCGGCCCTTCGGCCGCGACCTTGAGCGACCCCATCGCCGACACGCCGATGGTGGTGACGCTGGACCAGTTGCGGCCCTACGACCACGACCCACGCGTGACGCGCAACCCGGCCTATGCGGAGATCAAGGCGTCCATCCGCGAACGTGGGCTGGACGCGCCCCCCGCGATCACGCGCAGGCCGGGCGAGGCGCACTACATTATTCGCAACGGCGGCAACACGCGGCTGGCGATCCTGCGCGAGTTGTGGAGCGAGACCAAGGAGGAACGCTTCTTCCGCATTGCGTGCCTGTTCCGCCCGTGGCCGGCGCGCGGCGAAATCGTGGCGCTGACCGGGCATCTGGCCGAGAACGAGCTGCGCGGCGGCCTGACCTTCATCGAGCGGGCCTTGGGCATCGAGAAGGCGCGCGAGTTCTACGAGCAGGAAAGCGGCCAGGCGCTGTCGCAAAGCGAACTCGCGCGGCGACTGACGGCCGACGGCTATCCGGTGCCGCAGTCACACATCAGCCGCATGAACGATGCGGTGCGCTATCTGCTGCCGGCGATCCCGACGCTGTTGTACGGCGGATTGGGCCGGCATCAGGTGGACCGGCTCGCAGTGCTGCGCAAGGCGTGCGAGCGCACCTGGGAGCGGCGTGCGCTGGGCCGGCCGCTGACCGTGGACTTCGCTTCGCTGTTTCAGGATGTGCTGTCGCAGTTCGACACGCAGCCGGAGGGCTTCTCGCCCCAGCGCGTGCAGGACGAACTGGTGGGTCAGATGGCCGAGCTGCTGGAAGCGGACTACGACACGCTGGCATTGGAGGTCGATGACAGCGAAAGCCGTCAGCGAGTATTGACCAGCGAGCCGGCCGCGCCGAACCCGGCAACGCCTGTCGCACCTGCGGCGCCAGCCATCACGCCGCAACTGTCGCCCGCGGCGCCAACGCCACGGGACACCTCGCCCGTCGCGCCACCGGCAGAGACACCCTCGGCACCACCTGCCGCTGCACCAAACGCCCGGGACGGGCAGCGCGACGAGCGCCTGCAGGGGCACATCGTGACGCCGGCCCCAACCACCGAGCGCCTGCAGTCCATCCAGCGGATGGTCGCGGATCAGCTCGGCGACAAGCTACCCGACTTCGAGGCAGATGCGCTGCGTGCGATCCCGGTGCAGGTTGGCGGGCTCTTTCCCATCTCGGATGTCTGGTACATCGAGCCGGGCCTGGACGTGCCGGATCGCCTGCGCGTGCATATCTCGCAGTTCGCTCGCGAGATCGCGGGGGAAGCGGCGGTGGGCGACCACATCGAAGCCAGCGATGGCGGCATCGGCTTCGTCTGCGTGACGCCGGCCGTGGGCCAGGCGAAGGCGCTCCCGGCGTTCGCGCGTGCGATGCTGACCCTGCTGCACGCGCTGAGCACCGCGCCGGCACCCGCGACCGGGCTGGACAGCGCGCGGCTGGCCGATGACCTTGGGCCGCTGCTGCATGGTCACGGCGGCTTGGTCACGCGCCTGAGCGATGCCGGGCTGGTAAAGCTGTTCCGTCTGCTGCGCCTGGCGCGTCGGCTGCTGGATCTGGAAGCCGGCGTAGCGAGCCAGGATTCCTGAGCGCAGGAGGCTCCCGTATGTCGGCACCGCACCCGCTCAACCAGGCCGTGATCGCCCAGGCCCTGCATGACCTGCGCAACGGCCAGTTGCGCCGCTGCAAGGCCATGGGCTTCGGTGAGGAGGAGCTGGATGCGCTGAAGCACCCAGAACTCGTGAGCATGCTGGTGAATGCCACGGTGTCGTGGTGTTCGGTGTCGGTGAACCGGGAAGTGTTGAAGCGGCTGCTGAGCCAGGTGCACGACGTGGAGCGGGAGATCGCCACGGTGGACCGCATGCTGCGCCTGGGGGCGAGCACGGAGATGGTCAGCAAGTTCTACGGCCTCACGCATCAGGAAGTGGCGCTGCGCCGCGACATCCTCGGGCTGCCCAAGCGTAAGGGTCGGCATCCGGTGCTCGACGAGGCGCAGGACGTGGCCCTGTGGGAACGCTGGAAGGCCGGCATCACGGAGCGGCACATCGCACTGAACGACGACATGGCGATGCTGGCGCTGACCATGGACCTGGCCGAGGCCATGACCCTGCCCATGTCGGTGATCTGGTCGGCGATACGGAACTGGGTCGACCAGGGGCTGGTGTAGGTCATGACGACGGGCGACGCTCCACGGCGTGATGGCCCGGTTGCGCTGTCGGCGTTGTTCGACGAGGCGCTGCGGCACCTTGAGCCGAAGGAACCGGCGCAGGGCACGGCGCCGAGCCAGGACGGCTTTCTCTACAGCGGCAACCGGCACGAGAGCGTGCCGCGCGCGTTGTTCTTCGACCGGCGCCTGACGCCGCTGGAGCGCAATGCCTGGCAGGTGTTCCGCCTGCAGCTCAACGACGACGGCGTGACCGCCTTTCCCACCTACGACCAGCTCCGCCCATATCTGGCGTCCATGCCCTGTGCGGCGCAAGCCTCGCACGAGACCGTGGCGCGCGCCTTGACGCTGCTGCGGCTGACGCGCTGGCTCAGCCTGGTGCGGCGGCGGCGCGATCCCAAGACCGGCCGTATCCAAGGCAACCTCTACGTGCTGCACGACGAACCGCTGTCACCCTTCGAGGCGATGCAGCTCGACCCGGACTACCTGGGCCTGGTGAGCCAGGCGCTCACGCACGCGGCGAAGGCGGTGCAGGTCGTGGGCATGAACACGCTGCGGGAGATCGCCGAAGACCCGCTGCTCAGCGGGCGCACGCTGCCGACCCGTCTGCAAGTGCTGGCGCAGCGCATGGCGCGGCATGGCTGGACGACGCCAGGTTATCCACAGGAGGGTGCGGACCACGAATCCGAAGAAGGCCAGGAAGCCCTTCTTCGGAATGCTGCGCGCCCGTCTTCGGAATCCGAAGCAGGACCGAAACCCGCGCCGGACGGCTCTCTTTGGATTCCGAAGGAGGACCGTACAGTACGTAATGATCGTATAAATGAAGTACGTACAGTACCGCGCGCGAGGGCCTTGCAGAACCTGCGGCTGCCCGAGCGTTTCCTGCGCTTGAAGGACGAGCAGCAGGCCGGCGCGCTGGTGGCGCTGCAGCAGGTGGACGAGGCGCAGAGGCAGGCCGTTCTCGACGAGTGGGCGGCACGCTGCCACAACAGCGCGGTACGCAACCCGGCCGGCTACCTGTTTGGCATCATCCAGAAGGCGATCCGCGGGGAGTTCAAGGCCTGGGCCGGAGAAAGTGCATCGACGCCGCCAGCGCCCCCGTCACCTGCGCCCTCGTCACCGCCAGCATCCCGTGCGGCTGATCCCGAGGTGGCACGTGCCTACCTGGCTCAGCTCCGAGAAGCCTTGCGTGATCGCTGATGTTGACTATCCCCAGGGGATAGCTGGAACAAACACCCTTCCGCCGTGCTCGATTGCTGCCCGCCGAACGACAGGCGAAACTGTCGCCTGTGAATCAAACGAGGACAGCCACGCACGAGCCCGGCCAACGATGGATATGACGACTTTCCCCGTCACAAACGCACTGCAACCACTACAGCCAGACGTTCAGCGCTTGCTGGGCAGATGCCTGTTGCGCCTTCAACAATACGAGCGCCTCATGAAAGCCATCGTGGCCCACCACGAGATTTCAGGCCCGGCGCATTCGCTGGAGGCCATTCGCGCAGCGCGGATTGAAGATGCCGCGACCAAGACCCTGGGCACGTTGATCGGACAACTGTTTGGTTCGTATGTCGTCACCGATGGAAATGGCGGCGAGGAACGCGACGACGATCTTCCCGGCGACGTGATCTCCTTTCGCACGCGCGTGCAACTGAGCCTGTCTGCGCAGGACTACGCCAAGACCCAGGCCGACCTCAAAGACCTGGTATCGCTGCGCAACACACTGGTGCACCACTTCATCGACCAGCACGATCTATGGACCGTGGACGGGTGCCGCGCTGCACAGGACGAACTCGGTTCCGCCTACACGCGCATCGATCAGCACTTCGAGCAGTTGCGCGGCTGGGCCGAGCACATGGATCAGGCGCGGCGCCTGGCAGCGGAATTCGTCCACTCGGATGTGTTCCACGACCTGGTGGTCAATGGCATCGCGCCGGACGGCACGGTGGACTGGCCGGCCGCCGGCATCGTTCGTGCGCTACGCGAGGCCGCCGCGCAGTTGGCCGTCGAGGGCTGGACACCGATCGCCGCCGCTGGCCGCTGGATCGCGGACCGGCATCCCGAGCAGCTTCCAGCCAATTACGGCTGCAGCAGTTGGCGGCAGGTGGTGCACGAGTGCCGCATGTTCGAGCTTCGCTACCGTGAGGTGGAGGGGCAACGGGCCGCCTGGTACAGACCTCGCGAGGCATAGCCCCGCGACGCGGTCTCACCTCCGCGCGAGTCGCGAACGACTCCGCCGAGCTATCCCCAGGGGATAGCCGGCACACACAGCCTTCCGCGCAGAACAAACCGGGCGCGCATGGGCTGCGGTTTGTTGACTGACAGCCTTCCGGCCGATGCCGATACTGGCGACTCGCCCCTTCACCGCGAGTCGCTCTCATGGCCAACGAACGCACAGAACCCCTGCAACTGAATCTCGGATCGCTGCGCAGCGCGATGTCGCTGACGCTGCACACGCACCACGCTTCGCGCATCTGGCACGGCCGTGCGCCGACCGAGGGGCGCCCCGGCATCATCGGTCTCAACGGCTTCATCGGCGCCATGAACAAGATGAAGCGCGGCGCCGAGCAGGACGACCCGTACTCGGACTCGTGGATGTTGCGGATCGAGGACAAGCTCGCCGACACCAAGACCCGTCTGCAGACCCTGCGCGAACAGGTGGATCAGGCCTTGGCCGACGTGCCAGCGGCGCTGTCCCTGGGCGAGAACATGAACGTGCAGCCGGTGAAGCTGCCGCTGTTCGTGAACGCCCAGCTCGGTTTCATGGCGGTGTATCTGCTGGCCGACTACGACGACCTGGCACGCAAGCTCATCCTGGCGCACCACACGGCGCTGATCGACCGCAGCACCTTGGAGCGCTGGCTCAATGATGGTGCGCACGCGCTGCGCAGCCTGTTCTCGCTGGCCCAGCAGTACCGCTACTCGGGCACGACGCGCGACGACTTCGCGGCGAAGAACGCGGCGGCGCGAGCGGCGCTGGAGAAGTTCGGCGAGTTGCCGCAGGACGTGCTGGAAGGCACGCGCCGCTCGCGCTTCGCGCCACCCATCGCGCGGCGGTCGAACAAGCCCGGCACGCCGCCTGCTGCGCCTGCCATCGTGCCCGATGCGCAGGCTCCCACGGGTGGCGCAGCCGATGGTGCCGCGGGCGATGAGGGTGCTGGCGCATGACAGCATCGCCCCCTATCAGCCACTCCACGCGCTTCGTGGCGCTGGAACAGGCGGACTTCCAGCGGCTGGAACACGCAGGCTACCTAAAAGGCCTTTTACAGCCTTTTAAGGGTAAGGGGAGTCTGGAGACCTGGGCCAGCCAGTGCGCAGCGCTGCGCGACGACGTGATTGGCCTGGCGCAGCGGCGCGTGCTGCCCCAGGCGCGCGCCTATCCATTCAGTCTGCTCGACGTGCAACTGGCCCAGCAGGCCACTGGCGCAGGGACGACCTTCCTGCGCTGGCGCAACCTCGACCGTTCCTCCATGGGCGTGGCGTTGTGGGAGGCCCTGCTGGCCAACCCCGCGACGCCGGCCTCGCTGATCGACGATCTGTACGCGATCGAACTGCAGCGCATCGTGCTGAACATGCAGATCAGCCTGACCCACAGCATCGCCCGCCAAGCCCTGGAATGCGCCAACAAGGCCGCGCAGGCCGAAGCGGCTTACCTGCGGCGCGTCCACGGGCATACCGCATCCGTTCCACCCACCACCAAGGAGTCTCCATGAGCACGCACTTCGTCGGCGAGGGCAACATCGGTTCTGCGCCGGACTACCGCGAATTTCCGAACGGCAACGACGAGCCACGCCGGCTGCTTCGCCTGAACGTCTACTTCGACAACCCGATCCCGAAGAAGGACGGCGAGTACGAAGATCGCGGCGGCTTCTGGGCGCCCGTGGAGCTGTGGCACCGCGACGCCGAGCACTGGAAGACGCTATACCAGAAAGGCATGCGGGTGCTGGTCGAGGGCCGCACCGTGCGCGACGAATGGGAGGACGCCGACGAGAACGAGCGCGTGACGTTCAAGGTCGAGGCGCGGCGCGTGGGCATCCTGCCGTACCGCATCGATTCGGTGGCGCTCAGCACCAAGCCGGCCGGCGGACAGTAATTCGCCCATCGCCGTTCCCCCGAGGGCGACTGTAGCAACCGTCATACGCCCGCGATGCACCAGCGAGCTATCCCAAGGGGATAGCTCCAAGGTCGTCCACGGAGTTCCAGCCGCCCTCCCGAAACGACGCTCTTGCTGTGCCAGCTCCTACGATCTATGCACACCGCTGCGGCAACGAACCGCCTGCCGATCACAAAGCGGTGTCTGCATCAATCGACTTCCTTGCTGCCGGCATCTCCTGGCCCCGCCAAGCTGACGCCCATCCGATGAACCGCACATTTCCAAGGAGGCTTCATGCGCCTTTTCCTGTGCGAGAAGCCGTCCCAGGGCAAGGACATCGCCCGTGTGCTGGGTGCCGGTCAACGCGGCAACGGCTGCTACAGCGGCGCGGGTGTCGTCGTGACCTGGTGCATCGGTCATCTGGTAGAGGCGGTTCCGCCCGAAGGCTACGGCGAGCAATACAAGCGCTGGGCCATCGAGCAACTGCCCATTCTTCCTGAGCGTTGGCGTGTCGAGCCCAAGGCGGCGACCGCAGCGCAATTCAAGGTCGTGCAGCAGCTCGTCGCCAAGGCGGGCGAGCTGGTGATAGCGACCGACGCCGACCGCGAGGGCGAGATGATCGCCCGCGAGATCATCGACCTGTGCGGCTACCGCGGGCCGATTCAGCGCCTGTGGCTGTCGGCGCTCAACGATGCGTCGATCCGCAAAGCGCTGGGTGCGCTCAAGCCGTCCG
The DNA here is from genome assembly GCF_058799075.1 of Cupriavidus sp. GW822-FHT06G04. NCBI lineage: Bacteria > Pseudomonadati > Pseudomonadota > Betaproteobacteria > Burkholderiales > Burkholderiaceae > Cupriavidus > Cupriavidus sp. GW822-FHT06G04. The sequence goes on along the minus strand of NZ_JBXALD010000002.1, from coordinate 264,739 downwards.
CCGAGACGCTGCCGCTGTATTTCTCCGCACTCGCCCGATCGCGCGCCGACTGGCTGATCGGCATGAACCTGAGCCGGCTGTTTACGCTTCTAGGTCGGCAGGCCGGCTACACCGGCGTGCTGTCGGTGGGGCGCGTGCAGACGCCGACGCTGAAGTTGGTCGTGGATCGTGATCGCGAGATCGCGCGATTCGTCTCCATGCCGTATTGGGCCGTGGATGTGCTGCTATCCCATGCCGGCCGGTCCTTCACCGCGAGCTGGATACCGCCCGAAGGCAGCACGGATGCAGCGGGTCGCTGCCTTCAGCAGCCGGTGGCGCAGCAGGCTGCGGATCGCATTCGCGCGGCACGCGATGCGCAGGTCGTGTCGGTGGACACCGAGCGCGTGCGCGAGGCACCGCCGCTGCCATTCGATCTGGGCACCTTGCAGGAAGTGTGTTCGCGTCAGCTCGGCCTCGATGTGCAGGAGACGCTGGACATCGCGCAGGCGCTGTACGAGACGCACAAGGCGACGACCTATCCGCGCAGCGACTCGGGATATCTGCCCGAAAGCATGCTCGCGGAAGTGCCGGCGGTGCTCGATGCACTGCTCGCCACCGATCCCAGCCTGCGGCCCTTGATCGGCCAGCTCGACCGCAACCAGCGTTCGCGCGCCTGGAACGACGGCAAGGTGTCGGCTCACCACGGCATCATCCCGACGCTGGAGCCCGCCAACCTGTCGGCCATGAACGAGAAGGAACTGGCCGTCTACCGGCTGATCCGCGCTCATTACCTCGCGCAGTTCCTCCCGCACCATGAGTTCGACCGGACGGTAGCGCAGTTCTCGTGCGGCAGTCAGTCGCTGGCGGCCGTGGGCAAGCAGATCGCCGTCACCGGCTGGCGCGAGGTGCTGGCGACGCCGGGGCCGGACGATGCCGACGGCGAGGATGCGCAGCGCAGCCAGGTGCTGCCGGCGCTGCATGCGGGCCTGTCCTGCCCGGTCGGCAAGGTGGATCTCAAGGCGCTGAAGACGCTGCCGCCCAAGCCCTACACGCAGGGCGAGCTGATCAAGGCCATGAAGACTGTCGCCAAGTTCGTGACCGACCCGCGGCTGAAACAGAAGCTGCGAGATACCACCGGCATCGGCACCGAGGCGACACGCGCCAACATCATCAACGGTCTGATCGGTCGCGGCTACCTGGTCAAGAAAGGCCGCGCCGTCCGCGCTTCCGACGCGGCATTCACGCTCATCGACGCGGTGCCCTTGGCCATCGCCGACCCCGGCACCACGGCGGTGTGGGAGCAGGCGCTGGACATGATCGAGGCCGGCCAGATGGCGCTGGACACCTTCATCGAGAAGCAGTCCGTGTGGGTCGGCCAGCTCGTGCAGCAGTACCGCGGCGCAACGCTCTCGCTCAAGCTGCCGCCGGCGCCGGCCTGCCCGCAGTGCGGCGCACCGATGCAGCAGCGCACGGGCAAGAGCGGCGCGTTCTGGTCCTGTTCGCGCTACCCGGACTGCAAGGGCACGTTGCCGATCGAGTCCCCGACGGGCCGGCGCAGCGCACCGCGCAAGCGGCGCGCTGCCTCCAAGGCGTCCTGATCCTCGCTTCCCCCTGCCGCGCCGGCCACTTCACTGGCGGCGAGGCAAACGTCCCGCACCGCGCGGGACTCCAAAGCGCGCGTCTCCTTCTGCAACGGTGTGCGCGCCCCGTCTGCCCGCCGTCGGGCGACGGGGCGAGAAGGTCATTGCTCCACGAATCGCGCCCGCCGCCATTCCCTTGATCGGTGTGCCTTGCCTCGGTCACGAGGGGCTTCCTGACGCCTTGCCGCCGCGCGAGCCGTGAGGAGGCCCCTTGGGCCGAGGGTATTCCGTGCCGGTGCCCGCCGGCGAAACATCGGGCTCCCTTTGTGTGTGGATGCACGCCAGAGGTTTCCGGCCCCAGCCACGAAACGGGCCGGGTGCGATTGCTGACGCAGCGAACGGCTTTGACGACGGCCTGCGCTGACGCAGCCCACAGGTGGTTTTCCATTCTCTTCAGCCGAAGGCCCGTGTGGCCTTCGGCGCCCTGGTCTTTGCCTTGTCCCGTGACGCGGGCCATTGCCCTAAAGCGGGCCGTCCGCGATTCGGTTTTCCCTGCGACGGCAGCCATGCTTCGCGCCCATCCTCACGCCATGCGTTGCTGACAGTCGTCAGCGGCATGCCCTGGCAGTCTCGGTCTTCAAGACTGCAACGCGGTTCGCCGCGTCGACCGATCCAGTCCGCTTCGCATCGCCCACCGCGGACGCTCGCCGGCCTGGCGACGATGCACTTTTCTCAACCACCCGAGGGGAACCCCATCCCCTGCGGGATGCGTGCTCCCCGACCCACCAAGGAGCACGGCATGTCTGAACCTTCCGCATCTTCCTCTGCAACCGCAGTGCGCAGTGGTGCGCTGGCGCTGACCTGGACCGGCAAGCGTTTGCCGCTACAGGTGCTGCGCAGCGCGGCCGGCCACTACATCGGCACACAAGACGACGAAGGACCGGTATCGCGGGAGTCCGTCGAGTATTTCCCGACCCACCTCGCAGCACAGCGCGCCCTGGATACCCATGCCTGGACACAGCGCGCTCACCCCTGATTCCCACCCTTCAAGGAGTTCTCTCATGAATCTGTCTTTACCCGAAGACGTGCTCGATCAGATGGCGCTGGAACAGGCGCACTTCGACGCTGCACCGCAGGCCTTCTTCGAGGCCTGGAAGCGCGGCGCGCAGATCGCCGGCCACGAGTGGTTCGGCGACGGCACACGCGAAGGTCTGCAGCGTGCCACCACCAAGTGGGACCTGCGGCCCAACATGCTGATGCTCAACGACGCCCTGGGCGTGCTGAGCAGCGGTCAACGCATGTTCCTGTCCGCGATGGTGAGCTTCTACAACTCCCGCGAGGGCGGCGCGATGCTCAAGCGTTGCGGCTTCGAGGGGCTGTCCGACTTCGGCGGCCTCGATCTGGAACGGCGCCAGGTCATCGCTGACCTCACGCTGCACTACAACGGCTGGTGAGCCGCGCCTGGCAACCCACCGTCTTTTCATCCCACCCCACGAGGGACATGCGTCCTCGTTCGGGGCCATGTCCCTCCTTCTTTTCGCAGGAGCGGCCATGTCCCGAATCACCATCTTCCACTGACCTGCACCGCCCGCCACCAGGGCGGCCCGACGCCGCGGCCGGCTGACCGGTTGCCACTTCATCCACTCGCTGGGGTTCAATCCCCGGCAGGGGATTGCCTCGGCCATCCTCTGCTGGAGGAATCCCATGTCCCATTCCAACAATCCCTTCGCCCGCGGCTACGATGGCCTGTCCGTGCAGCGGCTGCTGGCGATTTCCTACGACGACGACTGCCCGCTGAGCTACCTGCCGCTGCACGTCTCGCAGTCGCACCTGCCGGACAGCCAGGTCGAGCGCCATGCCTGCGTCTTCTGCGACGACTTCGCGCTGATCACCGAGGGCCAGAACGTGCCGCCCGAGCTGGACGCGCAGTGCCCCAGCCACGGTATCGCCCGAAACCTCGTCTACGCCGTCATGGCCGAAGAAGCCGGCCAGCCGCTGCACGTCGGCGATACCTACTCCGAGGAAGCCGCGCGCGAGGTGGTACGCCGCCTGCGCTTCGAGACCGGGTTCTACAGCCGTGCCTGGGAAATCAGTTCGGCGCACATCACCGAGGAGGCCGGTCGCTTCCTCGCCGAACTGGCGGACATCGCCACGCCGAGCGGTTTTCTGTTCGTGGCCTTCCGCATTCCCTACAGCCCGGCGGTCGGCGTGAAGCTGATCGCCACGCCCTGGACGGATGCGAACCTGCAGCATGTCGAGGGCATCACCGCCGAAGAGCTGCGGCAGGAGCACCGGGCCAAGGGCGTGCCGGAGTCCCTCGTGGAAGTGTTGCACCTGGCTGCGCTCGCCGACGTTCGCATGTTGGTGTTCGATGCCGACGCGCCAGTGCTGGACGGGCTGACGCTCTACGACGACGAGTAACCCGCAACCCATTCGAGCCCCCACGTCGGGGCTCTTCTTTTTCGCGGAACGCGGTGCCGGCGCATTGCCGATTCCCAACGGACGGTCGCCGCCATGTGCCGCACGCTGGCCGCATGTTCGCTGGCGTTGCCGGCAGCATGCCCAGGCAGTCGAGACCTTCAAGACTGCGGCGCGGTTCGCCGTGCTGGTTGCTTCGTTCTCCGGGCGCACCCGCGTCCATCCACCTCACCCTCAAGGGACAGACCTCCCTTGCGGGCGGGAGTCCCTTGGTTGCCACAAGGAGTCTCCCCATGGATACCCAAGCCATCCGCGCACAGATGCCGACGCTCGTTGTCGGTCATGTGCCTTCCAACGTCCGTTCGTTCAAATTCAACATCTTCGACGGCCAGCCCAAGGTTTCGACGCTGGGCTTTCACATCGACCCGAAGCCTTTCGAGGGCAAGGTCATCGCCACCACCGACGAGGCCATCGTCGTCAAGACGGGACGAGCCGAGTTCGCGGTGCTCGATCGCACGCTCGTGACCGAAGTGCCCGACGAGGGCGCCAAGGTGCAGGTCGAACCCTATGTCAGACGCCGCTTCGACGGTCAGCGGGCGGACACGCCCGAGGAGCAGACCGAGTTCACCGCCGACGGCCAGCCCTACACGGTGAAGCGGTTCGTGCTCGGGTCCGCACCGGCGAAGCTGCCGATCCCCGAGCCGCGCTGCCCCTTGCTGCAGGAACTGGTCGACCAACTGGAGCAGTTGCCCGCTCCCGACGGTTTCCGGCGCGTCACCCACATGCTGGTGGATGCCGGCGCGCGGGACATCACCTGGGTCGATCCGCTGCCCGCCGACATCATCCGCACGCCGCCGGCCATCGGCTTCACCGTCGCCACGACGAAGTTCCAGGGTCGCGTCACCGTGCTGTATGAGCGTGGCCTCGACCTCTACGCGGTGGAGCTGCACCGCGACGGCGAGCTGGTCGAACGGGTCGATGAGGTGTTCTTCGACACCCTCGGCGAGACGCTGGAACGGCTGATCGACGACGGGAGTTGGCGGCGCATCCGCGTGCAGTGCCTGTCGTGTCGTAAGGCTATCCGGCACTGATCTCACAGCAGCTTCCCGCCCTCGCGGCGGGAAGCCTCTTTTCCTGCCCCCTGGAGATCACACCCATGACTGTTCGATTCAAAGGCACGGAGCTGCGGCCCGTGCTCGCCGAAGCGGTGGCGAATCAATGCCGCGTCATCCTGGTCAAGGATCAGGGCGTGTACTTCCTGGCCGAGTGCGGCGAGCGCCGACCCGATGGTCGCCAGAAGACCATCGCCTATGCCGCTGGCTGCAACCCGGATGTCGATGCCTTCGATGACTGGTGGGAGCTGGCGCGCGCCGAGTTCGGTGGCGACGACTTCGGCGAGTTCTTCGATCCGCAGGAGGGCGTGTTTGCGCGCATCCTGCGCAGCGAGGACGACCTCGACGTGTCCGCCTCCGCGACACACCTATCGCTGCAGGCGGTTCCTCCCACGCCCAGCGGTAACTGACCGCCCATCCCTGGCCCCCGCTCCGGGGGCCTCTTTCTTCCCGGCAATGCGGACAGCCGCGAGTGCCGATTGCCGCTCGCCTGCGCGCCGTCCCGGCGCGACGCTTCCGGCCATGTTCCGCTGACGTCCGTCAGCGACATGCCCAGGCAGCCACGATCTTCAAGGCTGCGACGCGGTTCCGACCGTGTAGATCACCCCAGTTCGCACCGGCATCCATGCGCGAACGGCCATCGGTTCTCGATGGCGATGCCACCAAGCTGTTCCTTCAACCCACGCGGGGGTTCCACACCTTCCCCGCCTGGGTCGGGTGTGTCTCCGCCTCATTGTTCTCAGGAGATTCACCATGACCACTTCCACCGACAAGTCCTACTTCGATCTGCACATCACCGGCCTCGGGTATCTCAATCGCATCCGCGAAGTGAAGCCCAAGAAAGGCGATGCGTTCCTGGCCTGCGACATCGCGGCCCTGAACGGTCCCAGCGATGACGTCTCGTACGTGCGTTTCGACACGCGCGTATCGGGATCGGAAGCGCAGCACCTGGTGCGCCGCTGCATTCAGGCGGTCGACGCCGAGAAGAAGGTGATGATCGGCTTCCGCCTGGGCGACCTGTGGACCGACACCTTCACCTACTCCAAGGGCAAGCGTGCCGGCGAGCAGGGGGTGAGCCTCAAGGCCCGCCTGCTGTTCGTCAGTTGGATCAAGGTCGACGGCAAGCTCGTCTACAAGGCCGAACCCAAGCCGACCGAGACCGACGAGCGGGACCCGGAAGTCCCTGTGACGTCCGACGCGCCCGCCGCGCAGCAAGCCTCGGCACCGGAGCCTTCCAAGCCCCTCGCCGATGCTGCCGACGACGCTGCCGATGCCCCCGCATTGGCCGTTGCCGAGTCGTTCTGATCCGCAAGGCCCCATCCCCGGGGCCTTGTCTTCTCTTCGTCAGCAGGAGACCTTCATGATCACCATCCCCGGCCAACTGGCCATCAAGACCATCCACGGCAGGAACGGCGACTTCAACGTCGGCCGCCTGGCGACCTCGATCGGCGAGTTCGTCGTGAAGAACGCCGAGCTCGATCAGTACCGCGAGGGCAAGTACGACGGTGATTTCGTCATCGTCGAGATTCGCCCCTCCACGTACAACGCCAACGGCCGCATGGTCATCGAGATCCGCGCCCATCTGGGCGGGATGACGCTGTCCAACATCGACGCCCTAAGCCGCGACGAAGCCCGCCGGCTGAGTCCGCAGGAAGTCGATCCGATCGACGAGGAAGCGCAGGCGCCCGTGCCGGCAACGCCCCCGGCCAAGCCGAAGGCGAAGCCGCGCAGTCCGCGCGATCCCCTGGTCGATACCACGCCGTTCGGCAGCGAACCGGCTCCCGTGTCCGCTGCGGCCTCGGCCGAGGCAGACGACGCGGCGCTGTTCGGTGCCTTGTGGCCCCTGGGCGAGACCGTGAAGCTCGATGCGACCGTGGATCGTCGTGTGCTGCGTCAGCAGCGAGACCGTCTCGACAAGCTGGGCTACGAGTTCGCTCCGTTGTCCCAGGACTGGCACCTCAAAGCTGCCTGATCCATCCGCCGCCTTGCGCGGCATACCGCCGCCCGCCGGGGTTCTCCCCCGACGGGGAGGGCTCCGGCCTTTTCTTCAAGGAGACCCTCATGGGCTGGACCTTCGTTCGTCAGACGCGCGATCAGATGATCCGCGAGCTGCTCGCTCCGCAGGCGTCCGAACGCGCTTGCTGCGAAGTCATCGACCACACGCTGGACGGCGACGTTCTGTGGACCGTGGTTCGCGTCACCGCCAGGCAGGCGGGCGTCATGGGCCTCGCGGCCGGTGAGTCCATCTGCTACATCGGCTGCCATCTGCTGGAAAGCGCGGGCCTCGAGTGGGGCTACAAGTCCCTCGATGAGTCCGTGCATCCGTACTACTACTCGTGCCCGCTGCGCTATCTCGACATGGCGCCGGTGCAAAGCCCCGAGTGGCGCGAGCGGGTTCACCGCTTCCACGCGGGCCGCGCTGTCTAGCGGCACGCATCTTCCTTCACCCAACCGGGGCGAGCATGGCCCCGCGGGCTGTGGTTGCTCCTTCATTTCCAAGAGGACATCACCATGCCTGCACCTTCTTCCACGAAACCGCTGTACCGCATCGACGAATGCCCCGACCTCATGGCCGACGGTTGCGTCGGTGACGAGCAGGACAATCTCGTCTTTCTGTCGATCTGGGCGCGCGACACCGCCGTTCAGGAGTTCCTCGCCCGCCTGACCCTCAGCCGGGATGAACAGGGACTGGATCAGTTCCACGTCATCACCGAGCAGGGCGCATCCATCCCGGTCTTCGTCGGCAACGTCGAGAACCTAGAAAAGCGCATCACCCGCGCCTATCGGCGAACGCTGTTCGGTTCGCTGACGAATGTGTGGCTGTTCGATCGTCGCTGCGTGAAGCCAGACAAGGCCAACGCCAGCGCGCTGGCGCTTCTGCCCAGGGATTCCGCTCACCGGCTCGACCGGCTGTGGACGCTGGTGCAGGACACCTGCCCGCTGCCACTGCTCGACCACTGGCGCGACACCGTGCTGGAGCTGTTGCAGACACGGCGGATGCTGACCGGTCTCCCCTTGGCCCTCGGGCCGCTGGAAGGGCATCGGCTGGCCCTCGATGTCCCGGCGCTGACGAAGGCGTTGGGCGAGCTGATCCGCAACGGCACCCTCGGCGCCACGCAGTACGAACTGGCCGCGAACGCACCGCTTCGGCGTGTGGCGTGAGCCATCCCAACGGGCATGCGCGCCGCGCGTGCCCGCCTTCCCTCATCCATCATCAGGAGTAATCCATGGCACTCATGTTTCCGCGCCTGGCGCGCAATTTCATCCGTAACGGCTACTTCCCCACCGACGAGCCGACGCTGGAGCGGGCCTTGTCCGCACTGGCGCCGTCTCCCGGCTCCATGTCCATCCTCGATCCCTGCGCCGGCGAAGGCGTGGCGATTGCCGAAGCGGCCCACGCCCTCGGGCGCGAGCAGGTCCAGGCCTTCGCCGTCGAGTACGACGCCGAGCGGGCCCGCCACGCACGGCAACTGGTCGATCGCTGCATCCACGGCGACTTGATGGACATGCTGATCTCGCGCCAGTCCTTCGGGCTGTTGTGGCTGAACCCGCCGTATGGCGACCTGAGCAAGGACGTGAACGGCAACATCGGCTATCAGGGCCAAGGCCGTGCGCGGCTGGAAAAGCTGTTCTATCAGCGCGCGCTGCCGCTGCTGCAGTACGGCGGCGTGCTGATCTTCGTCGTGCCGTCCTACGTGCTCGACGCCGAGCTGGTCGGATGGCTGACGCGCCACTTTGCCGACCTGCGCATCTACCGTGCGGTCGAAACGCAGTTCAAGCAGGTGGTGATCTTCGGTCGCAGGATTCGTCAACGCGACCAGGCATCGGATTCGGTCAAGGCCACCCGCGGTCTGCTGCTGCAGATCGGACAGGGCGACGCCGAAGCCGAGGAACTGCCGCTCGAATGGCCGTTCCTGCCGTACACCGTCCCTGCCAGCCCGGCCGAGCCTGAGCACTTCTATCGCGTGACGATGGAGCCCGAGCAGTTCGCCGATGAAGTCGGCCGGCTGCAAGGACTCTGGCCGGCGCTCGATACCCACCTGGGCGCCGCGCAGCAATCGCTGCGTCCGCCCGCGCGGGCCTTGTCGCACTGGCATCTCGCCCTGGCCTTGGCCGCAGGCGCGATCTCCGGCGTGGTGACGTCCAAGAGCGGGCGCGTGCTCGTCGTCAAAGGTGATACCCACAAGGAGAAGATGCTCCAGACGGAGTACACCGAGCGCGACGACGGCTCCGTGGCCGAGACGCGCATCCTCACCGACAAGTTCGTGCCGGTCATTCGTGCATGGGACTTGACGCTGGGCTCGCCCACGTGGGGCGAAGTGCTGACTATCCGCTGATCGCTGTTCCCTGACGGTTCACCGTCGCTTTCATCCACCCACCGGGGTCACGTTGCCCCGATGGGGTGCCGTGGCCCCATCTTCCAGAAGGAGATACCACCATGGCACTCGCAGTCCTCAACCTCGCGTCCCAAGCACGCTTTTCGCCCGGGCAGGTGGTCATGACCGCCGGCGTCGACGAGCTGGTCCGACAAGGCCGGCTCAACCCCACGCCGTACCTGCGCCGCCATCTTCATGGCGAATGGGGCGACCTGAGCGACAGCGATCGGCGGCAGAACGACGCCGCGCTGAAGTCCGGCGAGGATCGTCTGTTCTCGTCCTACCAGGTCACGCGCGACCTGAAGCTCTGGATCATCACCGAATGGGATCGCAGCGTCACGACGCTGCTGCTGCCCAGCGAATACTGATCCGCATCCAGCGGTCTCGCGCCGCTTCATTCTTCCCACCCCGGGGCATGTCACCGCCCCGTGGGGGAGGTGCATGCCCCATTTCTTTGGAGCATCACCATGTCCATCGTTCTCGAAACCGTTCCCTCTACCGCTGATGACGCGCCTGTGCAGGGCGACCTGCTCGAAGCGGCCGCTTCACCCCTCACGCTCAGCCTGCAGGACTTCGTATCGGAGTTCGGCGACGAACTGCTCGATTCGCTCAACCGCGCCAATCCTCCGGTCTACACCGGCCAGGTGCGGGTGCATCGGCAACTGATCCTCGCCGCGCTCAAGCGCAAGCTGTTCCCGGCGCAAGCCGATGTGGTCCATGCCGTCACCGAGCTGTTGGTCGATCGTGGCGAACGCGCCGCGATCGTCAATGGCGAGATGGGCTGCGGCAAGACGACGGTGGGTATTGCCACCGCCGCCGTACTCAATGCCGAAGGCTACCGCCGTACCTTGGTTCTGTCTCCGCCGCACCTGGTCTACAAGTGGCGGCGCGAAATCCAGGAGACGGTGGCCGGCGCCAAGGTCTGGGTGCTCAATGGCCCGGACACGCTGGTCAAGCTGCTGAAACTGCGCGAGCAGTTGGGCGTGCCGGCGCAGGGCCAGGAGTTCTTCGTCCTGGGCCGCGTGCGGATGCGGATGGGGTTCCACTGGAAACCTGTCTTCGTTCGCCGGCGCACGCCTCACGGCGACGTGGGGGCCTGCCCAGATTGCGGGCATGTCATCACCGACCTCGACGGCGAGCCGATCAACCCGGTCGAACTCGAAGCCGAGGAGTCCCGCCGCAAGTGCAGCCACTGCCGTGCACCGCTGTGGTCGTTGATCCGTCCGAGAGGCCTGTCCGCCAGCGACCAGTCCTCGACCGTGCTCAAGGCACTGAAGCGTATTCCAACCATCGGGGAAGTCACCGCGCAGAAGCTGATGCAAAAGTTCGGTGACGCCTTCCTCGCGTCGATGCTCGGGGACAACATCCACGAGTTCATCAACCTGATGGATGGCAACGGCGAGCTGGTCTTCTCGGACCGGCAAGCCCATCGCATGGAACGTGCGATGGCCAACATGGAGTTCGGCTTCGGCGAGGGCGGCTACCAGCCGTCCGAGTTCATCAAGAGGCAGCTTCCCCAAGGCACGTTCGACCTGCTCATCGCCGACGAGGCGCATGAGTACAAGAACGGCGGTTCCGCACAGGGCCAGGCCATGGGGGTGTTGTCGGCCAAGGCGCGCAAGACGCTGCTGCTCACCGGCACGCTGATGGGCGGCTACGGCGACGACCTGTTCCACCTGCTGTTCCGAGCCCTGCCGGGGCGGATGATCGAAGACGGCTACCGGCCGACGAAGAGCGGCAGCATGACGTCGGCCGCGATGGCGTTCATGCGCGATCACGGTGTCTTGAAGGACATCTATTCCGAGAGCACTGGCACGGCGCACAAGACGGCCAAGGGCACCAAGGTATCGGTGCGCACGGTCAAGGCGCCGGGCTTCGGTCCGAAGGGCGTGCTGCGTTGCGTCCTGCCGTTCACGGTCTTCCTCAAGTTGAAGGACATCGGTGGCAACGTGCTGCCGCCCTACGACGAGGAGTTCCGCGAAGTCGCGATGGACACGGCGCAGGCCGCGGCCTACCGCGATCTGGCGGGTCGGCTGACCCAGGAGCTGAAGCAGGCCCTGGCGAAGCGCGACACGACGCTGCTTGGTGTAGTCCTCAACGTGCTGCTGGCCTGGCCGGACTGCTGCTTCCGGTCGGAAACCGTGGTGCATCCGCGCACGCGCAACACCTTGGCGTTCGTTCCGGCTCAGTTCAACGAGCTGGAGGTGATGCCCAAGGAACGCGAGCTGATCGAGATCTGCAAGCAGGAGAAGGCAGAAGGGCGCAAGACCCTGGTCTATTCGGTCTACACCGGCACGCGCGACACCACGTCGCGTTTGAAGGTGCTGCTGGAGCAGGAAGGCTTCAAGGTGGCGGTACTGCGCGCGAGCGTGGATGCCTCCCGCCGCGAAGACTGGATCGCCGAGCAGTTGGACCGCGGCATCGACGTGCTCATCACCAATCCCGAGCTGGTGAAAACCGGCCTGGACTTGCTGGAGTTCCCGACCATCGTGTTCCTCCAGTCCGGCTACAACGTGTATTCGTTGCAGCAGGCCGCCCGGCGCTCATGGCGCATCGGCCAGAAGCAGCCGGTGCGCGTGATCTACCTCGGCTACGCCAACTCCTCGCAGATGACCTGCCTGGGGTTGATGGCCCGGAAGATCATGGTGTCGCAGAGCACGTCGGGCGACGTGCCCGAGTCCGGACTCGATGTCCTGAACCAGGACGGCGACTCGGTGGAGGTGGCACTGGCACGGCAGCTTGTCACGGTCTGATCCATGTGCTCATGCCGGCGGCCCCTCGGGGTCGCCGGCTTCCTTCCACGGCCCTTCGGGGCCGTTTTTCTTGGGCGTATGACAGTCCATGGCGCCGCCCTCCATGTATTCGGGCGGGCGTCAGTGCGTTTTGTTTGCTGCCCGCAGGCCAAGCGGCGGCGATGGTGAGCGCTCCGTGTTCCAGGGAAGCGCCCTCCATGCAACCATCCATCCGCGCTGTTCACCGCCTGGCCCTCGCCGCTGGCTTGCTGGCCGGCAGCCTGTTCGCCGTCGGCTGCGCCACGACCGCCGCGCCGTCTGCGCCAGCGGTGCCGGCCGCATCGCCAACCGCCGTCGCGCCGGAGCCGGGTTTCGTTCCGGTGGCCCGCTACGGCCGCTACACCCTGGTCGAGCTGGTGCCGGAACCTGCGCAGCGTGATCTCTTGCAACAGGCGGTGGAGGTCTCGATTCCGCCCATGCTCGATGCCAGCGTGGGCGATGCCATGCGCCATGTGCTCCTGCGCTCGGGCTACCGGCTCTGCGATGCGCCCGAGGCCGCCGCGCTCTACGCGCTGCTGCTGCCCGCCGCACACCTGCGCCTGGGCCCGCTGATGCTGCGCGATGCCTTGCTGACCCTTGCCGGCCCCGCCTGGGAGCTGTCGGTCGATGACGTGACCCGCCAAGTCTGCTTCAGCCGGCACGGTGCTCCCGCCTTCCTTTCCGCCAACCCGCCCGGCACCGCCACGTCCGTGCCGGACGCAGATCGGCCCGAGGAGATGCAGCCATGACCTTTCCCCAAGCGCCATCCGAGCGCAATTCCCGCACGCGCTGGCTCAAGATCGCCGCGGCCTTCTGGCTGCTGCTCATCAGTGCTGTAGCACTCATCAACAGCGTCGGCCTGTCGCGGCTCGCCGAACAGACCCAGAGCAGCGCACAGGATGCGCAGGTCAAGGCGCTGGGCCTGCGCGTGGCCGATCTCGAACGACAGGCCGATGCGGACAAGCGCCGGCCGGCGCCGATCAGCCAGGCCGAATTCGCCAACGGGCGGCAGGCGCTGGACGAACGGATGACGCGCCTCGAAGAGGCCGACGAGGCGAGGGCCCTGGCCGTCGACCTGCAGACGCTGCAGGCGCGCGTGAACGGAATCCAAACCCGCCTGGAGAAGACCAGGCAGGTGGCATCCGCCGCTCGCCCGCACGCTCCGCTTGCGACGAAGCCCAAGGTGCCGGAGCCGCCGTTCCGGGTGCTCGGCGTGGAGCTGCGCGGAGGCGAGCGCTTTCTGTCGATCACCTCCACCGCCGCGGACTCGCTCGCGGGCGCCCGGCTGCTGCGCGAGGGCGATGCCGAGGGCGGCTGGCAACTGCGGTCTATCGAGGCGCAGGCGGGCGTGTTCCAGGTGAACGGCCAGACGCAGCGCGTCGCGGTGCCGTAGGAGGTGTCATGACCCCCACGCTCACTTCGTTCGCTGCCCCCCGGGGGGGCTTCAGCCTCCTTGAGGCGGCTCGGCGGAGGCTGACCATGAACCTGCGGCCGTTGCTCGCTGCCGTCGTCCTGTTCGCCGCTTTCGGCGCATCCGCCCAGCCGGCCCCGGTGACGAACTCGCGCATGGTGCCCGCCCAGGTGCAGCCGGGCGCTGATGCCGCGCTCGACGAGAGGCAGTCGCGGGAGTGGGGGCTTCACCCCGAGGAGTGGACCCGTTACCGGCGTTTGATGCAGGGGCCGCTCGGGGTCTATTCGCCCCAGCTCGATCCGCTCACGGCGCTCGGCATCGAGGCCCGCAGCGAGGAGGAGCGCAGGCGCTACGCGGAGTTGCAGGTGCAGGCCGAGGCCCGGCGCGTCGGCAAGACGCTGGCCTACCAGCGGGCCTACGACGCGGCGTGGCGGCGCCTGTTTCCCGGCCAGCCGCGCGTGAGCCTTCCCGGCGCCAAGGCGCAGGGTGCCGGCAACACCGGCTCCGGGCGCCTGGCCGTCTTCGTCAAGGCCGACTGCGCACCGTGCGCGCAGCGCGTGCAGCAGTTGCAGGCGGCCGGCACGGCCTTCGACCTCTACATGGTCGGCAGCCGTCAGGACGACGCGCGCATCCGGCAGTGGGCCACCCAGGCGGGCATCGACCCGGCCAGGGTGCGCGCCCGCACCATCACGCTCAACCACGATGCGGGGCGCTGGCTGTCGCTCGGCCTGCCCGGCGATCTGCCGGCCGTGGTGCGCGAGGTGAACGGCCAATGGCAGCGGCAATAGGTACTCCGGGCCGGGAGCGTCGGCCATCCCGCGTCACCATCCGCTGCGCCAGCGCCGCGCTGCTGCTCGCCACCGGCGGCTGGACGTTGGCCGCCCTCGCGCGGGAAGTGCCGCCGCCGGCCTATCAACTGGCGGCGCATCGTGCAGACGTGCCGGCGGCGGTGCTGTACGCGGTGGCCTTGCAGGAGAGCGGCGCCATGCTGCGCGGGCGCCTGATCCCCTGGCCGTGGACGCTCAACGTCGCCGGCTCGCCACAGCGCTATGCCACCCGCGCGGAGGCCTGCGCGGGGCTACGCCGGGCACTCGCCAGCACGCCGGCCAATCGCATCGACGCCGGCCTCGGCCAGGTCAATCTCGGCTACCACACGCATCGCTACACGCAGCCTTGCGAGCTGCTGGACCCGTACCGCAACCTCGCCATCGCTGCGGAAATCCTGCGCGAACAGCACACGCCGGGCGAGGACTGGCTGCTTGCCATCGGCCGCTACCACCGGCCCGCCGGCGGGGCACCCGCGGCGCGCTACCGGCGCAGTGTGCATCGGCACCTGACCCGTGTGCTCGACCCCGACGTTCCCGTTCCAACCCTCCAGGCCACCACGCCATGAACCACATCGTCCTCATCGCCGCCATCGGGCTGCTGTCCACGACCACCGTCTTCGCCCAGACCGCCTCCGCGCCGCTGATCGTCGTCGAAGACCACGGCGGCGCCTCCGCGCTGCCGTACTACCGGTCGCTGAATCCTCAGCCGGATCAGGCCACACCGCCGACCCCGATGCCGGCCCCTCGCGTGGGCAACGCGGCCGACGCCGAAGCCGCCATGCTGCCGGTGCGCTCGACGCAACTGTCGCCGGGCGAGGTGCAGCGCCGCGTCATCCGGGCGCCGGGCCTGACGGCGCTGTTCCTGATCGGCGACGACGAGCGTTCGCGCGCCTGGCTGCGGCAGCGGCAGGTGGCGCTGCGCGAGCTGCAGGCCGTGGGCCTGGTGGTCAACGTGGAGTCGATGGCCGCGCTGACGGCGCTGCGCAGGCTGGCTCCCGGCCTGACCCTCTCGCCGGCCTCCGGCGACGACCTGGCCCAGCGCCTGGGCCTGCGCCACTACCCGGTGCTCATCACGTCCACCGGCATCGAGCAGTAGGTGCGCAAATGGCCCAACCGCATGCGGTCGAGGTTCTGCTGCGGCCAGCGGTGGAGCTTTACACCGTGGCGGTTTGCACCGGCGCCGCGATTCTGTGCCTGGTGGCACCGTGGTCGCTCGCGCTGAACCCGCTGCTCGGCCTGGGCTCGGCGCTGGCTTTCCTGACCTTCGGCGCGATTCGCCTGCGCGATGCCTGGGCGATCCTGCGCTATCGCCGCAACATCCGCCGCCTGCCGCGCTACGTGATGACCAGCCGCGACGTGCCGGTGAGTCAGCAACGGCTGTTCGTCGGCCAGGGCTTTCGCTGGGAACAGCGGCACACGCACCGGCTGATGCAGACCTATCGGCCGGAGTTCCGCCGCTACGTCGAGCCGACGGCGATCTACCGGGCCGCCCGGCGGCTGGAGGAGCGGCTTGAGTTCGCGCCGTTTCCCGTCTCGACGCTGGCGCGCGCGTTGGCCTGGGACAGCCCGCTCAACCCGGCGCGACCACTGCCGTCGGTCGGCGGACTGCCACGCCTGCATGGCATCGAGCCGCACGAGGTCGACGTCACCCTGCCGCTGGGCGAGCGCGTCGGCCACACCCTGGTGCTGGGCACCACGCGCGTGGGCAAGACGCGGCTGGCCGAGCTGTTCATCACCCAGGACATCCGCCGCAAGGTCCGCGGCGAGCACGAGGTGGTGATCGTCTTCGACCCCAAGGGCGATGCGGACCTGTTGAAGCGCATGTACGTCGAGGCCAAGCGCGCCGGGCGCGAAGGCGAGTTCTACGTCTTCCATCTGGGCTGGCCGGACATCTCGGCGCGCTACAACGCCGTGGGCCGGTTCGGGCGGATCTCCGAGGTGGCCACGCGGATCGCCGGGCAGCTCTCCGGCGAAGGCAACAGCGCCGCGTTCCGCGAATTCGCCTGGCGCTTCGTCAACATCATCGCGCGCGCCCTGGTCGAGCTGGGGCAGCGGCCGGACTACCTGCTGATCCAGCGCCACGTCATCAACATCGACGCGCTGTTCATCGAGTACGCCCAGCACTACTTCGCCAAGAACGAGCCGAAGGCCTGGGAGGTCATCGTCCAGCTCGAAGCGAAGCTGAACGAGAAGAACATCCCGCGCAACATGATCGGGCGCGAGAAGCGCGTGGTGGCCCTCGAACAGTACCTGTCCCAAGTGCGCATCTATGACCCGGTGCTCGACGGCCTGCGCAGCGCCGTGCGCTACGACCGGACCTACTTCGACAAGATCGTCGCTTCGCTGCTGCCGCTGCTGGAGAAGCTCACCACCGGCAAGATCGCGCAACTGCTCGCACCGAACTATTCCGACCTGTCCGACCCGCGGCCGATCTTCGACTGGATGCAGGTCATCCGCAAACGCGCGGTGGTCTACGTGGGGCTGGATGCGCTGTCCGACGCCGAAGTCGCGGCGGCGGTGGGCAACTCGATGTTCAGCGATCTGGTCTCGGTCGCCGGCCACATCTACAAGTTCGGCGTCGACGACGGGCTGCCCGGCGCCGCGGCGGGCGCCAAGATTCCGATCAACGTCCACGCCGACGAATTCAACGAACTCATGGGCGACGAGTTCATTCCGATGGTCAACAAGGGCGGCGGTGCCGGCGTGCAGGTGACGGCCTACACGCAGACCTTGAGCGACATCGAGGCCCGCATCGGCAATCGTGCCAAGGCCGGCCAGGTGGTCGGCAACTTCAACAACCTGTTCATGCTGCGCGTGCGCGAGACCGCCACCGCCGAGCTGCTGACGCGACAACTGCCCAAGGTCGAGGTGTACGCCACGGCGCTGATGAGCGGCGCCACCGACAGCTCCGATCCGCACGGCAATACCGCGTTCACGTCCAACACCCAGGACCGCATCAGCAGCAACAGCGTGCCGTTGATCGAGCCGGCGCATGTGGTGGCGCTGCCCAAGGGGCAGTGCTTCGCGCTGACCGAGGGCGGCAACCTCTGGAAAGTCCGCATGCCGCTGCCTGCGCCCGACCCCGACGAAGCCATGCCGAAGGATCTGCAGGAGCTGGCCGGCTACATGCGACAGCACTACGTCGAGGCAGGAGACTGGTGGGAGAACCAAGGCATCCCCGGCCTGCAGGACAAGGCGCTGCCCGACGACCTGCTGGACGACTTCAAGCAGATGGCCGCGGCTGAAGAGGCCGAAGCATGAGCGATCCGGCCGTCGCGGCCCAACGCCAGCAGCAACGACAGCAAGGCCTGATCGCCGGCCTGGTCACGCTGCCGTTCCGCTTCTTCGGCGTGCTGTGCGGCGCGCTGCTGCTGTGCATCCTGATCGAATGCGTCGGCATGCACTTCTTCTGGCCCGAGCAGGGCTGGCGCCACGCGCAGGGCATGCTGCACTACGAGCTGGATCAGCTTTCCACGCATTTCACCCGCAGCGCGCTGGTGCAGGAGCCGGGGCGCACCGCGCACCGGCTGGTCGAGCAGGGCTACGACTGGCTGTTCGTGAAAAGCGGTCTGCTGGACTGGATACGCGACGCCTCGGCGCAGGCCAGCGCCGGCAGCCATCGCCCGACCAAGGACTTCCGCTACTACCTGGGTCTGGTCTCCGTGAACGTGAAGAGCTACCTGATCGCGGCGGCCTACACGACACTGGTCTTCCTCGTGCGGCTGCTGGTGCTGTGCCTGACCTTGCCGCTGTTCCTGATGGCCGCCTTCGTCGGGCTGGTGGATGGCCTGGTGCGCCGGGACATCCGCCGCTTCGGCGCGGGACGCGAGTCGGGGTTCATCTATCACCGCGCCAGGGCCAGCCTGATCCCGCTGGCCGTGCTGCCGTGGGTGACTTACCTGGCACTGCCGGTCAGCGTGAACCCGCTGCTGATCCTGCTGCCCAGCGCCGCACTGCTCGGCGTGGCGGTGTGCATTGCTGCGGCGACGTTTAAGAAGTACCTGTGACCTGGGTGCCGCTGCGATGGAGTATGCGCCGTCAAGTTCGTAGCGACATGTGGATCAGTTTGAACATGTCTCCGCTGTACGTAGCAGCCACTCAATCTGCCGCCGCGCGGTGGAGATGACCTGACCAAAAATCCGAGCCTCGACATGCGGTTCACGATTGTCCGTAGGAAAGTCGGAAGACCGACTGCCGCCGACGAGCAGAACCTGAATCGGAGAACCGAGATACTTTGCCAGTTCGTGCCTGTAACCAATCGCTTGCACGTAATCATCGTGATTCAGCGCGTGGCTCGGCCGCTTGAACTCGATCAACAGGTACTGTCCGCCGAGGTTCTCGTTGAGGAGCAGGTCGGGGCGCCTGTTGGCCTTGTCACCTGTGTAGGTCTCTCCGAGGACATCTTCCACTTGCCGCCGCAATGTACTGTTCGAGCTGAATAGCGAGTATTCGGGACCGAATACCCACAGGTTTCGCTCCAGGGCTTTGTGCACGACGGCTTCCGTCGTAGCGGCGTCACGAGCGAGCGCGTCCAGTTGATCAAGGAAGACCTGGCGAGCCGTCGCTTGCTGTACAAGGAAGGCCATCTCTGCCAAGCCAAATTCATCAAGGCGCTCGGCTACCCCAGCGACATCGCCCGGTGTTGCTTCTGCGATGTGCTCCAGGAGGATGCGGTAGTCGGAACGCTCCATCGCTTCCAACAGCACATTTACCACCGGCTCGACTTTGCTCTCCGGCTCGCCGTAATACTTGTCGAGAATCTTCTTGATCGCGCGGTCGGCAAATACACGCTTGTGCTCTGGCAGAGCCGACAAGCGCGCGAGGATCGCTCTCTGCAAGCGGGCCTGCGCCAACTGAATTTCGCGCCGGTACTGCTGCTCATAGGCTTCTCGCAAGATGGGCTGGACGTAGCCCTCAACCTCTCTCAGAAGCTCGCTGTTCTCGACCGCCGCATCCCAGCCCGCCGTGATGTGGTCGCGCAGTCCATCTGCTTCGATCTCGCCGTAGAGCTTTCGCAGCAGCTTGGATGGAAAGTCATCTCGTTGATCAAGGCCGAAGAACCCAGGCCGCCCAACGGCCTTGCCGTCCACACGCAGAGTGATGCCTGGCTGACGCAACCCGGACTTGCCGTCGCTGATGGAGAAACGCAGCTTTACCTTACCGGCACTTGGAAGCTCCTCTTCCTGCTCCGAGTAGCTACCGGATACATCATCGACGTCGAGCCGCTTGCCGTCGATCGTGATTGCAAAGTCATCCTGTCGCCCGTAGTCCTGCAAAAGGATCTGGCGCAGCCGATTGGCATCCGGATAAGCCAGGCCCTGATGCAGATCGCTCAGCGTGATTGTCGTGCCATGCAGTTCCGGCCCACAAGGATCGCTTTGCAGGCCGATATTCAACTGTTCAATGTCTTCGACTTGGGACAGATCGTCCAGCCGCAAGGTGATACAGCACAATCGACCGCGCGCACGGGTTTCAAGCGTCATCACCGCTGCGGCCATGAGCCCGGCGAACTTGCCGATACCCTTGCGCCCCTTGACCAAGCGATTTTTCCCGGCCGTGCGCTCACCGCGCCGCGAACGCCGATCAGATGCGATCGACAAATAGTGCCGGCGCAGTTCTTCCTCGGTCATGCCAGTGCCGTCATCCTGGATGACGAGAGGGTCACCACTCAGAGGTTTCGGGAGGAGGATCGTTATCTGCTCCGCGTCGGCGTCCCATGCGTTGTCCACGAGTTCCTTCAGCGCTCGCTCGGACGAGGAGTATTCCTGACTCAACAATGTGGCGAGGCGGGAATCCACCTGGAAGCGCAGATGAGCACGGCTCATATCGGAATCTCCGTGGGCGAACAGCGGTAACTCAATTACGCCTTGACCTCAAAGCGCAGGTAATCCGCGAGCCGTTTCGACTCGCTGACTTCGTCATGGGGCACCAGCAGGTACTTCCAGGGCTTGGTGCCTACGTTCGCCGCGTGATCGGAAGCGTGCTTGCACCACCGCATGGCGGCAGCGGCCTTGGCCTGAACCTCCTGGGTGTTGATGTCGGCACGTGCCTTGGTCTCCACCATGAAGATGGTCGCGTCCGTCTCGGCCACGAAGTCGGGGATGTATTCCGGCTGCTCGGTGCCGAGCTTGTAGTAGATCTGGAACTGCCCCTTCGCGGGCTTGAGCCACTTCGTCGCGTCGCGCTCCAGGATGATGGCGAAGCGCCGCTCGGTATCCGAGTCGAACTTCTGCAGCGGATACAGACAACGCGCGAAGCCACCGAAGAGCATCTGCTTGATGCGACTGGTCTCGGTCACGGTCTCCCGGAAGTGGTGGGCCGTCTGGCCTGCCGTGGCGGTGTAGTTGCACGGCTTG
Source organism: Cupriavidus sp. GW822-FHT06G04 (assembly GCF_058799075.1). Classification (NCBI taxonomy): domain Bacteria; kingdom Pseudomonadati; phylum Pseudomonadota; class Betaproteobacteria; order Burkholderiales; family Burkholderiaceae; genus Cupriavidus; species Cupriavidus sp. GW822-FHT06G04. Next base: position 243,909 of record NZ_JBXALD010000002.1, on the reverse strand, counting down.
AGTTCGGTGAAGCCGCGACTGACCTGCACCTCGTACTCGGTCGCCTCCTCCCAGAAGTGGGCCATCATCTGCGCGTGGATTTCCCGTGCGATCAAGCGGCGGTCACGATCCAGCACGCTGATGGCTTCGTCCTCGGACAGATAGCCGCGCAGGTGCTGCACCATCTGGCCCGCGAGGTCGTAGAGCAGATCGGCGTGGGTGAAGTAGTCGATGTCATCGAAGTCCACGAGGGCGTGGACGATGTAGTCCTCCGGGCGCTGCTCCTTGAGCCCGACCTCGGCGGCCAGAGTGAACTGCTCGTTGGTCCGCAGCATCTGCCCGACGATCTCGCGCTGGCCCGGCTGGAGATGGAGCTGGCTCACATCCAGCTTGAAGGCGTGGAAGCCGGTCGTGACCTCGCCGGTCGGCACCACCGCGATGCGCGGGATGTCGATGGTCTGCTGCACCACGATCTCGGTGGTCTTCGCCACCACGGCGGACAAGTCAAGTGCGGGGACTGATTCATCCACGCCCGCCAGCAATTCGCCTTGCAGCGGCTTCAACCGCTCTGCCACCTCCGCGAGGATTTCCTTCTGCACTTCGGGTTTCAGCAGCGCGCTGCTGGTTGGCACCAGATCGCGCTTGACCTCGTACTTGCCGATAACCTCCATAACCATTCGTGCGGCTTGCCTCTCCGCCTCCGTGGTGAACACCGGTTTGGGCACAGGGACTTCCGCGCCACTGTCAGTGGCTGAAGCCCCTGTGACCACGACCGGTGCTTCCGTCAAACCGAGACGCGCCGATGCACCTGATTCGACCTGCACGCTGACCTTCTTGTCGTCGGCGCTCGGCGCATCGAGGATGACGTGCTTCAGGCGAATCGGCGAGTCGCCGCGGTTGGCCTCGTCGATGATCTCCTGGAATTTGTCGTGCGCGACGATGTTCAAGCGATCCACCGACGCGACGCCCGTGCGCTTGCCGTAAGGCAGGCGCAGGCCGCGCCCGATGGACTGCTCGATCAGCGTGCGGGCATTAGCCGCGCGCAGCGGCACGATGGTGTAGAGGTTGGTCACGTCCCAGCCTTCCTTCAGCATGTTGACGTGAATCACGATCTCGGTCGGCTCGTCCACGCTCTCCACGGCCAGTAGGCGCGTGATCATCTCCTCTTCTTCCGCGCCGGTACGGCTGGAATCGACCTGAATCACCTTGCCCTGGTAGCGCCCCTCGTAGAAGGCTTCCGATTCCAGAAGCGCCAAGAGTTGCCCCGCGTGCGTGGTATCGCGAGCGATGACGAGCATGAAGGGCTTGACCGGCTTGACGCCGTTCTCGCGCGCATAAGTGAGCAGTTCGACCTTGGTCGTCTCGTGCAGGCGCACGCCGTCTTCCAGTTTGGTCTTCTCGATCTCCTCGGGCGTGTGCGCCTTGGCGTCGAAGTTGCGCTGGGTGACCACGGCCGGCTCCTTGACGAAGCCATCCTCCATCGCCCGCGCCAGCGGGTAGTCCATCACCACGTTCTTGAACGGCACCGGCCCGCGGCTGGACTCGACGAACGGCGTCGCCGTCACTTCCAGACCGAATAGCGGCTGGAGTTCGTTGATAGAGCGCACCCCGGCGCTGGCCCGGTAGCGGTGCGACTCGTCCATCAGCAGCACCAGGTCAGACAGGTTGGCCAGATGGTTGAAGTAGCTGTCGCCCAGCACTTCCTTCATCCGCTTGATGCGCGGCTCTTTGCCGCCGCGCACCTCGGAGTTGATCTTGGAGATGTTGAAGATGTTGATGCGCACGTCGTGAGCGAAGCCCATCGACTGCTCATCCACCGCCGCGCCGGTCTGGTCGTAGTTGTCGCCGGTGATGATCAGCGGCGGTTGCTGCGCGAATTCGGCGATCCCCTTGAACACGTACTTCGGCGTGTTGCGCGTGAAGTCCGTGATGAGCTTGTTGTAGATCGTCAGGTTGGGCGCGAGCACGAAGAAGTTGTTGATGCCGTGCGCCAGGTGCAGGTAGGCGATGAAGGCTCCCATCAGCCGCGTCTTGCCCACGCCCGTGGCCAGCGCGAAGCACAACGACGGAAACTCCCGCTCGAAGTCCTCCAATGTTGGGAACTCTGCCTTCAGCGTGGAGAGAATGGCCGAGACATCACGCTCGTGACCCAATAGCTCGGGCGCAGCATCGAGCGCGCGAGCGAGCTTGATGAGGGACTCGGCCTGGGGCGGGCGGAGAGACAGACGGCCGGTAACGGCGTGCAGGACGCGGGTGCTCATTATTCGTTCTCCCCAAACAGGCCGCCCTGTCCCGCGTTGGCGAGGGCCGCTTTTCTGCTCTTAGTGTTCTTGACGCTATTGCCAGGGGCCGCAGGCTCGGCCTTCTCAATCTCCGCCATTGGCAGGTTGGTCACATTCAGGCTGTAGTCGTCACGGCCCCAATGGCAGCGGGCCAGCACCATCTTCGGGATCTTCTTCAACGTCAGGTTCGGCCAGCGCTCCGCCGCTTTGGTCGCCGTGACGCCGTGGAAAGCGGCACAGCACACCAGCAGGCTCCGCTCCGGGCCGACTTCATCGGCCAGGGCTTGCAGTTGCTCAGCGGACAGGTTCTGCGTGGTGACATAGATGAAATCGCGCTCGCTGGAGTGGCCGTGCTGCCACCAGTGCGCTTCTGACGGCGCGTAGTTGAAGCCTTCCAGCTTGGCCAGCGCCTCGGCCAGTTGCGCAGCGTTGTATTCGGGGTTGATCACCGGGTTGCCCCAGCGGTCGTTGACGATCAGGCTGGGGGCAAGACGGTAATAGCGGAAGCCGCCGCCGCCGTGCCAACTTAGAGCCTCTGTGACGCCGCCCTTATCTTCGCCGTCAATTACCTTCCTGAGACGCGGAATGATGTGTGTATGGCAAGTTTCCTCAAGCTCCACCATTATCCAGCGCCGTCCCATTTTATGAGCGGCTGCTCCAGTGGTACCAGATCCCGCAAATGAGTCAAGAACCCAGTCTCCTGGATTCGTTGAAATACTAAGAATACGGGAAACCAAGTCTTCTGGCTTCGGGGTTTCAAATGCTTGAACGCCCTCCAAAACAGATCTTTGATGAGCCTTAGTTTGTCGAGTCGTGTGCAAGTCTGACCAGATTGTTGGCCAAGGGCGCGTAGGAGCGTCGGGAGCATATTCTCTTGTGTAAGGAACCCACCGCAGTACTCCGCCGCTCTCCCTTTGCTTCCAAACAAGCTCTCCCTTCGCTATCAGCTCATCAACACCCTTTTTCCCCATTGCCCATCGGGCTTCTTGGCCGTCATCGTGAATGGGGTAAACATCCACGCCGTCTGGCCCCTTGATCGGGAAATACATCGACGGGCGGTCGATCCGAAGACTATTCTTCCCGTTTTTCTTTAGGAGACGGTCACGGTACGGCCTGTCCGATTCCGCGTCCGGCTGCCGGTATGCATTTAAGATTGACTCATCCTGCTTCGGTCGAAAATTAATCGAGTCAGGATTCTTTACATAGCAAAGAATGTATTCATGATCTGGGGAAAGGGCGCCCTTGTTGTCATTTGGGCTGTCGACCTTCTTCCAGATAAATGACGTAACGAAACACTTGCGACCAAAAATCTCGTCGCACAAGACCTTAAGATAGTGAGCCTCGTTGTCATCAATAGAAATCCATAGCGAGCCATCGTCCGAAAGCAGACGCCTGATGATTTCTAGCCGATCCCGTACTAAGCCAAGCCAAATCGAGTGCTCAAGACCATCATCATATTGTGCAAATGCGCTACCGGTGTTGTACGGTGGGTCAATGAACACGCACTTCACTTTGCCGGAGAACTCTTGCTCCAATGCTTTCAGCGCAAGCAGGTTGTCACCGAAGATCAGTCGGTTGTCGAAGATGTCGTTGTCCGACACGCGATGCTTGGCGTGATATGACTTCTCTGGATCTTCGAGCAAGATGCGCGGCTCCAGCTTGGGTCGCTTCTCCTTCCCGATCCAGGTAAGTTCTAGTTTTTGTTTGCTCATGGTCATGCCACCTTAATTCTTGTGCAGTCCAAGCTTGTCAAACAGGATGCGGTTGCGGCGTTCTGCATCCTTGATGAGCTTGTCGTAGGAGAGAATTTCGATATACCCGTTGCCAGTCGCCAAAGGGGAGAAATACCCCTCGTTGTCGGCGGTGCGGTGGTAACGTCCGAATACTTGTCGATGCAAAGACGGCGTTAAATCAGCGATGAGATAGCCGGTGTACCGCAGGCTGGCGGGATTGATCTGCCTCCCATCAACGTCCGTGACGCCCCCTTCGGAGATTTCTCGGAATCGTTGGATGATCTGATCAGCTGGGTCTTTGTCGTAATTGTCCCTTCCAGGCCGCTTGAACTCGATGATGACAACACCACCGCCAGGCAGGCTGTCTGCCTCAGCGACACCGATGGGCGTGTCATAAAAGAACGCAAAGATGTCCGGCTCCCGGCCAGAAGTGTCGTCCAGCCCAGCGACGCTTTTTAGTTTTTTGTCTGATGTGAGCAGGGTGTGATAGCACAGCCGCTCGTCAATCACCCAGAGGTTCTGCTGCTCGAAGAAGATGTCTTTCGAGGTCATCCCCATCGGGAAGATCATTTTGTGCAAGACCCTTTCGAGCGGGTATTTGTCATCCGTGCGCTTTTTCTTGAGGCTGTTGTTCACCAAGTCAAGAATCGTTCGGCGGTGCGCAATATAGGCAGCAAGCTGGGCCTTGCCGATTTCGTTGGCCTTTTCCGCGATTTCCTTGAATTTCTCTTGGTACTGTTCGAAGGTTTCGGTTTCGAAGAGCGCTGCGACATGCTTGGCCTCTTTACGGATGTCGTCCTCGATGGCGCGCTTCACATGCAGAAGAGCCTCGTCCAGCTTGTCTTCTGACAGGCCTGGCTGAATCTTTTGCTCGATCATCTCTTTGTAGCGAGGGTGCGTGAGCGCCCTGTACTCGGGGGCTTGCTCAACAAACTTCTCGATCTGGGCACGCTTTTCTTCGTTCGTTGACTTCAAGTCGTCCAGGAGCAGCGGCCGCAACGCCCCTGCGACACCCTGGTTCAGGGCGCGTCGGGAGACGAGGGTCTGCTCAAGTTCGGGCTCCTCATCGCTTTGGAAGGCGATGCGCGTGCGCTCTTGGTTGGCATGGTCGTCCAGATATTCCCCGGTGACCAGCACGATCAAGGTGTACGGCGCTTGGTCTTCGTCAATCAGCTTCTCGGGAAGCTCTGGAAGCAGGTCCCGCAGCTTGCTCGTGGTGACTTCGCGCCCGTTCGCGCACAAGTTGAGTTCGTGGCGCGAGCGTCCGTCTCGGTGACCATATGCCTGCAAGGCAAATGTATGCCCGGAAACCTCGAAGAACAGCTCTTGGATATGCGCCAGCACTGTTGACTGAAACAGGGCGTGCAAGTCAATCGGAGCGTGTCCCGGAGACTCCAGAGTCATAGGAGGGCAGGAGCGGGCCGCAAACCGGATCAGAAAGTGCGCAATGATGCGTTCAGCGATGGTCTCGGGCTGGGTAGGCCACCCAGCCCGAAACTTGTCATCCATGCCCCGCAAGGAGGTATGCGTGCCACATGGCTCTTTGACTTCAGACGTGGTGTCCGCACCTTTCAGTTCATCTTGGATGCTGAAGTCGAACTCTCGCAGCAAAGCCTTGCCGTCGCGTTTGAAGACACTGCGGATGTGTACGGATGAAAAGACTTTCAGGAAAGTGAAGCGCCCGACACCTCGGCCGCCGACCTTGACCTTTGAAAGCGTGTGCGCCTCTTGAAACGAAGCCAGGTTCTTGTCGTTGAAGCCAACGCCATCATCAATGACATCGAAGCCGTCCACGACCAGAGTCCCGTCCCCAGCTTGATGGGCGAGGTCGTTGGAGGCCACCAGCCGGATGCGAATCGAATGATTGCTGAAGCCGTCCTGATGCTCCTCGATTGCATCGACGGCATTCGAGATAGCCTCGTAAAGAGGCATCATAGCCTTGCCCTGGGAAAGCTCCAGCCGATCCACTAGACCTTTGATGTTCGCTTGCACTATTGATTTCCTCCCTGACCCTGCTGCGCCAATGCCGCCATCAAACGGCCTTTCACGGTTCGACAGTCCGTTTTGTTCTCAAAGACGCTGCGCGCCTGCTTGTTCCACTGCACGCCCTGGACAGAACTCACAAGACGCTCGCAAACAAGATCGACCTCGCGTGAAATCGCTGTCAGTTCATCCTGGGTCAATGCCAACGCCGGCCCGTTCTGCAACTGAAGGCGGATGAAGATGACGTGTAGAACCAGCCAGGCGCCGTGAGTGAGAATCTCCCGAGCGGGGAGTGTCCCCGCTGGCAAGCCGGCGGGATCACCCTCGGCGGTGGCACGGGCGCGGACCTTCTCTACGACCACTCGGCCGATTTGGACTATCCGCCACATTTGTCTTGCCGTGAGCGAGTCGGCGAAGAGCCGTTCGTAGGATTGGCGTAAGGGGTCGGTGGCTGATACCAGCCCCTCCCGCCCAAACAGCTTCTTCTTGTCGGCCTTGGCCGCGGTCACGTAGTCCTGCCAGTCGTTCGTGGTTACGGTGCAAGCCAGGAACGGCGCGAGTTCACGTGCGCTGAAGCAGGTTGGTGATAGCGGCGGATCGTCCTCCCCCTGCTTGACCAGATAGGTGACGCCGGCCATCTGCAAGGTCTGCTGCCACATGGTCTGGCGTTCATCGAGCGCGGCAAAATCTTCCAGCTCAACGGCATTCTGGCGGTTGCGCGATTGGGTGACTCGATCGCCAAAACCATCAGGCGCGTTCTCAAGACAAACGAAAGTCGCCATGACTACAGTGGGATGAGCATCGTAGTGGGCCAGTGGCTCGCGGGCGATCGCCCCAACCGTTTGCGCGCCGTTGATGATGGACAACCCGCGAATGCGAAACGTCCCAGTCTGACGATGCGGGTCGCGGGGGTGCTGTTCCGTTATGGAATCGCAGAGGAAGGTGACGCCGTTATTGAAGTAGAAGAAGTGCTGTGCTTCTTGTCGGAGTGTCTCGGTCAGCCCTGCATTGACGGTGGTCGTGCCCTTGAACCGGCGAATGTTCCGATCAACCAGATGTTCTTCGTGTGCCGCCCAAAGCTCGGCGAGCCGTTTGCCGTCCATGCGCCCGTAGAACGCCCGGTAGGGTTCCTGCGTGTGGCCGAAGTCCTTCAATTCGACTTCGGCTTCTATGGGCTGGGCCGAAACTCCGTCTAGATGTAGGTCGTGCAGGGTCGTGAGCCCATAAGCATGGCACCGAAGAAAGCCCGGATTCGCGCCATTGAACGCGCGCTCCAAGTCGGCAAAGATGTCGCGCCGATCATCGGACACCGCCGTGCCGGAATAGGCCAGCACGACTTTGATCCTGCAGACACCACTGTTCAAGGCATTGGTGATTGCCGCTTGGCGGTTTTGCAGGACGTTATTGAAGCGATTCCAGCGTCCTTGCAGAAGGTCGGTTACGCCATCCCGAAATTTGGATACATCACCGAGTTCGGGCTCGCCGGTACCCGACTCCTTGTACTTGGACTGGACCAGCCAGATCGTTTGATCCGTTGAAACGAACACCGAATCGATACCATGATCCTGGCCACCATCGATGCTGGCGGCCACGGCCTCATCCAGATTGGCGCCAGCGTCTTCGTGCAGGACGAATGCCGCGATTGCCTTGGACAGGTAGTTGCTACGCCGAGACTCTGGAGTGTTTCCCGTCCCGGTGATTCGGTTCGCGTAGTCCGCATCAAGTTTTTGGCACAGCAGATCGAGTTCGAGGGGGCGAGCGATAACTGTTGCCATCAGACCAGCTCCCACTCGACAGTGAACAGCGTGCGCTCCTCGACCTGCTGTTGGAGTTGCACTTCAAGCTGGCTGATCAAGTCATTGCGTTGCGCTTCAACTTCGTCCTGCCGGGCAAACAGCTCGCGGCGCAGCTTGCTGCGCTTGCCTTCCAGTTCGCGCTGCTTCTTCTGCCATGACAGTTTTTCTTCCAGCCTCGGCGAGGTCGCGGCGGTTCGGCGCACCTCCTTGATCTCGCGGTCGATCTCCTTGATCTCCTGCTCCAGACCGAGCTTCAGGTCGTCCGCCCAGGCATCCAGCTTCTGGACTTCCTGCTCGAAGTAGCCGAGGTTGCGCTCGTTGACGTCGCGCAGGAGCGCGGTCTTGCGGGCTTCCACGTCGGCCAGCAGGGTGGCGTCAGGGGCGTTGAACAGACTGGCCGCCTGCGTGGTCGCGGGCAGGCGCAGCAGTTTTTCCGGGTCTTCTTCCGCGAGCACGACGCCATCGGTCGTGCCCGCGGCAACCAGCAGATGTTGCTCCTGGTTGCCGAGTGTCTCGACCGAGATCAGCTTCACGGTGAGCCATCCGGCTTTGCCGCGCCAGGCTTCAAGCGTGCTGATCTTTGAACCGTAGGCGTTGTAGTCGAAGACGAGACGAGCCCCGTTGAGTGCGCGAGCCTTGGCCTGCTCGATGCCCCATCGCGCCAGCGGATGATTGATGCGGTATAGGTGCGCGTCGCCGGAGCGGCGGGGCAATTCGTAGCGCCCCAGCTCGATGCCCGTGAGGCCGCTGTGCTCGACTCCAGTCGGTATGTGGCGGAGATCGAAGCCGTCGTCATCGAACGCGGCGCAATGAACCAGTTCGGCGCGGGTCAAGTCCATCAGCATCCGCTCGAAGCGGTTGCGCGCGTTGCGGCTGTCGTCGGCCCGCATGCGCAGCTTCTCCTGCACCTCCTCATCAAAGTTCTCAAGCAATACCTGGCGCGTCTTGACCATCGCCTCGTTGATCTCGCCGGAGAGGTCGAGCTGGAGTTGCTCGAAGCTGGACTTGATTTCCTCGGGCTCTCGGCAGTTCTGGTAGATCTCGGCGATACGCCGCTCGAAATCGACGCCCGAACCGATGGCGCCCAACACTTCGTCGCTAGCCCCAAACACGCCCTCGAAGAGCTGGAACTTCTGCGACAGCAGCTCATACACCCGTGCATCGGCCTCATTGCTGCGGTCGACGAAGTTGACCACCACCACGTCGTGCTTCTGACCGTAGCGGTGGCAGCGCCCGATGCGCTGCTCGATGCGCTGCGGGTTCCACGGCAGGTCGTAGTTGATGACGAGCGAGCAGAACTGGAGGTTGATGCCTTCGGCTCCAGCCTCGGTGGCAATCATGACCTTGCCACGCTCCTTGAAGTGCTCGACCAGTGCCGCACGGGTGTCGGCGGTCTTGGAGCCGGTGATGCGGTCGGTGCCTTCGTGGCGCTTCAGCCAGTCCCTGTAGATCGCCTGCGCACGCTGGTCGCTATTGGTGCCGTTGAAGAGCACGATGCCGTCGCCGTATGGCGTGTCGGCCAGCAAGTTGAGGAGGTATTCCTGCGTGCGCTTGGACTCGGTGAAGATGATGGCCTTCCGGGCCGCGCCCAACCGATCCAGTTCGGCGAAGGCGCGATCCAGCGCGGTGAGCAGCGCCTTGCCCTTGGCGTTGTCGCGGATGTTGGTTGCCAGCGTTCTGAAGTGGCGCAGCTCCTCGATCTCCTGCGCGATGGCATCACGCTCGGCGCGGCTCGCTGCCTTTGTTCCCTGCTCCTGGTCTTCCCATTCTTCGGCGGTCTCGTCGAGCGACTCGTAGTCCTCGTCCAGTTCTTCGGCGAGATCGGCAACCACGGGAGTTTCATTCAGCACACCCTGGAGACGCTTGGCCATCGTCTCCAACGCACCCGCAATCGCGTGCGTGCTGGAGGCGAGCAGCTTCCACAGCACGAGCGAAATCAGTTGTCGCTGCCCCTCGGGCAGGGCCTTGAGGTTGGGGCGGCGCAGGTAATCGGCGACGAGCCTGGAAAGTTCCTGCTCTTCGCTCGACGGCGTGAACTCCTCGACGATGGCCTTGCGCGCTGTGTACGACACGTAGGGCTGAACCTGTTTGCGCAGGGTGCGCTTGCAGATGGGGGCCAGCCGGTCACGCAGGCTGCTGAAGGATTGCTCTCTGCCAGTGAATTGCGAGCGGAAGCTATCAAGGTCTCCGAACACCCGGTCATCGATGAAGCTGACCAGCCCATAGAGTTCGAGCAGCGAGTTCTGCAACGGCGTCGCGGTCAGGAGCGCCTTGGAGTGAACGCGCGACAGCGCCTCCTTGAGGGTCTTGGCGATGACGTTGCTGGTTTTGTAGACGTTGCGCAGGCGATGCGCTTCGTCGAGGACGACCAAGTCCCAGTCGATGCCCTTGACATCGTCAGCCTTGGCCTTCGCGAACTGGTAGGAACAGATGATCGGACCGGAGGCGAACAGGAACGGGTTCCGCTGCTCCTGCTTGCGGATCGCGTTGTAGCTTTTGGCTTCGAGGATCAGCCCTTGCAGGCCGAACTTGTCCTGCAGCTCCTGATGCCATTGCTTGCGCAGGTTCGCCGGAACGATGATGAGCACCTTCCGCCGCCGTTCCGCCCAGCGTTGGGAGATGACCAAGCCGGCTTCGATGGTCTTGCCCAGACCAACCTCGTCGGCGAGGATCACGCCGCGTGAGAGGGGGTTGCGGCAAGCGAAGAGCGCGGCCTCGACCTGATGGGGATTCAGATCGACCTGCGAATCGACCAAGGTCGAAGCCAGCGACTCCACCGAGTCGCCTGCTGCACGCCTGGTCAGCAGCCAAGCAAAGTACTGGCTCTGGTGCGGCGTCAGAAGCTGCTGTGTCGTCAACGGCGATCCTCCCCTTGTTCTTCCCCAAGCGTGATTCGGCGGCTGGCATGGTCCGCGCTCACTCGGCCTCCGGCTTCTTCTTGTTGATGCTTTCGGCGATCCACCGATCCAGCTCCGAGCGGCGAAAGCGCCAGGTTCCCCCAAGCTTGAACGCCGGAATCTCTCCTTTCTGGGCAAGGCGATAGACCGTCCGTTTGCCGGCTTTGAGGTAGGCCGCAACTTCCTCCAGCGTGAGGATCTCGCTCTCGACTTCACTCATCTGAAAACCATATGGTTTGGTCTTTCGTGACTTTGGATTGCCAAGTTTGCTCAATTCTACCAAAGGGTGGTAGGCGCTAGCCAACAAGAAATCCACCAGGCATTGCGCGAATGTCGGCCAACGCGACCAACAAATCCGGTCATGCCGTAGTTCCCATTCCCTGCGGCGCAAAGCGAGAGCGCGCCACAGCATCTGGCCATCCGCTTCAACGGGGAATGGCACGATGGGACAGACCAACCGCCGCACATCCGCATGGCCTGCGCTGGCCGTGGTGTTGGCTGTGTCGTTCTCGGCGCTGCCGCCTGCCGCCGCTGCCGACAGCCTCGCCTCGGAGCGTGAGCAGCTCGCCGCGCTCGCCCGCCAGCTCGACCTGATCGACCGCCTCGCCGAGCACGCTGCCCATACCGCTCCGCAGGAACGCGCCCGCTACCACTTCGACTACGCCCGACTGCGTGCCGACCTGAAGCGCGTTCGCGCCGGCCTGCAGGACTACCTCGTGCCCCAGCGCGCCCAGCCGCGCGATCCCGTCCCGCTGGCCGGCGACTACGTCCGCCGCGATCGCGCCGACGACGAGGAGCCGTCGCCATGACGCCCTCTGCCGATCAGGTCGCCGCCTTCCAGGCCAACGGCGGCTTTGCGCCTTCGGCCGTCGCTGCCGTGGTGCTCGCTTTCGTGTTCGCCGTGTTGCTGCTGTGGGGCGTGTGGGCCATGCGCACCGCCTACGTCGGCTGGGCCGAGCACCGCATCAGTGAACGTCAGTTCCTCGCCGTCGTCGTGCGCTTCGTGGCGATGTACCTGGTGCTGACCTTCTTCCTCCTCTCCTGACCGTCACGAAGGGCCATACGCCATGAACATGCCTCCGACACCCCATCGCATTCCGTCCCGCATCGCCGCTCCGCTGCTGCCGCTGGCGCTCGCGGGCCTGCCGCTGTCGGCCTTCGCGCAGGGCCTGCCGACCATGGAAGACCCATCGCGCGGCCAAGGCAGCGGCATCCTGCAGACTTTGCAGAACTACGGCTACGACATCGTGCTGCTGATCGCGCTGCTCGTGGTCGCCTCGATGTTCGTCGGTGTCTGCTATCACGCCTACACCCGCTACTCGGAGATCCATACCGGCCGCGCCACCTGGGGCCAGTTCGGCCTGACGGTCGCCGTGGGCGCGATCCTGCTGGTGGTCGGCATCTGGCTGCTCACCAAGGCCACCGGCGTGCTGTAAGGGCGGCAAGCGATGGCCGTCCCTTCGGAGACCCCGCGCGACACGCTGGTGACCTTCCTACCGCACCGGCTGAACCGCCAGCCGGTGGTCGTGCGCGGGCTGACCGCCGACGAGTTGTGGTTCTGCGCCGGCCTGTCGGCCGTAGCCGGGTTCGCGCTCGGCCTGCCGCTGGCCTGGCTCACGCACAGCATCGCCATGGTGCCGACGCTGATCGTCGCCGGTATCGCGCTGGGCGTCTTCGTCGGCGGTGGTTTTCTGCGCGCACAGAAGCGCGGCCGGCCCGACACCTGGCTCTACCGACAGCTCCAGTGGCGGCTGGCCCTGCGGCACCCGGCGCTGGCAGCGCTCCTGGGCGGGCAGCGCCTCATCACCCGCTCGGGCTACTGGACGACCCGGCGCAACGCCGATCGAGGTTCGCCATGAGCCGTTTCAAGAACGAGGTTGCGCACCTGCAGGCACACGTGAAGACGTTGCGTCTGGGGGCCGGCGCGTTGTTCGTGGTGGCGCTGCTGCTCGGCTTCGGTTGGTGGAGTGCGCCGAAGAGTCTGACCATCCATGTGCCGCCGGACCTGCGCACGGGCAGCACGCGCAAGTGGTGGGACGTGCCGCCCGAGAGCGTGTATGCCTTCTCGTTCTACATCTGGCAGCAGGTGCAGCGCTGGCCCACGAACGGCGAAGAAGACTACCCGCGCAACCTACGCGCGCTGTCGGCCTACCTGACGCCGAGCTGCCGGGCCTTCCTGCAGCAGGACTACGAGTACCGGCGCGCCAGTGGCGAGCTGCGTCAGCGCGTGCGCGGCATCTACGAGATTCCCGGCCGCGGCTACGGCGATGATCCGGCCACGCGCGTCAAGGTGGTTTCCGACCGCGATTGGATCGTCACGCTCGACGTGAGCGCGGACGAATACTATGGCTCCGAGCAGGTCAAGCGCGCCCTGGTGCGCTACCCCATCAAGGTCGTCCGGCTGGACATCGACCCCGAGCGCAACCCCTTCGGCCTGGCGCTGGACTGCTACGCCAGCGCACCCCAGCGCATCGAAACGCCGCCGACGCCGGCCCAGGCCGGCGCGCCCGCCAACGCCCCCGGCCATCTGCAGGGAGACTCCCCATGAAGTCCGTTGCCTTGTCGGCCCTGGCCGGCGTCCTGCTGATCCTCGGTTTCGTGCCGGCCAGCCACGCCGTGGAAATCCTGCGCTGGGAGCGGCTGCCGCTGTCGGTGCCGCTGGTGGTCGGCCAGGAGCGCGTGGTCTTCATCGACCGCAATGTGCGCGTCGGCGTGCCGGCCAGCGTCGGCGACCACCTGCGCGTGCAGAGTGCGGGCGGCGCGATCTACCTGCGGGCGAGCGGGCCGATTCCGCCCACGCGGCTGCAACTGCAGGACGTGGAATCCGGCGCGCTGATCCTGCTCGACATCGCCGCCGAGCCGGCGAAGGACGGCCAGGCGGCGCTGGAGCCGGTGCGCATCGTGGAAGCGGAAGCCCCCGCGAAGCGCTACGGCGGCGGTGCAGCAAGCGGCGCGGACGAACAGGCCGATGTGCCCGCAGACAAACCCGTTCCCCGGCGCGAAACGCCGGTACCGGTCGTGCTGACGCGCCATGCCGCACAGAACCTGTACGCGCCGCTGCGCACCGTCGAGCCGGTCGCCGGCATCGGGCGCGTAAACCTGCGCCGCGACCTCGCGCTGGACACCTTGCTGCCGACGTTGCCGGTGCATGCGCGGGCGCTGGGCGCGTGGCGCCTGGAAGACCAGTGGGTGACGGCCGTGCGTCTCACCAATACCTCGGCGCGCTGGCTCGACCTCGACCCGCGCGCCCTGCAGGGGAACTTTGTGGCGGCGACCTTCCAGCATCCGAACCTGGGGCCGGCCGGCAACCCGTCCGACACCACGGTGCTCTACCTGGTCACGCGCGGCCACGGCCTGGCCGAGTCGCTGCTGCCGGCGCTGAGCCCGATCGACGCCACCGTGAACCTGCCGCCGGCCGCCGCGGCCGGCTCGACCGGAGGAGCGCGCGATGAAAAGTAATCCGCTGCTCAAGTGGCTGCTGATCCCGATGGCGCTGCTGCTGGTGTTCGTCGGCATCAAACTGTTCTCTGGCGCCCCCAGCGGCCAGCCCGCCCCCAAGGGCGCGACGCTCACGCCCGAGGAGATGAAAGCCCTGGGCATCGCCGGCGACACGCCGCGCGATACCGTCGCCACGCTGGTGGCCCAGGTGAAGCAGTTGCGCACCGAGCTACAGAGCGCGCTCGGCGACAACAAGCAGCACAAGGCCGAGAACGAGCGCCTGCGTGCGCGGGAAAGCGCGATCGACCAGCGCATCCAGAGCGCGCTGGAAGGCGAACGCAACCGCCTGGAGCAGGAGCGCAATCAGGTGGCCAGCGACAGGCAGCAGACCCAGGGGCTGCTGCAGGATCTGCAGCGGCAACTGGACGGCCTTTCCGGCAAGGGTGGCGCGTCCGACCTGCCCGTCGGGCTGGGGCTGGAAGAGGGTGACGGCCAGCGCTTCGACCGCGGCGTCGGTGGCACGCAGTGGGTCGAGCCCGACGATGCCAAGGTCGACGCCAAGAACGGCAGCAAGGAGCCGAGCTTTCCCCTGAGCTTCGGGCCAGCCCAGAAAAGCCTGTCGGCCGCAGTGGAATCCGTCGCCGACGTCGGCAGCCGCGCGGTGGGCGCATCCACGAAGGCGGTCTACACTGTGCCGTCGAACTCGACACTCATGGGCTCGATTGCCATGACGGCGCTGATCGGGCGCGTGCCGATCGATGGAACCGTCAACGACCCGTACCCGTTCAAGGTGCTGATCGGCCCGGACAACCTCACCGCCAACGGCATCGACATTCCCGATGTGGCCGGCGCCGTGGTCAGCGGCACGGCCTCGGGCGACTGGACGCTCTCGTGCGTGCGCGGGCAAATCCGCTCGGTCACGTTCGTGTTCCAGGACGGCACCATCCGCACGGTGCCGGAGGACAGCAGCAAGGGCGGTAGCAGCGGCGGCAACTCGGGTCACAACGGCGCCAGCATCCAAGGCGGCCTGGGCTGGATCAGCGACCCCTACGGCATTCCCTGCGTCAGCGGCGAGCGGCGCAGCAACGCCCAGCAGTACCTGGGCAGCCAGGCGCTCATCACCGCGGCTGGCGCCGGCGCGGCCTCGCTCATCAAGTCCGACAACGGCAGCGTTGCCGTGGTCGCCAACAGCAACGGCTCGCTGGGCACCGTCGGCATCAGCGGCAACGAAGCGATGGGCCGCATCCTCGCGGGCGGCGTGCGCGACATGGCCGATTGGGTCAACAAGCTCTACGGCCAGGCCTTCGCGGCGGTCTACGTGCAGCCCGGCGCCAGGGTGGCCGTGCATCTGGAGCAGCCGCTCGACATCGACTACGACGCCAAGGGGCGTCGGGTCCACCACCGCACTGGAGAAACTCATGCCTCGGATCTGGATTGACGCGGCCGCCGTGCTGCTGGCGGCCAGCCTGCTCGGAGGCTGCGCCACCAGCAAGGAGAAGCTGCTGCCGCACGGCGACAGCACCATGCTCGACATCTGGCATCAGGAGACCGGCGGCGGCGCGGGCGGCGGCCAGGCCGCGCGGCAACTGCTCGATGCGCGCCAGGGCCTGCGCCGGCCGCTGGCCGAGGCCGATGTGCAGGCGGCGCCCGGCGTGCAGGCGCGCTACACCCGTACCGCGCAGAACGAGATTTACCGGCAGTTCCACCGTCTGCCGAACCCCGACCTGGTGATGTACGTGTTCCCGCACCTGGCGGGCACCGACCCGGTGCCGGTGCCCGGCTACAGCACGGTGTTCCCGCTCTACCAGCGCGTGCAGTACGCGATGCCGGGCGAGCGCGTGGAGGACTACTGATGGCCTGGTCGCTGCCGTGGTCACGCAAGCCCGGCGCATCGCCTGCTGCCGCCGTGGATGCGGCCGATGATGCCTGGGCACGGCACGTGACGGCCCTGGCGGCACAGGGTGTCGCCGAGCCGGGCAGCGCGCTCCGCCGGGGCCGGCGCAGGCCGGCCACTCAGGCCGACCACGATGCGCTCTATGGCGTCGCGCCGTCGTTCGCTGACTTGCTGCCCTGGGTCGAGTACCTGCCCGACACCAAGTGCATGTTGCTGGAAGACGGCCAGTCGGTGGCGGCCTTCTTCGAGCTGGCGCCGGTCGGCACCGAGGGCCGCGAGATGGCCTGGCTATGGCAGGCGCGCGATGCGCTGGAGAACGCCCTGCAGGACTCCTTCGACGAGTTGGACGACAACCCCTGGGTGGTGCAGCTCTACGCCCAGGACGAGGCCGACTGGGACAACTACCTGCGCTCCCTGGCGAACTATCTGCAGCCGCGTGCGCAGGGCAGCGCGTTCAGCGACTTCTACCTGCGCTTCTTCGCCCATCACCTGCGGGCCATCGCCAAGCCGGGTGGCCTGTTCGAGGACACCACGGTGACGCGCCTGCCGTGGCGCGGCCAAGTCCGGCGCGTGCGCATGGTGGTCTACCGCCGCACGTCCGCGGCGCCGACCCCACGGCGCGGCCAGGCGCCCGAGCAGGCGCTGACCACGATCTGCGACCGCCTCGTCGGCGGGCTGGCCAATGCCGGTGTGAGAGCCCGACGTCTCGGCGCGGCGGACATCCACGCCTGGCTGCTGCGCTGGTTCAACCCGAATCCGACCCTGCTCGGCGCCACTGCCGAAGATCGGGAACGCTTCTACGCGCTGACCCGCTACCCGGAAGAACGGGAGGAAGGTGAGATCGAACTCGCCAGCGGCACCGACTTCGCGCAGCGCCTGTTCTTCGGCCCGCCCCGTTCGGACGTGCCCAACGGCCTGTGGTTCTTCGACGGCATGCCGCATCGGGTGATCGTGATGGATCGCCTGCGCACGCCACCCGTGACGGGCCATCTGACGGGCGAGACGCGCAAAGGCGGCGATGCCATGAACGCGCTGTTCGACCAGATGCCCGAGGATACGGTGATGTGCCTGACGCTGGTCGCCACGCCCCAGGACGTGCTGGAGGCGCACCTCAACCACCTCGCCAGGAAGGCCGTCGGCGAAACCCTGGCCTCGGAGCAGACCCGCCAGGACGTGCAGCAGGCGCGCGGCCTGATCGGCAGCGCGCACAAGCTCTACCGCGGCGCGCTGGCGTTCTATCTGCGCGGCCGCGACCAGGTCCAGCTCGATGCGCGCGGCCTGCAGCTCGTCAACGTGATGCTCAACGCCGGTCTGCAACCGGTACGCGAAGAGGACGAGGTGGCGCCGCTGAACAGCTATCTGCGCTGGCTGCCGTGCGTGTTCGATCCGGCTGCCGACAAGCGCCAGTGGTACACCCAGCTCATGTTCGCGCAACATGCGGCGAACCTGGCGCCGGTCTGGGGCCGCAGCCAGGGCACGGGGCATCCGGGCATCACGTTCTTCAACCGCGGCGGCGGTCCGATCACCTTCGATCCGTTGAACCGCCTCGACCGGCAGATGAACGCGCATCTGTTCCTGTTCGGCCCCACGGGTTCGGGCAAGAGCGCGACGCTCAACAACATCCTGAATCAGGTGACGGCGATCTACCGGCCGCGTCTGTTCATCGTCGAGGCGGGCAACAGCTTCGGGCTGTTCGGCGACTTCGCGGCACGGCTGGGCCTCACCGTGCATCGGGTGAAGCTCGCGCCGGGCGCGGGCGTCAGTCTGGCGCCGTTCGCCGACGCCTGGCGCCTGGTCGATACGCCGAGCCAGGTACAGACGCTGGACGCCGATGCGCTCGACGAAGACCAGACCGATGCCGGCATGGCCGTGGAAGGCGATGAGCAGCGCGATGTGCTCGGCGAGCTGGAGATCACTGCACGACTGATGATCACCGGCGGCGAGGACAAGGAAGAAGCGCGCATGACGCGCGCCGACCGCAGCCTGATCCGCCAGTGCATTCTTGATGCGGCCCAGCATTGCGTGGCGGATAGACGCACGGTGCTCACGCGCGATGTGCGCGACGCGCTGCGCGAGCGCGCCCGCGACGCCACGCTGCCGGAGATGCGGCGCGCACGGCTGCTGGAGATGGCCGACGCCATGGATATGTTCTGCCAGGGCGTGGACGGCGAGATGTTCGACCGGTCCGGCACGCCGTGGCCCGAGGCGGACATCACCATCGTGGATCTCGCCACCTTCGCGCGCGAGGGCTACAACGCCCAACTCTCGATTGCCTACATCTCGCTCATCAACACCGTCAACAACATCGCCGAGCGCGACCAGTTCCTGGGCCGCCCGATCATCAACGTGACGGACGAAGGCCACATCATCACGAAGAACCCGCTGCTCGCGCCCTACGTGGTCAAGATCACCAAGATGTGGCGCAAGCTCGGCGCCTGGTTCTGGCTCGCCACGCAGAACCTGGACGACTTGCCGAAAGCGGCCGAGCCCATGCTCAACATGATCGAGTGGTGGATCTGCCTGTCGATGCCACCCGATGAAGTCGAGAAGATCGCGCGCTTCCGCGAACTCAACGCTTCGCAGAAGGCGCTGATGCTCTCGGCCCGCAAGGAGGCCGGCAAGTTCAGCGAGGGCGTCATTCTGTCCAAGTCGATGGAAGTGCTGTTCCGCGCCGTGCCGCCCAGCCTCTACCTGGCGATGGCGATGACCGAGCCCGAGGAGAAGGCCGAACGCTTCCAGTTGATGCAGCAGCACGGCATCAGCGAGCTGGATGCCGCCTTCCGCGTGGCCGAGAAGATCGACCGTGCGAGGGGCATCGAACCCCTGGCGCTGGACACGCTGGCCTGACGGGAGCGACACGATGCGCCTGCCTTCATTCGCCCGCCGTCATCCCTGGATCGGTCTACTGATCGTGGCGACGATTGCGATGGCCTCGTGGATGCTGCTGCGCGCGCCGCATCCGGCAACCGAGTCGATGCCCCTGGCCGCCGCCGGGTCCGAAGCGCCGAAACCGGCCGGCCCGCCCTGGCTGTATGGCCGTGCCGATGCGCGCTTCACGGTGGTCGGGTACGCCGACCTGGAGTGTCCGTACTGCCGGGCCTACTTCCCCGCGCTCAAGCGCTGGATCGACGCCCATCCCGAGGTGAACTGGCAGTGGCACCACCTGCCGCTGTCCATGCACGAGCCGGCCGCGACTGCCGAGGCACGCCTGGCCGAGTGCGCGGGAGAGACGGGCGGACATGCCACGTTCTGGCAGGCCGTGGCGTGGCTCTACGCGTACACCCGCGGCGACGGCCAGGGCCTGCCGGAGGGCCTGCGCTATCCCGACCTCACGCCAGCCATGCAGGCTTGTCTCGACAGCGAGCGCCCCGATGCGGTCATCCGTGCCCAGGCGGTGGAAGCCGCACAGCAGGGCATCGCGGCCACGCCGGCCCTGCAACTGCGCGACCGCGAGTCCGGCAAGACCCTCCTGCTGCACGGTCCCGTCGAAGGCGATGCCTTGCTGTCGGCCATCGACCTGCTCGCCGCCGGCAACACGACCGCAGCCGAACCTGCCCATTCCCCAGACATGCCCGCCGGCGTTGCCGGTGACATGCCCAGGTAGCCATCGATCTTCAAGGCTGCGGCGCGGCTCGTCCGCGTTGATCGAAACCCGTTCGCATCGCATCCCTTGACGCGAACAGCCACCGCATCCGCGGTGGTGGATGCCCGCTCGTCACCTGTTCCATCCCCATCGTCCCCAGGAGGGTTTGCCCTCCAGGGGCAGGCGCCCTCCGATCTCATCCATTGGAGGTTCGCCATGTCTCTCGTCATCGCCGACTCCCGCCCGGAGTCGCTCACCCTGATCGCCGCCCAGCACGAAGACTGGATCATCCGGCAGGCCATCACCCTGCTGGAGAACCGCGTGTTCAAGGCCGGTCCGGCGCTGGGCAGTCCCGCCGCCGTGCGCGACTACCTGCGCCTGAAACTGGTCGCGGAGCCGAACGAAATCTTCGCCGTCGTGTTTCTCGACAACCAGCACCAGGTGCTCGCCTTCGAGCCGCTGTTCAAGGGCACGGTCGACCAGACTTCGGTGTATCCGAGGGTGGTGGTCCAGCGTGCGCTGGCGCTCAACGCTTCGGCGCTGATCCTGGCGCATCAGCACCCCTCGGGGAACACCGAGCCCTCGGCCGCTGATCGTGCGATCACCGAGCGGCTGAAGAGCGCCCTGGCCACCGTCGATGTCCGGGTGCTGGACCACTTCATCGTCGGCAAGGGCAGCCCGTACTCGTTCGCCGAAGCCGGCTTGTTGTAGCAGCACCAGCCGACGCGCATTCATGTCATCACCACGGGAGCCCTTTGCTCCCGTTTCCTTTCGCCGGCCCGCAGAGAATCGGGACTGACCGGTTTCGGTTTCTTTGTCGTCCCCTGATCTGCGTTGCGCTCGACTACGAGTCTGCATCGACTCCGCGGAGGCGCGACATGCCGGCTCATTCCCTCAACCTTCCTGCCGCCTCGCGGCGCCCCCTGGCCGCCCGGCTGGCCGCTGGACTGTGCGCCGCGCTGCTCGGTCCCATCGCAGCGGCCGCCGATGTGCTCGTCGTCACCGACAGCCGTCATCCGGTGCTGGCCCCGGCCGGCGTGCGGATCATCGAGCTGGACCAGGCCACGCGCATCGAGGTCGAACTCGCCGCGCGCCTGCCGGCCGACCCGCAACAGGCCGCAGCCGTGGTGCGGCAGCGGTTGCATGACGGCGGCGAGGCGCTGCAGCGCCGCATCGGCCACGCCTATCAAGGTGTCGCGGATGCCTGGGGACTGGGCATCGCCAAGATTCCCGCCGTGGTGGTCGATCGACGCTACGTGGTCTACGGCGAGCCCGACGTGGCCCGCGCCGTCGCGCGCATCAACGCCTACCGGAGCACGCAGCCATGAGCCTCCTGCTGGCACGCCGGCGCCTGCGCGCCACCGCCGCCTCGCTGCTGCTGAGCGCGGCCACGTCGACGTTCGCCCTGGACACCGCCACCATCGTCTCGTCGGCGCTGTCCCCCGACTGCCTCGAATACCGCGTGGTCGGAATCTGCTACTGGCTGTACTGCACGCCCTTCGGCTGCTCGGTTCGCACCTCCGTCAAGGTGCGCCACTACGTCCCCGATGCGGTGGTGTCGAGCTACTCGAACACCGGAGAAAACCCGTGGCAGGAAGTCAGGGCGATGAGCATGCCCAACCCGACCGCCAAGGCTGGCGGTGACGGCACGACCAATCACGACAACGAGAACAACCTCGCCAAGTTCAAGAACGCCGATGTCATCGGCCATCCGGCCGGGCTGGTGTTCAGCCAGTTCGCCAGCGCCTCCGGCTACACCTGCGAAGGCGCTGGCACGGCCTTCATGCCGTATCTGCTGAGCACGCTCGACACGATCGCCTGGCGCTACAACATCCCGGAAGCGTTCTACCCCGAAGCGCTCATCCCCGGCCGGCGCGAAATCGGTACGCGCACCGGCCTGAACCTCTGGGGCAACGTGTATCCCCGCGGTGGCTTCCTGCACCAGACCGACGACCACAAGAGCGGCGCCGTGGTCGCGCAGCGCGCGGGCGACATCGTGACGCGCCGCAACCAGATTCACGTGTATCAGCCCCTGCTGGCCAACGCCCGCGACGGCTACTGGCCGGCCGGCGCGCTGATGGAGACCGACGCCTCGACGGGCAAGTGGCAGGAGCTGACGCCCACGCTCTCGAACAGTTGCGTGGTCTTCCCGCACAGCCGCACCCGCGTGCAGGCCCAGCAGGGCGACTACGCCTGGGCCTTGTGGCGGCCGTACTCCTGCTGCCGGCGCCGTGGCCAGGTCTTCCTCGGCAGCGTCGATTTCATGTGAGGAACCCACGATGAACGCCTCCCTCCCTGACTTCCTGCACCGCGCGAAGTCGCCCCTGCGGGCCACGCTGCTCGTGGCGGCCATCACGCTGGTCGTCGGCGTCGCCTGGGCGCAGACCCGCATCGACCCCAATGGCGTGAACGTCAGCGGCAGCGTGATCGGCGACGACGTGCTCTACAGCATCGGCGGCGGCCGGGCCGTGTCGATGGGTGGTGCCGGCAACATGCAGAGCATCGGCGTCGGCGTCGGCTGGAACAGCAACCTGATCTGCGGCGACATGAGCATCACCACGACGCTGCAGAACCAGCTCAACGGCATCACCAACGGCTTCCAGACGATCATGAGCAACGTGATCCAGAACGCCACTGCCGCGGTGGCGTCACTCCCGGCGCTCATCATCCAGCGCGCCGACCCGGGCCTGTACAACCTGCTCACCAACGGCATCCTCCAGGCGCGCCTGGATTTCGACCGCTCGAAGATGACCTGCCGGGCCATCGCCAATCGCATGGCGGACATGGCCGGCGGCCAGGCCGGCTGGGACCAACTCGCCGAAGGGATGGCGCTGCGGGATGCGGTCAGCAGCACCGATGCCGTCTCCGCCATCGAGCAGGCCGAGTCCAACAAGGGGAACAACGGCGTGCCCTGGGTCGGCGGCGGCAACGCGGGCGGCTCCGGCCAGAGTTCGATCAAGGTGGTCGGCGACGTGACGCGAGCGGGCTACAACCTGCTCAACGGGCGCAGCGCCACCGATACCTCGTCGATCGCGCGCAGCGCCTGCGGCAACCGCCTGACCTGCCAGACCTGGTCGTCGCCTGGCGCGGCCGCGGCCTTTGCGAACCGCGTGCTGGGCGAACGCGAGCAACGCACCTGCGAAAACTGCACGAAGACCCAGACCACGCCTGGCGTCGGGCTCACGCCAGTGATCCAGGAAGAGTACGAGACCAAGCTGCAGGTGTTGCAGGAACTGGTGACGGGCGCCCGGCCGACGACACTGGCCAATCTCGACGCGGCCGGCAGCAGCTCGCTGCCGATCACCCGCGGCGTGATCGAGGCCCTGCGTGACGAGCCCGACCAGGACGTGCTGGGCCGGCGCCTCGCGTCCGAGGCTGCGCTGTCCAGCGTGCTGGAGAAGGCCCTGCTGCTGCAACGCACGTTGCTGACCGGCAAGAAGGAGCCGAACGTCGCCGCCAACGAGCTCGCCGTGCAGGCGGTGGACCAGGAGAACAGCGCGCTGGAGCAGGAGATCAACAACCTCAAGACCGAGCTGGAGCTGCGCCGCACGCTGGCCGGCAACTCGGCGATGGCGATCATCCAGCGCCACAGTACCCGCGCTGCCGGCTCGCGCGGCGTCTTCGAGGGCGACACCACGCGCGACCGTCTGCGGGAAGTCCAGAAGCCGCGGAGCGGTACGCCATGAGCCGGCTCGCCTGGCTGCGGCTGCCATGGCTGTTCAACCGCCGCGTCGGCGTGGCGCTGCTGTGGACCTTGCTGGTGGTCGCCGCCGCGGTGGCGGTGAACATCGCCGGCATCCACGTGGTCGGCGGCGTCGAGGGCTGGCAGCACTGGCTGCAGGCGCACGCCGGCCACTTCTTCGTGTGGCGTCTGTGCCTCTACGGAGCGACGGCTTACGGCTGGTGGTGGATGCGTCGGCGCCTGTTGCGGCGGGAGCCGTCCCGCGAGACGCATCAGCGCCTGCTGCGCACGGAGATCGCGGCCGTCATCGCCGTGGTCGCGCTGGAAGCCAGCCAGCTGCTGCGGCACGGCTGAGACCGGGAGGCAGGCATGACGCTCTACACCACGGACTACTTGGAGTATTACCTGACCCTGGTGGCTTGGGTGGTCAACAACGGCATCTGGAGCATCCTCGTGGCCAGCGGCGTGTTCGCGCTGCCGTTCGTGGCCATCGTGATCCAGGAATGGCTCAAGGCCCGCAGCGAAGGTGCGGACGAGGGCAACAAGGGCGTGCTGTCGTCGATGCGCATCGAGAACCGGGTGTGGGTGGCGATCGTGGTCATCATGTTCGCCGGCATCCCGTTCATCCCGGTGGATCTCGCCACGATCAGGTTCGACACCACGCGCTCCGCGCAATGCCAGGTCAGTGTCCCGCTGCCCAACGACACGGGCTGGTCCAACGTCTACACGGCGCTCAACGACCAGAGCGCGCTGGTGCCGGTGTGGTGGTTCTTCATGCACGCGCTGTCGAAAGCCGTGACGGGCTCCGCGGTGGCGGCGATTCCCTGCGGCACGGACCTGCGTCAGATTCGCATGGATGTGGATGCCACGCGCATCGACGATCCGGTGCTGGCACAGGAGGTCGCCGACTTCACGCACGACTGCTACGGGCCGTCGCGCGCCAAGCTGTTCATGAACCGGCCGACGCTCTCCGACGAGCAAATGAACGACGTCACCTGGATCGGGTCGAGTTACTTCCTCGACACGCCCGGCTTCTATGACACCTATCGCGCCAAGACCCCACGCACGGCCTGGCCCTACGACGCGACCCGCGATGCAGGGTTGGCACAGGTGGACAGCGGCGGCGGCTATCCGTCCTGCCGGCAGTGGTGGGCCGATGGCGGCCAGGGACTGCGCAGCCGGCTGCTGGCACAGGTCGACCCGGACCTACTGACCCGCATCGGGCGCTGGGCGGGCTTCCTGTCGCAGAGCGAGGTCAATGACTCGGTGATCCGCGCCGTGGTCTCACCGCGACAGCAGAAGATGAACCAGGGCGCCGTCTACACCGACTACGGTGGCCAGATCGACAAGACGCTGCCGAACGTTGTCACGCGCGGCGCAAGCGACCTGGGGTTGACCGTCGGCTCGCTGGCCTTCTTTCCCGCGATGGACGTGGTGCGCCAGGCGCTGCCGATGGTGCTGACGATGCTCAAGATGGCGCTCGTCATCTGCATCCCGCTGGTGCTGCTGATCGGCACCTACGACCTGAAGACGGTGGTGACGGTGAGCTGCGTCCAGTTCGCGCTGTTCTTCGTGGACTTCTGGTTCCAGCTCGCGCGCTGGATCGACAGCACGATCCTGGACGCGCTCTACGGCTGGGGGTTTGGCGCGGACAGGCCGCACACGAACTTCGATCCGTTGATCGGTTTGAACAACGCCTTTGGCGACATGCTCCTTAACTTCGTCATGGCGATGATGTTCATCGTGCTACCGGGTTTCTGGGTAGCTGCGCTCGCGTGGGTTGGTGTCCGCGTAGGCAACATTTCGCAGATGCTCTCAGCAGCCACCGATGGCGCCAAATCTGCGGGAGGCAAAGGCGCTGACCTTGCAATCAAAGCAGCGAAGGCGAAGTAGCGCCGAGAGTGGCGAGCTACTCGTCGTCCGCGCTGCCGCCGTCAATGCGTACCTCGCCCCGGTAGAGACCGTATCCGTCCAGGCCGTTTCGCCATTGAGGCTCGTCATCATCACTGCTTTCGTCGGCATCGACGTTGCGTACCATCCAGGCAGCGATCCCTGCAAAGGCCAGCAGCAGCGCCAGCCAGAACGCGGAGTAGAGCAGCACACCAAGCACGGCCAGCTTCACGATCCAGAGCACCGCCGTCGCCGCGCTCGCGGGCACCCCGCGCGTCACCAGCCAACCGGCGACACGCTGCTCGCGGCGCAGGTATCCACGCCAGGCACGGCCAGCCCCCCGGCCCAGCCGGTGGCTCCAGCGCCCGTTGTGCGTGTTGGTGGTCATGCTCATGTGCCTCGGTTTCAGTGGTGCCTCACCTCAAGAGCGGCCGGTTGGGGCTTGCCCTCCAGCATAGACCGCGATCAGGAGGCCGGGTTGCGGCTGGCAGAGCGGTCGCAGGTCGATTAGATTCTGCACTATAAATCAAACGTTATGCTACTTTCCCTGCACGTTCTTGCGATAGCTCTAGAGGCTGATTTGATTCCGTGCTATTTTTACAGCATGGATGGAAATTCTAGGCACCAGGTAATCAAGCGGCTGCAGGCGGGACTCCCCCGCGGGGCGCCGTTCGACCTTGCCACCCTGAGCCAGTTCGGGGTGTCGCCCCAGCTCGCCGCCCACTATGCCGACGGCGGGTGGCTCGTGCGCCTGGCCCATGGCGTCTATGCCTTCCCGAACGATGAGTTCGGGGTCTACGGTGCGCTGAAGTTCCTGCAACAGCGCGTGCCCGGCCTGCACGTCGGCGGCAAGAGCGCCCTGGCCCTGCAGGGCGTGCGGCACAACCTGGGCAGCCGGGAGACGCTGGTGCTGTGGGGCGACGGTCGTTTCGCGTTGCCAGCCTGGTTCACCTCGCGCTTTCCGGCCCGCTACGTCCACGCCCGCCTGTTCGACTGGCCGGACACGGCGCTGGCCAGCAAGACCCTGACCACGCCGCCTGGCCTGCCCGAGGATCTGCGGGTGGCTGCCTCCGAGCGTGCCGTTCTGGAACTGCTGTACGAAGCCGGCGTCAAGCAGAGCCTCGAAGAGGCCCGCAACCTCTTTGATGGACTGCGTTCCCCCCGCAAGGACTTGCTCGGACAACTGCTGTCCTGCTGCACCAGCGTGAAGGCCGTGCGCCTGTTCCTCACCTGGGCGCGCGAGACCAGCCTCGTGGATGTCGATGCCCTGCTGGAGCAGTACCCGGTTCGCACCGGCAGCAACACGCGCTGGATGAGCCGGCTCGATGACGGCACCTTGCTGAGCCTGAGACCTCATGGATAAGACCTACGCGGACACCGTTCGCCTGCTGCTGGCCGTCGCGCCCGACGTGTTCGCCAACGACATCTTCGCCATGAAGGGCGGCACGGCCATCAACCTCTTCGTGCGGGACATGCCGCGCCTGTCGGTGGACATCGACGTGGTGTACCTCCCGTGGCAGACGCCGCGCGACGAAGCGCTGCAAGCCATCAACCAGGAGCTGGCCGCCATCGCCACGCGCGTTGCACCACTGGGCGTGCAGACACGCCTGGTTCGCGCCAAGGATCTGGGGGACACCAAGCTGATCGTCGAGAACGACGCCAACCAGGTGAAGATCGAGGTCAACGTCGTGTTCCGAGGCAGCGTGCTGCCCGTGGAGCGGCGGCCGCTGAGTGCCAAGACCAGCGATCTGTTCGGCGTCGAGTTCGAGCTGCCGGTTCTGGCACCGGACGAGCTGTACGCCAGCAAGCTGGTGGCTGCGCTGGATCGGCAGCACCCCCGCGACCTATTCGACGTGTGGCAGCTCTACGAATCGGGCGACATCAGCGACGGCATGGTCGAGTGCTTCGTGATCTATCTGGCGGGCCACAACCGGCCGCCCCACGAAGTGCTGTTCGGCAACGACAAGGACATCGCCGGCGAGTACGAGAGGGCCTTTGTCGGCATGACCGAAGTGGACTGCTCCCTGGAGACACTGCTCGACGCTCGCGCCAGGATGCGGCGCGAGCTGCCACAGCGACTGAGCACCGCGCACAGGCAGTTTCTGAGCGGGCTGGCGCGCGCAGAACCGGACTGGTCGCTGGTGCAGTGCCGGCACGCCGCGCAACTGCCGGCACTGCGCTGGAAGCTCGCCAATCTCGAAACCTTCCGCAAGCGCCGTCCCGACGACTTCGCAGCGCAATCCGCCGCCCTCGACACCGGCTTGGGCCAGAGCTGACGAACGTCCCGCAGCGCCCCACTTGCCGGGGTTGCCCCATGCCGCATTCATCGTGGCAGCCGCGAAGCAGCGGCCCTATACCCAAAGGCTTCCGACAAAGGCCAAAGGGCTGGGAAGGGGCAAAGGAAGGGCGCCAAGGGGAAAGGCCCTATCCTGAAAAGGCCAAAAGGCGCCCCGAGCAGCCCGTCATCCGGGGTTCGCCATGCTCTCGCTGTTCCAGCGCAAACGGGTGCCACCCACCGCCGGCACACCGCCCACCTCCGCCATCGAAACTCCGAAAGGGTTGACGCGGCCGGAGTCGGCCGCATCGCTGCTGGCCACGCCGCGCCGGCAGAAACTGCTGGAACACATCTGGCAGCGCACCTCGCTCTCGCGCCGGCAGTTCGCCACGCTCTACCTCGCCCCACTGGAGCGCTACGCCGAGCTGGTCCAGCAGTTCCCGGCCTCCGAGAACCACCACCACGCCTATCCGGGCGGCATGCTGGACCACGGCCTGGAGATCGTCGCCTATGCGCTGAAGCTGCGGCAGTCATACCTGCTGCCTGCGGGCGTCACGCCGGAGGCACAGGCGGCCCAGGCCGAAGCCTGGACCGCAGGCACGGCCTACGCGGCCCTGCTGCACGACATCGGCAAGATTGCGGTCGATCTGCACGTCGAACATGCCGACGGCAGCGTCTGGCATCCCTGGCACGGCCCGCTGCGAAAGCCCTACCGCTTCCGTTACCGAAAGGAGCGCGAGTACCGCCTGCACAGCGCCGCCACCGGGCTGCTCTACGCGCGCCTTCTCGATCGGGACATCTTCGACTGGCTCAGCGGCTATCCCGACCTCTGGGCCGCGCTGCTGTACGTGCTGGCCGGCCAGTACGAGCATGCCGGCACGCTCGGCGAGCTGGTCGTGCAGGCCGACCAGGCATCGGTCGCCCAGGAACTCGGCGGCGATCCCAGCAAGGCGCTGGCGGCGCCCAAGCATGCGCTGCAACGCAAATTGCTCGACGGCTTGCGCTACCTGCTCAAGGGAGCGTTCAAGTTGAACCAGGCCGGCCCGGCGGACGGCTGGCTGACACAAGACGCCTTGTGGCTGGTGAGCAAGACCGTCTCCGACAAGCTGCGCGCCCATCTGCTGTCGCAGGGCATCGACGGCATCCCGGCGAGCAACACGGCGGTGTTCAACGTGCTGCAGGATCACGGCATCGTGCAACCGACGCCGGATGGCAAGGCGATCTGGAAGGCTACCGTCACCAGCGACGCCGGCTGGTCGCACGCCTTCACCTTCCTGAAACTCTCGCCGGCGATGATCTGGGATGCCGCCGACCGGCCGGCGCCGTTCGCAGGCCGTGTGCAGGTCGAAGAGGAACAGGCG
The DNA here is from genome assembly GCF_058799075.1 of Cupriavidus sp. GW822-FHT06G04. NCBI lineage: Bacteria > Pseudomonadati > Pseudomonadota > Betaproteobacteria > Burkholderiales > Burkholderiaceae > Cupriavidus > Cupriavidus sp. GW822-FHT06G04. The sequence goes on along the minus strand of NZ_JBXALD010000002.1, from coordinate 215,116 downwards.
GAGCCGACGCCGCAGGCGACAACGGTGGCCGATGGGCCGCGCGCCGAAGGCATCGAAGCTGCATCCGCGAGCACGGCGCCGATCGCATCCACAGCCACGGATACCGGCGTGGCCGCGCTACTCGACCTGCTGGGCGACACCGCTCCACCCGCGACACCGGAGATCCCGAGTTCCCCTGTTGCCGAGCCCGAGCCGGCCCCTTCGACCATGCTCCCGCCGCAGATGAGCCTCGCGTCTTCCCAGGATCGCGCGGAGCCCTCCGGGGCGCACTTCATGGCCTGGCTGCGTCAGAGCATCCAGACGCGCAAGCTCATCATCAACGACGCCAAGGCCCTGGTGCATACCGTCGCCGGTACGACCTACCTCGTCAGCCCCGGCGTGTTCCAGCGCTACGCGCAGGAGTACCTTCAAGTCGCCGCGCTGGCCAAGCAGGAGAAGCTGGAGGGGTGGCAGTGGGTGCAGAAGCGCTTCGAGAAGTTGGGACAGCACCGCAAGCAGCCGAGCGGGCTGAACATCTGGACCTGCGAAGTCACGGGGCCGCGCAAGTCGCGCCGGCTGCACGGCTACCTGCTCGTCAGCCCGGATACGCTGTTCCAGGAGACGCCGCCAGACAACCCATACCTGCGGCTCCTCAACGAGGCCGCAAAGCGCGAAGATTCAGCCCTTGGGGGCAAGGACGACGATCAGGCGTAGGCATGCGACCGCTGTGCGGGCCGGCTTCAATCTGCGGATGGGGCCGACTCCGCCAGCTTGGCTTCGGTCAGAGTCATCAAGTGGGCGGAACTGCATTTCAGCGCACGGGCAATCTTGAGGATGAGAGGGAGCGTGGGGACATGCTCGCCGCGCTCGATCTTGCCCATGTGCGACCGTTCGATGCCGGCCATGTGGGCCAGCGTTTCCTGAGCGATGCCCTGGTTGGTTCTTTCTTCCCGCACGGCAGCCCCAAACGCGATGGCTGGTTCCGCTTCGTAGGTAGTGGTGCCGGTGGGGCGGCCCCTTTGGATCGAACGCTTTGGCATTGCCAAGAGCGTCGAACACGGTCACGATTTAAACCACGTTAAACTTAACTCATCCAACGGCTTCGAGATCAGTTGCCACGAGTTCACCGCCTGGGGGAGCTGGACGTGGAATCGAGTGACATCACCGCCGAAATTCGCATGGCCGTCCTCGGCGAATGGGTGCCTCCCCAGCTCGCCGACGTGCTCGCCCTGCAGCGTGCCGAAGAGCCGGAGACCCATGCCGTCCTGGCCGGGTGGACAGATCCCGGTCGAGGCGCGGAGCTGCCGGGCGACGGCTTCGACTTCGCTTTGTCTGCGGTTGCCCGGCAGTGGCCTGGCTGGCTATGCGAGCCGCTGTGGCATGGCACGCTGGCGGTCGCCGTGGCCAAGCGCTCTCACCTGCTGGCCTACCGTGAAGTGCCGTGCCAGGAAGTGCTCAAGCAGCCCTTGATCTGCGCGCAGTCCACGGCCGATGAACCATGGCGCATGACCGTACAGCGCGTGTTCGAGAACGCGCTGCAGGAGCGAGAGCAAACGGTGGAGACATTCGATGTGGCGATGACGCTGGTTGCCGCCGGGTACGGGATTTCCATTGCACCTGCCGCGAGACTGGCGAGCTACCTACGCCGAGGCATCGCCGTGCGGCCGCTGGCCGGCGCACCAACGATCGTGATGGCTTACCTGCTCCGTCGCAACGCTACCTTGTCGGACACCCAGGCAAGATTCGCCCGCCGCGCGCGCTTGGTGTCCTGACAGACGCGCGGGGATCGCGGTTTCGCCACGATCCCGCATTCCTGCTGCTAGGCGACCCCGACTCGCAGCGGGGTCCATTCGCTTTCCTTCACGGCTGTGCTCACTGCCATGACGAGCTTGTCGAGATTGCTGGCCGTCACGCCCTCCAGTGCCGAACGCCCCCGCAGCATCGAGCGCGGTTGCAGCAGTGCATGGTAGATCTGCCAAGGGTCCGCACCCCTGGTCAGCTTCAGGACGGACTGGATCAGCTCGTGCTTGAGTGGGTCGAGGTGCCAGTCCGGCACGCGCTGGCCGCGGTTGCCTACGTTCAACGCCAGCAAGTTGCCCGCCTTGATCTCGTAACTGATCCACCTGCGGGATTTGCCCGCCATCTTGGCAAACGCAGCGACGGAAAGGTTGTGCGGCGCTTCGAAGACATCGAACAGCTCCATCCTCTCGCGCTGAATGTCCGAAGGCACCAGCGGCGCGGCCGATCGAGGGGGCGGAACCGCCGGCAGCCGATGTGCGGCGGCAGAAACCAACGGCATGGCGTCACCCGGCTTCGTCACGAGCAGGATTGGCGAAGCGGCAATCGGCGTAGAGGGGGCGCTTTCGGTTTGCTCACTCGGGAATGCGGGCACGCCTTCCAGATGCACGGTGAGCGGCATGCTGGCCGCCTCGACCTGGTTCTGCTCGAAGAGGTCGAGCCGATCGGCCCAGTCCTGCATCATGCGGCGACGCTGCTCCACGTACTCGGCATGGTTGTAGGTCGCGCTGACCTTGTTGGGATCGACATGCGAGAGCTGTGCATCCACCCAGACCTTCGGGTAGCCGATCTCGTTGAGCGCAGTGGACATCGTGCCGCGGATACCGTGTCCGGTCAGGCGTTCCTGATAGCCCATGCGTTTGAGCGCACCATTGAGCGTGTTCTCGCTGATGCGCTTCTTCAAGTCGCTGTCGTGCCGGAACAGGTAGCGCTGGGCCGGCTTGAACTCATCCAGCAGGTGCCGGACGATCTCCATGGCCTGAATCGACAGCGGCACGATGTAGGGCGGGATGTCCTTCGGCTGCTGCCGCTTCTTGCGCATATCCAACTGGAGTTGCTTCACGACGTCGGCCGGGATGATCCACAACCCACGGTCCAGATCGAATTGATCCGGCATCGCCTGTCGCAGCTCGCCGGTTCGCACGCCGGTCAGCAGCAATAGCCGCAGCCCGAGCTGGGTCTGCCGCCTGCCGCGATAGCTGCGCAGCCGCTGCAACAGCTTCGGCAGCTCGGCCATGCGCAGGAACGGGTTGTGGTTGACGGGTGGCAGCGGCAGCGCCACCACATCGAGATCGGAGGCGGGGTTCTGCTCCAGGCCCGGCACGATCACCAGCGCGTAGCGGAACAGTTGGTTGAACCACGTCCTGACTTTCTCGGCGACGGAGAGCGCCCTGCGCTTCTCGATCTTGGCGATCACCTCCAAGAGGTCGGGACGCTTGATCTCATAGATCGACCGCTTGCCCAAGGCGGGCAGCACATCCTTGTCGAAGATGCGCGGAAGGATCGAGAGGGTCGTCTGCCGGCCTTCCTTGAGGCTGAGCCCGCGATGCTTGAGCCACTTGCGATACACCGCCTCGAAGGTGTTTTCGTCGGCGAGCCGGACAGCAGTGCGCTTCTGCTTGCGGTGAACGCGAGGATTGGTGCCTTTGGCCAGCAGGGCGCGCGCTTCGTCGCGTAGGCTGCGGGCCTCGCGAAGCGTCACCTCCGGGTAGGTGCCGAGCGACATCCGCTTCTGCTTGCCCGCCCAGTAGTAACGGAAGTGCCAAGTCCTGCCCCCTGCAGCCGTGACGGCCAGGGAGAGGCCATCCAAGTCAGGGAGGGTGTATGCCTTGCCAGTTGCCTTGGCCTGTCGAACGGCCAGGTCTGAGAGTGCCATGCTCTTGCTCCTGAACATGAGTCAGGAACCAGATGCTGGTCACGTCGACCTCGCCCCTCCATCAACAATCCGGAATCAGCCGCGCCCGCAAAAATGGACTTGTTTGTGGACTTAAAAGTCCCGGCTGTAGGCGGATCGCAGTGGACTACGGCAGAACGTCAAAGAGAGGAAAAGTCCTTGTGTGGCAACGACTTGCAGACTCTCTTGGACTTCTGCGGAAGTCCGCAGAATGATGCGGTGGAGCGGGCGATGGGAATCGAACCCACGTCTTTAGCTTGGGAAGCTAAGGTAATGGCCATTATACGACGCCCGCCATGGCTTGCTGGGGGCGGATTGTAGCATGGCTCGCTGCGCCGATGTCCGCGCCGGACCCGGCCTGCGGCTCTCCCGCAGTGAGCCGCCGTGCGGTGTCTTCCGTCGGCGAAATATCGGCGCACAATAGTAGCCATCCTCACAAGACGCCCCCGCCTGTGCATCCGAATCCTGCCGAACGTTTCACTGCCGAACTGTTGCCCCGCATCGTGGATCGCGTGCAGCAGCTGTCCCATGGCACGCTGCATACCGAGATCCTGCCGCCGGTGGCCTTCGATCAACCGGCGCGGCTGCGGGTCTGGGCGCCGCCGCGGGCCGAGCGTGGGCGCTATGCACATCCGCTCGCTATCACGTTGTCCTGGGATGGGCTCGAGGTCGAGAGACTGTTCGCGTCAGGCGGCAATCTGCGCTTTGCGGAATATCTGGATGCGCTGCCGGCCAAGCTCTATGCCTGGCAGGAGCCGCGTCGGATCGATTTGGGTTCGCGCACGCAGGCCGAGGCCGAGGTGCTCATCGGTGGCCTCGATTTCGAGCATCTGTTGTCGTAGCCTTATCTGACGGTGACACGGCAAGTGGCGGGCTCCGCGGCGCCCGCAGGCACCCAGCGCAAGCCGTGGCCGTGGTGGATGGCGTTGGGCAGGCCGAGCCACGGTTCCACGCAGTAGAAGTCCGACGTCTCGCGCTCGGTCCACGTGGTCACGGCGTACCACGGCACGGAGCCGTTGCCGCCGAGCGCGAAATCGATGGTGCGCGTAGGCATTTCCAGTGCGACGGGTCCGGTGCCGTTCAGCACGTGGAAGGTGTCCTGCAGGCGTGGGTCGCTGATCGAGTAGGCGCGTTCGCCGGGCTCGGCGGCGGTCAGACTGCCATCGGGCAACTGTCTGACGCGCGACGTGGCGGGCAGTGTGATGCGGCTCTGCGCGCGCTGGTCATGGGGCAGGGCGAAATAGAAGTGATGGCCGGCGTAGTAAGGCAGGGGCGTATCGCCGGTATTGCGGATGTGCAGTGTCACTTCGAAGCCGTCCGGTATCGCCCGATACGTTGCGGTGAATACAAACCCGAACGGATACGCCGCTTGTGTTGCCGGCGACGACCTCAGCGTCAGGCTGACCGTGGCCTGGGAAATGTCGGAAATGTCGAATGGCCGATCGCGGGCAAAACCATGCGGCGGCATATCGCGCACGACCCCTGCGCGGTCGCGCCACTTGCCGATTTGTCCGTCTACAACGTGCCTGGCGATAAACGGAAACAGCAGCGGATTGCCGCCCCTGACCCGCGCGACGTTAGTCCAGTCGGCATCGTCGGGCCAGTAGAGGATGTCCTCCCCGCGCCGCACCCACCGTACCAGCCGGCCGCCGTGCCCCGGTGCCAGCAGCAGATAATTGTCGTCGTCTCCAATGCGGATCAGTTCCTGGTTCTGAAAGCGTTGTGTGGTCGTCATCGGCTCAAGGTCTGCAGTCTCCGAAACCCGCAGCGTAGCGCAAGCGCGTGCCGCCACGATGGGGCGACGCGCATCATTTCGGCGCTGGGTCTTGCGCGGTCGTCGTGCATGGACAAGCCGTGGAGGCGGCCGCGATGTCGCGCGCGCCACTTCATCCCCAAAATCGCCCGGCCTGAATGTTGCAGCGCAAGGGCGCCATGACCGTGCTCGTGGCCCATTCCCATGCTGAACAAGGAGTGCTCCATGTCGCAGCTGCCGCCGCTCCAGCCAGTGTCGCTGGCTTCCCCCACACGCTTTTCCCATGTTCGCCCGTTCGACACCAAATTTGTCGACCAGGGTTTGCGCGACTTCTTTCTTTACCGTGACCTGGGCATTGCCGACGCCACGCAAGGCAAGCTGCTGGTACAGCTCGTCAAGGCGAACCTGCCGCCGGAGCAGGGCACGGGTTGGCATCGTCATGTGGCCGATTTCCATGTCGTGCTGATGCTCAAGGGCTGGGCGCGGTTCATGTACGAGGATCAGGAAACCCTGGTGGCCGAGGGTGATTGCGTGCATCAGCGTCCCGGCATCGTGCATTACCTGTTCGACTATTCGCCCGACATGGAGTACCTGGAGATCGTCGGGCCGGCCGACTTCAAGACGATCGATGCGCTCGCGCCGTGCGAGGTGCCGCCCGTCACGCCGTGGACAGAGACGCCGCCACAGTCCTGGCGCGACGCGGCACTGTAGTGCATCGTCGCGCACGCCGCGCTCATGCCCGCATGTCGTCGCTCATGTGGATCGTGTCCCGCACCAGCGGATAGACCTGGGATTCCCAGCGCTTGCCGTTGAATACGCCGTAGTGGCCGACGCCGGTCTGGATGTGGTGCATGCGCATGTAGGGCCGCAGGCTTGCGCACAGGTCCTGCGCGGCCATGGTCTGGCCGATGGCGCAGATGTCGTCGCGTTCGCCTTCCACGGTCAGCAATGCCGTACGGCGGATGGCGGCGGTGGTGACGCGCCGGCCGCCCACATCGAGCAGGCCCTGCGCCAGCAGGAAGCGCTGAAACACCAGGCTGACCGTTTCGAGATAGAACTCGGCGGTCAAGTCCATGGTGGCGAAGTACTCGGTGTAGAACGATTGGATCGCGTCGGCCTTGTCGTGTTCGCCGCGTGCGCGCAAGTCGTACAGGTCGCGCAAGGCTTGCTCGTGGCGTTCGCGGTTCATGCTCATGAACGCAACCAGCTGCACGAAACCCGGATAGACGCGACGCAGGCCGCCGGCGAAGCGCAGCGGCACGTAGCCGATCAGGGTGTTTTCGAACCACTCGATCGGGCGGCTGGTCGCCAGTTCGTTGACCTTGGTCGGATTCACGCGCGCGTCGATCGGTCCCGCCATCAGCGTGAGGCTCGGCGGCTGCATCGGGTCGTTGTCCTCGGCCATCAGCGATACCGCCGCCAGCGCGGCGACCGTCGGCTGGCACACGGCCACCAGATGGGTATTGCCGCCCAGCGCATGCAGGAATGTGATCAGGTGCTGCACGTATTCGTCGAAGCCGAAGCGGCCGAATACCAGGGGAATGTCGCGCGGGTTGTGCCAGTCGGTAATGTAGACGTCATGATCGCGGAGCATCGTTTCCACGGTGCCGCGCAATAGCGTGGCGAAATGGCCGGACATCGGCGCTACCAGCAACACGCGCGGCTGCTGCGGCATGCCTTCGCGCCGAAAGCGCAAGAGCGAGCAGAACGGCGTCCGCGTGATCACCTCTTCGACTACCGGCACGGCTGCGCCGTTGATTCGCACGCTGTCGATGCCGAATGGCGGGCGATAGTGGGTGAGCCGGGCCAGCGCCAGCACTTCGCAGCCGGCGCGCAGGCTCCGCAATGACTCACTCTGGTCGGCACGCGGCACCATGCGCTGGAATGCATCGATCAGGGTGGCCGTAATGTCCGCCAGCGAGCACGCCGGCTGCATCATGTCCGCGTAGGTCTGGTAGGCCTGGTAGAGCATGGCTCGGTCCCCTCGCATATTCGAGCCCAGTAGCCGCAATATATATGCCATCGTCATGAAAGTTGGCATGCGGCTTGCGCATTGCGTGGGCGGACACACGCAAACTGTGCAACGTGGCGTAGTCAGCGCGTGGCAAGCGGGCACGCGGCATCGCGCTGGTGCTGGCGTGCCGGTGCCACGCACCGCATGGGTGCGAACTGGTCAAACCGGTCCGCGCCGCCGATACTGCAAGCGAATGTCACGCTCCAGCGGAGCGGAGGAGGCACGATGGCCAAGACCACTCTGACCATCAGCAGCAAGACGTATTCGTCGTGGTCATTGCGCGGGTGGCTGCTGGCGCGCTTTGCCGGTCTGGAATTCGAGGAAGTGCTGGTGCCGCCCGATGATCCGGCCGCACGCGCCGAAATTCTGCTGCTGTCGCCGTCGATCCTGGTGCCCTGCCTGCGGCATCAGGGCGTTACCGTGTGGGACACGCTGGCAATTGCCGAATACCTCAACGAGATCCGGCCGAAGGCGAAATTGCTGCCCGACGACCTGGTGGCGCGCGCGCACTGCCGTGCCATCTGCGGTGAAATGCATTCCGGTTTTGCGGCCATGCGCGCAGCGTTGCCGATGAATCTCAAGGGGCATTTTCCCGGCCTGAAGGTCTGGTCGCGCGCACAGGCGGACATCGATCGCATCGTCGCCATCTGGAGCGATTGCCTGACGCGCTATGGCGGTCCGTTCCTGTTCGGCAAGCATCGCACCATGGCCGACGCGATGTACGCGCCGGTGGTCACGCGCTTTGTCACCTACGGGGTCAAGCTCGATGCCCCGCTGGTGGAATTCTGCAAGACCATACTTGCCATGCCCGAGATGCAGGAATGGATTCACGCTGCGCGCGAGGAGCCCGACGAAATCAGCGAGCTCGACGTCGAGTTCTAAGGGCGGTGAGCGAAGCCGGCGCGTTTCGCACCGCGCGACGCAGCCTCACGCCACGCGCGGCTGACGCGCCAGATAGTCGGCCGCGTAGGCGAAGTACCAGCCCAGGCAATCGGGGTTGGCCATCGCGTCCGGATTGGCGATCTTGTCCGCGGAGTGGCCGAGCAGCAGCTTCTTGATCGGCACCTCCATCTTCTTGCCCGACAGCGTGCGCGGCACGGCTGGCGCCTGGACGATGTCGTTCGGCACATGGCGCGACGACAACGCCGCGCGGATGCGAGCGCGCATCGTGTCGCGCAGGGCATCGTCGAGTTGCAACCCATCGCGCAGCACGACGAACAGCGGCATGTACGACTCGCGTCCCAGGTATTCGAGATCGACCACCAGGCTGTCGAGCACCTCGGGCAATTCCTCGACCACGCGATACAGCTCGCTGGTGCCCATGCGGATGCCATGGCGATTGATCGTCGCATCGGAGCGGCCGTAGATCGTGGCGCCGCCGCGCGCCGAAATACGTATCCAGTCGCCGTGCCGCCAGGCGTTCGGATAGGTGTCGAAATAGCTGTCGCGATAGCGTTTGCCGTCGGCATCGCCCCACAGGAACAGCGGCATCGAAGGCATGGGCTGCGTGCACACCAGCTCGCCGACTTCGTCGATCAGCGCGCGGCCGCTGTCGTCGAAGGCTTCGACCTTTGCGCCCAGGCACCGGCATTGCATCTCGCCGGCGTATACCGGCAGCAGCGGGCATCCCGCCACGAACGACCCCGCGAAGTCGGTCCCGCCCGACATCGGCGCGAGCCAGACGTCTTTACGGACATGCGCGTAGATCCACGCGTAGGCCTCTTCGGGCAACGGCGAGCCGGTGGAGCCGATGCCGCGCAGGCGCGACACGTCGGCGATCCGCGCCGGTTCGATCCCGGCTTTCATGCATCCGGTGAAGAATGCTGCGCCCGCGCCGAACATCGTCACCCGGGCATCGTCGACGAATCGCCATAGCACGCCGGCGTCGGGCCAGGCAGGGTTGCCGTCATAGAGCGCGATCGTGGTGCCCAGCAGCAGCCCCGCGATTTGCGCGTTCCACATGATCCAGCCGCTGCTGCTGTACCAGTGGAACACGTCGTCGGGGCCCAGATTGTTGTGGAACGCCATGAGCTTGAGCTGCTCGATCACGATGCCGCCGTGCCCATGCACGATTGGTTTGGGCATCCCTGTGGTGCCGGACGAGTAGACGATCCACAGCGGATGGTCGAACGGCACCGGATCGATCCGCAGCGCCACGTCGTGGCCGACCACATCGGCCCAGCTGTGGCGCCGCACGCGGCTGCCGGTATCGATGTGGCTGCCGATGGACGGCACGATGACGATATCGGTCAGCGAAGGCAGCGCCGCGACGAGATCGGCCAGCACCGGGGCGCGGTCATAGACCTTGCCGCCGTAGCGATAGCCATCGACCGCGATCAGCACCTTGGGTTCGATCTGGCGAAAGCGATCGATGACCGCCACCTGACCCATGTCGGGCGCGCAGCCGGACCACACCGCGCCGATGCTCGCGGCGGCCAGGAACGCCACGACCGTGGCGGGGATATTGGGCAGGTAGCCCGCCACGCGATCGCCGCGCGCCACGCCCATCTGACGCAGCGCGTGCGCCATCGACGCCACCTGCTTTTCGAGCGTCTCCCAGCTGATATCGGCAAGTTCCACGGCCTCGCCCGCGTGGCGGATCGCGGTGCGGCGCCGCTGCTCGCCGCTGCCGGCGTGGCGGAAGACCTGCTGGACGTAGTTCAGTGTCGCGCCGTCGAACCAGCGTGCGCCGGGCATGGTGCGACGATCGAGGACGCTGCGGGCCGGTGTGTCGAAGCGGACGTCGAAATAATCGACGACGTTCTGCCAGAACGCTTCAAGGTCGGTGACGGACCAGTTCCACAGGCTGGCGTAGTCGGGGAAATCGAGCGAGCGCTCGCGGCGCAGCCACGCCATGAACGCGGCGATCCGGCTGCTGTCGGCAAAGGCGGCCGACGGCGTCCACATCGGCGCGCCGCCGGTTGCTGGTGCAACGGTCATCTTGTCTCCTCCGCGGCCCGTCTGCGCGGGCCATGAGAGTGATGGGAAGTCCGCAGATGATAGCGGAGCGCCGCTTTACTTGCCGGCTTCGAACAGCGATCCCCAGATTTCGTCGACGCGGGTCTTGACGGCCGGGTCCATGCGGATCGGCGTGCCCCATTCGCGGGTGGTTTCGCCGGGCCACTTGTCGGTCGCATCGATGCCCATCTTCGACCCCAGCCCCGACACCGGCGAGGCAAAGTCGAGATAGTCGATCGGGGTGTTGTCGACCATCACCGTGTCGCGGCTGGGATCGACGCGCGTCGTAATGGCCCAGATCACTTCCTTCCAGTCGCGTACGTCGATGTCGTCGTCCACAACGATGATGAACTTGGTGTACATGAACTGGCGCAGGAAACTCCAGACGCCAAACATCACGCGCTTGGCATGGCCGGCGTACTGCTTCTTCATGCGCACCACGGCCATCCGATAGCTGCATCCTTCGGGCGGCAGATAGAAATCGGTGATTTCCGGAAACTGCTTCTGCAGCAGCGGCACGAACACCTCGTTCAGCGCCACGCCGAGCACCGCCGGCTCGTCGGGCGGCTTGCCGGTGTAGGTAGAGTGGTAGATCGGATCGCGGCGCATGGTGATGCGCTCGATCGTGAAGACCGGAAACCAGTCCTGCTCGTTGTAATAGCCGGTGTGATCGCCATAGGGACCTTCCAGCGCGTGTTGGTAGCCGGACGGATGGTCGGGATCAGGCTGGATGTGGCCTTCGAGAACGAACTCGGCCGAGGCCGGCACCGACAGTTCGGACAACGTTGGCGTGAGGCAGCCGGCCAAAGCCGTGCGGCTGCCGCGCAGCAGTCCGGCGAACTGATATTCGGACAGCGTATCGGGCACGGGCGTGACCGCGCCGAGGATGGTGGCGGGATCGGCGCCCAGCGCCACGGCGATCGGAAACGGCTTGCCTGGATTGGCCAGCGCGTGCTCGCGAAAATCGAGCGCGCCGCCGCGGTGCGCCAGCCAGCGCATGATGACCTGGTTGCGGCTGATCACCTGCTGGCGGTAAATGCCGAGGTTCTGCCGTTTCTTGTGCGGCCCCTTGGTGACCACCAGGCCCCAGGTGATCAGCGGTGCGGCGTCGCCGGGCCAGCAGGTCTGGATCGGCAGGCGGCCCAGGTCGACATCGTTGCCTTCCCAGACGATCTCCTGGCACGGCGGGCTGCTGACACGCTTGGGCGCCATGTCCCAGACCGATTTGGCCAGTGTGAACAGCTTGCCCGCCTCGCGCAGCCCGCGCGGCGGCTCGGGTTCCTTGAGCGCCGAAAGCACGCGGCCGATGTCGCGCAGGTCTTCCAGCGAGGAGGCGCCCATGCCTTGCGCCACCCTCTGTGTCGTGCCGAACAGATTTGCCAGAACCGGCACTTTATATATATCGCCATTGTCATGACGTGGCCGTTCGAACAACACGGCGGGGCCTTCGGCGCGCAGCAGGCGGTCGCAGATCTCGGTCATCTCGAGGTCGGGCGACACGGCGGCGCTCACGCGTTTGAGATCGCCGCGCTGCTCGAGTTGACTGATGAAATCGCGCAAGTCTTTGTATTGCATGGTGAATTCGGTTCGGAATGCGGCGTCGCGCCAATCCGGCGGGACGGCGGCGGAGTGTGTGACGATACACACGCCACCTCAATGGCGCAAAAAAATCGCGTGCGGGATGGTGACGAAATTGTAAGTAAATTGCGAGATCACGGGATCGGATCGATGGCCGTGAGGCTAGGTGGGGCTTGCGATTCGAGGTCGTACGACAAGCCCCCGACGTCGTAAAAAGCGTTGTTACATATTTCTGAAAGTAGTTATTTTTCGGTTTATTATGCTTGACGGGTTATAAAAGCGTTCCTACAATCCGGTCTGCTCTGTGAAGTGTTGCGTCGCAACATAGCTTCGTGCCCGATGTCAAGAGGGTGAAGCGAAAAAAGCGACGTCAGCAAACTTCCATTCGATTGTCACCAAGCGGTGCCCGGGAGGCGCCCGGTGCGCAGTCACCTGGCGGGATGCCAGGGTCGTAGAGTCTTAAGTGGCAGGGTGCGGCTCCCCAAGCTCGTACCCTGTTTCTCGTTGGGCGCATGGGGAGCGCCCGCCAACAGATGCTGGACACCCCTGCTAGGTGGCGCAGCATCCTTACTTGAGTACGTTGAGATCGGGCACGCGCTGTATTGTGGCGCGCGCAGCGGGCAGCGGATGGAGGTAAGCATGAGCGGTTGGAAAACCCTTCATCTTCCCGGCATCGGGCGGGCATTGCAGGTCCGCTTCAGACAGCCGGTTCCCGGTGTGAGCCGCGCACTTCAGGTGCGACTGGCCCATCCGGTGGCAGGTCGCGCCTTGTTGCGCGGCGGCCGAACAACCTTGAAGTACGCCCTGAACAGTCTCGGGGTGCTTTCCGTGGCTGCCGCAGTCACGTTGACCGTGAGCCAGCAATGGCGGACGTCCCTCGCCGGTGCGCTGGCGGGCAAGGAAGCGCCTGCCGTGCTGGTGGACGCCGCCGTCAGCCAGGCGCCAGCGCAGGTCACCGTGCCGGCGATGTCGGCCGATGTGGCCGCTGCCCGCCTGGTCGTCGCAGGCACTGGCGTGAAAGGCTTGCCGACGGTGTCGGGCGTGGACGAATGGAGCCAGACCGCTGCAGGCAAGGTTCCGTCGGTGGCCCATCTGGCTGCGCAGATCCCGCTGCAGCGCGTGGCGTTGGATGCGCGCAGCAGCTCGGCATTGGGCTCTGCCCGTGAGCAGGCCGCCGTGGCCGACTACATCGCCCGCAAGTACCGCGTGGCAACGCAGGCGACCGCGCAACTGGTGAAGGCCGCCTACATGACCGGGCGCGAAGTCGGGATCGATCCGCTGCTGATCCTGGGCGTGATCGCAATCGAGTCCAGCTTCAATCCGTACGCCGAAAGCGGCGTCGGTGCGCAGGGCCTGATGCAGGTCATGACCAAGGTCCACCAGGACAAGTACGAAGCAGTGGGCGGCGTGGCCGCCGCGCTGAATCCGTACGCCAACATCAAGATCGGCGCGCTGGTGCTCAAGGATTGCATCGCCCGCGCCGGTTCGATTGAAGGCGGGCTGAAGTACTACGTCGGCGCCACGACCAACACCGACGGTGGCTATGGTGCCAAGGTTCTGGCCGAACGCGCTCGACTGCGCGCGCTGTTGGGATTGCCCACCACCGAAGCCGCCAAGGCGTCGGCCGATGCCAAGACGCAGGCCGAGCATCATCAGAATGGCGGCGAAAAGCTCGAGGCCGCCGGCAATACCGCCCAGGCCGCCTGATCGTCGGCCGGACGCTCCGGCGTCCTGCGCTGCGGCTGGTCCGCGTCGCAAAAAAGAATGGCACCCCGCGGGGTGCCATTTTCATTGCTTCGGGCTGTCCGACTCAGCGCAGGAAATGATGCAGGCGCTGCATCGCTTCCTCGATATTCGCCATGGACGTCGCGTACGAAATTCGGATGTAGTCGTTGGCCGTATGCGGGCCGAAATCGGTCCCCGGCACCATGACCACGCCCGCGTCGTGCAGGATCGCCTGCGTCAGCCGATCGGCGTCGCCAGCGGCGGGATGGTTCACATGCCGGCAGTCGGCATAGACATAGAACGCGCCATCGGGCTTGACCGGCACACGCAGGCCCAGCGCTTCCAGCGCCGGCAGGATCGCGTCGCGGCGGCGATGGAATTCCTCCTTGCGCGCATCATAGATCGCCAGCGCCTCGGGCGAGAAACACGCCACGGCGGCATGCTGTGCCACGGCAGACGCGCAGATGAACAGGTTTTGCGCCACCTTTTCGAATGCCGATACGAGTGAATCCGGTACAACCAGCCATCCCAGGCGCCATCCCGTCATATTGAAATACTTCGAGAAGCTGTTGACCGTGATGACGTCGTCGTCCAGCGCCAGCGCGGAAACCGGCGGTCCGTCGTACGACAGGCCCTGGTAGATTTCGTCGACGATGGCAAAACCACGGCGCGCGCGCACTTCGGCGAGGATGGCTTTGAGTTCGTAAGGCAGGATCGACGTGCCGGTGGGGTTGGACGGCGACGCCAGCAGTACGCCGCGCGTCCGGGCGCCCCAATGAGACGCCACCTGCGCGGCGGTCAGCTGGAACCGCTCCGCCGGGCCGCTCGGGATCATTTTGGCGTGGCCGTCGAAGGCGGCGACAAAATGGCGGTTGCAGGGGTAGCTCGGATCCGGCATCAACACTTCCGCGCCGATTTCCACCAGCACGGCGCACGCCAGCAACAGCGCGCCCGAAGCGCCCGCCGTGACGATCACGCGTCGCGCGGGAATATCGAGCCCATAGGCGGTTTTATAGTGGCCGGCAATAGCTTCGCGCAGCGCATGGATGCCCAGCGCGCCGGTGTACTGCGTGACGCCGCGCCGCATCGCGGCCTCGGCCGCGTGGATGACCGGCGGCGCCGCCGTGAAATCGGGCTCGCCGATTCCCATGTGGATGATGTGCCGGCCGGCGCGCTCCAGCTCTGCCGCCTGCTTGGCCAGTTCCATGACATGGAACGCTTCGATGTTGGCCAACCGGGAGGCGGTGGCGATGTGCTGGGAGTTCATGGCGATGGGGGCGAACGGCCTCAAATGGATGCTTGCGCGCGGCAGCATCGGAAGCGGATTCAATAAAAACACCCGCCAGGGCGGGTGTTGTTGCCGGCGCAGGCATCATCGAACGCCGTGCGCCGAAATGCAACAGCTGTTCGAAAGTGCGATCAGCGGCGCGCTGCCACTTCGGGCGCCCGCACCTGGGCGGCCAGCTTGTCCAGCACGCCATTGACATACTTGTAGCCTTCGACCCCGCCGAAGGTTTTGGTCAGCTCGACGGCCTCGTTGATCACGACCTTGTAGGGAATGTCCAGGCAGTGCACGAGTTCATAGCTGCCGACCAGCAGCGCAGCGCGTTCCACAGGCGACAGTTCTTCGACCGTGCGGTCCAGGAACGGTGCGAAGGCTGCCGTCAGGCGCTCTTCCTCGCGCACGGCGCCATTGAGCAGCGCGTCGAAATGCTCGACGTCGGCCTTGTTGAAGCCCTGGGCATCATGCAGATGCGCTTGAATCGCACCGATGTCGTGGCGATTCAGCAGCCATTGATACAGGCCCTGGAGCGCCAGTTCGCGCGACCGGCGGCGCGCGCTTTTGGGCGGCGCCTTCGGTTCGGGGCGCGGCTTGGCGCCAGCGGGCTTGCCGGCCACGTCGCCGTTGTCGCCCTTGTCGCCGATGTCGGACGCGTTACTCATCATCTTCCTCGTCGTTGCTTTCGTTTTCGCGCAGCGAATCCAGCGCCACCACCAGGTTGGCCATCTCCACGGCGGTGCGGGCGCAGTCGCGGCCCTTTTCGCGCGTGCGGGCATGCGCTTGCGCGTCGGTGTCGACGGTCAGGATGCCATTGGCGATCGGCACGTTGAAATCCAGGCCCACGCGGGTGATGCCGGCGCCCGATTCGTTCGAAACCAGCTCGAAGTGATAGGTCTCGCCCCGCACCACGGCGCCCAGCGCCACCAGTGCGTCGAACTGGCCGCTTTCGGCCATCTTCTGCAGGGCAAGCGGCACTTCGAGCGCGCCCGGCACGGTCACCAGCAGCGTGTCTTCGCCTTCGACGCCAAGTTTTTCCAGCTCCGCCAGGCACGCTTCGCGCAGCTCGTCGCAGACGGGCTCGTTAAAGCGGGCCTGCACAATGCCAATACGCAGGCCTTCACCGTCGAGGTTGCTCTCGTAGAAGCCGTGATCCATTGTCAGTTCTCCATTCATTCGGTCGGGCATCGGCGCGGATGGCCGATGTCCTGTGATTCAGTGTGATTCGGTGCGGCCCGCGGGGCCACTCAGTTGCAGCCCGGCTCGCCGCTCATGGGCTGGCAGCCGACGATTTCCAGGTCATAGCCGGTCATGCTCGGCATTTTCTGCGGCGAGCCCAGCACGCGCATCCTGCCGACGCCCACGTCGCGCAGAATCTGCGCACCGACGCCGTAGATGCGCAGATCGGGCTTGCGGCGCGGCCGATTCTGCGGCGCGTCCAGCGCGGCGAACTGCGTGAACAGCTCGTCGGGCGAATCGCCGCAATTCAGCAGCACCATCACGCCTTGCTCGCTGCCGTGCAGCACTTCCAGCGCGGCCGGCACGCTCCACGAATGCGTGGTCCGGCCGGATTCGAGCACGTCCAGCACCGACAGCGGTTCATGCACGCGCACCAGCGTATCGCGCTCTGGATGCGGCTGGCCCTTGACCAGCGCCAGATGCGCGCGGCCCGACGGCTTGTCGCGATACATCACGCCGCGGAACGTGCCCCAGGGCGTTTGCATGTCGCGTTCGCCCATGCGTTCGATGATGCTTTCCGTGCGGCTACGATAGTGGATCAGGTCGGCGATGGTGCCGATCTTGAGGTCGTGTTCGCGAGCGAATTCGATCAGGTCCGGCAGGCGCGCCATCGTGCCGTCGTCCTTCATGATTTCGCAGATCACCGCGGCGGGCGTCAGGCCGGCCAGGGCGCCGAGGTCGCAGCCGGCCTCGGTATGGCCGGCACGAATCAGCACGCCGCCGGGCTGGGCCGTCAGCGGGAAAATGTGGCCGGGCTGCACCAGATCGGTGGCACGCGCGTCCTTGGCAACCGCGGCCTGGACGGTGCGCGCGCGGTCCGCCGCGGAAATGCCGGTCGTCACGCCTTCGGCCGCTTCGATCGACACCGTGAAGTTGGTGCCATGCACGGTACCGTTGCGCGACACCATCGGATACAGCTCCAACTGGCGGCAGCGTTCCGCGGTCAGCGTCAGGCAGATCAGGCCGCGCCCGTACTTGGCCATGAAGTTGATGGCTTCAGGCGTCACGAAATCGGCCGCCAGGACCAGGTCGCCTTCGTTTTCGCGATCTTCCTCATCTACGAGGATGACCATGCGGCCGGCACGAATGTCGGCAATGATGTCTTCGGTACGGGCGATAGTCATGGCTGGGGCGACGTCTGAATAACGGGCGGGTGCGAGGGTGCCGATGGTGTCAGCGGCGGGGCAGGGCGGCGCAGATGCTTGGAGGCCGACGAAATCAAGGCCGCTATTGTACGCCATGCCGCTCCGCGATGCCCCGGTTCGCGGCGCCAATCGAAGCGCCGATCCGCAGCCACGGGTTGGCCCGGGTTGCACGGAAGTGCGTAAAGCGGCATATCGGAAGACGCCTTTTTGGCCGGCAAACAGGAGACATCGCATGACACCACCGCTGCAGGGCATCCGCATCGTCGAATTCGAAGGAATCGGCCCGGGGCCGCTGGCCGGCAGGATGCTGGCGGACATGGGAGCGGAGGTTGTGGTCGTCACCCGTCGCCAGCGCGTGGCCGTGGCCGAGCAACTGGGCGGCGCAAAGGCGAGCCCGCTGCGGCGGGGCAAAACCATCGTGCCGCTCGACCTCAAGCAGCCGGGCGATCTGGCCCAAGCCATGGATCTGGTAGCCAGCGCGGCGGGACTGATCGAGGGCAATCGACCCGGCGTGATGGAGCGACTGGGCCTGGGGCCCGCCGACTGCGCGCTGCGCAATCCCGCGCTGGTCTATGGCCGGATGACCGGCTGGGGCCAAAGTGGGCCACTGGCCCAGGTGGCCGGGCACGACCTCAACTATGTCGCGTTGACCGGCATGTTGTCACTGGCGGCGCGTCCGGGCCAGACGCCGATGATTCCGCCGACGGTGGTCGGCGATGCCGGCGGCGCACTGGGGCTGGCCTTCGGCATGGTCTGCGCGATGCTGGACGCGCGCGCCACGGGCCGCGGGCGCGTGGTGGATGGCGCGATCGTCGATATGGTCGCCATGCTGGGCAGCATCGCGTTGTGGGTGCGAAACAATGGCCAACTGGACGGCCCGGCGCCGAGTCCCTTCCATCAATCGCCGTTCTACGACGTATATGAGTGCGCCGATGGTGGATTTATCACGATCGGCGCGCTGGAGCCACAGTTCTACGCGTTACTGCTGCAGAAGCTGGGCATGACGGACGTGGATCCCGCCACGCAGTACGACGCCGGCTCGTGGCCGGCGCTGAAGCAGCGTTTCAAGACATTATTCCGCAGCCAGCCGCGCGCGCACTGGGACGCCTTGCTGGGCGGCACCGATGTCTGCTACGCGCCAGTGCTCAGCATTGCCGAAGCCGCGGCGCATCCGCACAACGCAGCGCGGGGATTGTTTGTCCAAAATGGCGACGGCACGCTTGATGTGGCAGGCGCCCCGCGATTTGTCCCGCTGGACCGTTAGCTTTTCCGGCCGACGGCAAGCGGCCGCTCAAGGTATCTGGTTTGCCGCCGAAAACAAGGATGCGGACGCGTGGCGCACGCGAGTGCGTCGCGCGCGCCGTATTTCCCAACTCGTACAAGGTAGTCCTTCATGAGTACTTCCCTCGTCAGTTCGCTGGGCGCGGCCGATGCCGGCAGTGACCCGGTGGCGCTGCTGATGCTGCGCAAGACGCTGGATCTGCAGGCCCAAGGTGTTGCACAACTGTTGCAAGGCGCGACACCTGTGGCATCGTCCGGCAGCAATCCGCCGCATCTGGGCAACACCATCGACATCAAGGTGTAACGCCTCTGAAAGCGCGGGCGGTCTTCGGTGTGCCTGCCGAAGGCCGCTTGCCCGGCGGCGCCTTGACAGGAAGGAACGGGCAACGGCCGCAGGTCCTCCCGACGATTTCGGTCCTGGTCGTGCTTTGCCTCAGGCTTGACGCCTCAGCTCAACGGCCACGCATGCTCAGCCGTTGTGTTGCACGCCGGATGCCGACAGCATCCGCTCCACATAGCGTGCAATCAGATCGATTTCCAGATTCACGCGCTTGCCCGCCGACAGCTCGTTGAGCGTGGTGACCTCCACCGTGTGCGGAATCAGGTTGATCGAGAATTCGCAACCCTCGGCCGAATCGCTGACATTGTTGACGGTCAGCGATACACCGTTGACCACCACAGAGCCCTTGTAGGCGAGGTAGCGGCCAAGCTCGCGCGGCGCGCGGATGCGCAGCTCGTGCGATTCGCCGACCGGGGCGAAGCGCACCACCTCTCCAAGGCCGTCGACATGGCCCGACACCAGATGACCGCCAAGTCGGTCCGCCAGGCGCAGTGCCTTCTCGAGGTTGACGCGGCCCGGTTGATCCAGCCCCACGGTCTTGTCCAGCGATTCGCGCGAGACATCGACTTCGAAATGGCCGGGCTCGAGCGTCACGGCCGTCATGCATGCGCCTTGGATCGCGATGCTGTCGCCGATGCCGACATCGGACAAGTCCAGATCGCCGGCCGCCACGCGCAGGCGTACCCCTGCGTTGACGTCGCCAAGCGGGGTGACCGATTCGATGCGGCCAACCGCCGCCACGATGCCAGTAAACATGTTTGCCTCTTCAAGTATGCGTAGTGCGTAGTTGTCTGGTGCCGGCTCAGTGCGTGTTATCGGCACGGCGCGCAATCAGGCGCAAATCGTCGCCGATCTGGCGCACTTCATGCCAGCGGAAGGATGCGGCGTCGTCGAGCTTGGCCAGGGGCGGGAGATTGAACATCCCTTGCGCATCGCCCAGCAGCTTCGGCGCCAGATAAATCAGCAGTTCGTCCGCGCAGCCTTCGCGAATCAGCGATCCATTGAGCTTGAAGCCCGCTTCGACGTGCAGTTCGTTGATGCCGCGTTGCCCGAGCGCCTCGAGCATGCGTCGCAGTTCGACCTTGCCATGGCGATTGGGCAGCACCACCACTTCGACACCGCGCGCTTCCAGCGCCTGCCGGCGGGCCTTGTCGTCGATGGCGCAGAACACGAGCACCGGTTTCGCGAATTCGCCAGTGTCGCGATTGAGGATCTGCGCATCGAGCGGAACTTCGAGGCGCGAATCGACGAGCACGCGTTGCGGCTGGCGCGGCGTGGAAACGGCGCGCACGGTCAGTGCCGGGTTGTCGTCGCGCACCGTACCGATGCCGGTGAGAATGGCGCAGGCGCGTGCGCGCCAGGCGTGACCATCGTCGCGCGCAGCCTGACCGGTGATCCATTGGCTGGTGCCGTCATGCAGCGCCGTGCCGCCATCCAGCGACGCAGCCACTTTCACGCGCACCCACGGCAAGCCGCGCGTCATCCGCGAAACAAAGCCGATATTCAGATCGCGTGCCTCTTTTTCCAGCAAGCCGCACCGAACATCGATGCCAGCATCGCGCAGCCGCTGCAGTCCGCGACCCGACACCGCCGGGTTCGGGTCTTCCATGGCCGCCACCACGCGCGCGATGCGCGCCCGCACCAATGCGTCAGCGCATGGCGGCGTGCGGCCGAAGTGGCTGCAGGGTTCGAGCGTTACGTATGCGGTGGCGCCGGCGGGATCGTGCCCGTGCGCGATGGCGTCCTTCATCGCCTGGATCTCGGCGTGATCCTGTCCGGCTGGCTGCGTGTAACCCTGACCGATGATCCGGCCATCCTTCATCAGGACACAACCGACGCGAGGATTTGGCGTGGTCGTGAACATCCCGCGTGCTGCCAGCGCGAGGGCTTGTTCCATGGCGGTGTGGTCGGAATCGGAAAACATGGCGTGCGGAATCGGGCCGAAAGAGGAAATCGGGAGTCAGGACCTGGCGTCGTCAGGCGGGGCGCGCATGGGCTGGCGTCGGGTGGTCAATCGCAGTCGGTATCCACGCCGGGTTGGCAAATCCGTATGCGCCCCTGGGCACCCAGCCGGACTTGTCGTTGTGCGTGGCCGCAGCTCACCTGAAACGTGGCGGCAAAGAAACCGCCATGCTCAGACCGTGAGTATCCCACAGCTGTCAAGCGCAGGCTTTGGCTCCCCGCGGCGCCTCCCGTACCGCGCAATGCCACGCCCAGGCATCGTTCGTTGAGCGCAACGACTGCAAACGGTGCGTCCGTGGTGTCCGCGTCTGCGTCGGGCACGCTAAGCTGCCAGCCGTGATCGAGCGCTGTGTTGTCGCCGAGCGGCTCCAACAGGACCTCCATACGCCGATTGGCTGCGGTGGAGCGCGCCAGCGCCAGCGACGCCGCAAGGCGATCCGCGGCCTGTGTGGCGATCATGGTGGCGTGCATGTCGCGCAGCATGGGCCACGCTGCTATTGCCAAGGTCAGCGCCACAGCCAGCGCGATGAGCGTTTCGGCAAGGGTTGCGCCCTGCTGCGATGAGATCGTGCGGGTCATTTCAACAGTTGGGCGGCAGCGGCAGGGCTTCACCAAGTTCGGTGGGCACGGAAAGCCACTCGCCGCTGCTACGCAGCACCAGGGTCCCGCACGCCGCATCGGGGCGCACTGGTGTGGCGCGAACTTCCACGCAATGCGACAGAGAGCGCCCCGCGCAACTGGTGGCTGTCAGCCAGTGACGCGTGGGAGCAGGGGGTGGTGGCAGCGGCTTTGGCCAGTCGCCGGCGGGCGAAGCGCCGCCCGGCTCGCTTGCGTAGGTGGCGGTGAGCAAAGCGTGTCGTTCGAGCGTCAGCATCGCCGCGATCATCTCGGCGCGCGCCTGCATCCGCCAGCCCCGTTCGATGTGCCGTTGCCACGTCGGCAATGCAAGCGTCATCACGATTGCGACGATCGCAAGCGCCGCGACCAGCTCCGGTAGCGAGAATGCGAAGTGGCCCGCGCGCAGGTGGAGACGTTCCTTGCTCATGATGGTGACCGAATCAGTTCGCGCCAGCCGAGCCGGCCACGCTGCCGGTACCAGGTGGCTTGCTGGGTGAGACGCGCGGTGTCGCCATCGATCTGCCAAAGCTCAAGCCTGAACGCGTCGCGCGATGTTTTGCCGGCCGACGTATCCGCCCCGGTCGACGTGGCCGTCGATACGACGACCGGGGCGACCTCGCCGTCGAACGGCAGACCTGTCACCGCCGGTGCAATAGCGCCGTTGGCGTCGGTGGCGATCACGGATTCTCCCGTCGCGGCATCGACCAGATAGCTGCGTTGCCGGCCGTCTGGCGTTACGGTGGTGAAGCTCAAATGAACCGGCGTGGGTCCCTGCAGCGTTTCAATGCGCTCGCCTTCATGGGGCAGCCGGAGCGTCCAGCCGTTCTCCGATGTGGCCACGCCGGCCTGATGGGTGCGCAAGACAACGCCGTCGCCATCGGCAAGCGCATCAACCTGTGCCGGCATGCCGCGGCCGGGGCGATCGGGAATCGCGGAAAGCTCTCCGCCCGAGCCGAACACCACGAGCGGCCCAGTGCCGGTTTGGATGACGACAGGTGCCTCTGCCTGGCCCGGGGCCGGCGCCTGATGCCGATGCATGCAGGTCGCGGGCGAAGCGCTGTCGTTGCGGGAGAGATGATCAAGTCCGAAGCGCCAGAGCCGGCCGGTGTCGTCCACCACATAGGCGGCCTGGGACGTGCCGTCGACATTGCCGTTCACCGTGGTGGCAAGCAGATGGGCAGTGGCCGCGGGCACGCCGCAGCCCGCGTCCGGCAAGCCGATGCGCGGCACGTTGCCGGACGCGGCCCAGAACTGGGGCGAGCGGTCGAGCGGCAGCAAGGCAATGCCAGCGCGCGCACTGGTCTCCACGTCAGGGGCAAGCGCGGCCACGACGGCCCAGCGGCGCACGCTATGCTCGATCCACATCGCGACGCGGATCGGCCCGTCGCCCGAGATCGGCAGCGCTGGCGATGCGCCGACTTCCCAGAGCAATCCCAATTGACTGGCTTCGGCGTCCGGGTCGGAAATGTCGAGCACGAAAACCGCGCCCGGCTGGGTGAATCGAGGCGTTTCACTGGCGGGAACGCCGCAAAGCAGCAGCGTGCGCCAGGTGCCCGCGGGATCCGCATCGACACTTTCGGGGCGTGGGCAGGGCGCGGCAGGTATGGGCCCGTCGACCGACGTCAGCGATGCGGCGCCATGCAGCATTGCGTACGGCAGGTAGGCTGCGCGTTCGTCTCCGGACAGGGCATCGAATTGATGAACCAGACCGTCGCGTGTGCCGAGCCATAGCGTCACGGGCCGCGACACATGGCGCCGCCGATAATCGGCATGGCCAGGCTGCATGGGCAGCCATTGCGGCGGCAACACCAGATGAATGCGTGCGCCGCTGGCGCTGCCAAGCCGCGTATCGCGCGGCCGCAAGGATGTGTCCGTGCGGTCGCCGCGCAGCCATGCCAGACGGGCGGCGCCGTGCTCGGTTGGGTCCACGCTGTCCAGCGCCACTTTTGCCTCTGCGTCGATGGAATCCCAATGCAGTGCGCCAAGGTGCGCGCCGCCCAGATAGAGCTGCCGCGATGGCGTCTGGCGTTGATCGAGCTGGAACCCTGCCTCCCATTTCGTCAATACCGCAGACGAAGACGGTGACGCCGTGCGGAAGGCCAGCGCATGCAGTCTGCCGGTCCAGGGGAAGTCGCCGCTTGAAATGCGGTAGCCAAGCGGCAACTGGCCTGGCGGCGACGCGCAGAGCGCCACCGGGCTGATCGCCAATGCGATGGCGGTCAGGCCAAGATGGATTCGCTGGGAAATCCTCATGGTTGAAACTCCGTTTGCAATACCACGCGTACCGAAGGATCGCGACCTACACCCAACGCGACGATGCGGAAGACGGGCCATGCGTCGCGTGTGGGCGACGGAGCGTCGTCCCGCAGTTCGATCAGATAGCGGGGCAGAGTTGTGGCACCGATGACGTCGGGCGGCAACGGTGGAAGTTGTGCACCGGTAAACGTACCCAGTGCAACGCCAAGGTTGCGGCTTGCGATGCTGGCCGAGCTGCCGTCCAGCCAGGATTGCCACGCGGCGTCCCGGCCGTTGGTGCGACACAGGCCGGCCTGTGCGCCTTCACCGCAGGCGCCGGGGGCGGGCCATACCGCGAATCGGTCGTCGTCGCCAAGCGCGGCTGCAACGAGATCCGACTCGCCGTCGAGCAACGCGGCCTCCGCTGCGCGAAACGCGATCTCGCGATCCAACTGCTGGCTTGCCAATTGGCGGCCCATCATGAGAAAGAGCGTAATGGCGGCACTGATCGACGCCATCAGCAACATCAGCATGGCGACGAAGGCAATCAGGGCAGCGCCTGTTTGTGGACGTGGCTTCAGCACTTGGCCTCCATGCATGGCGATGGATTGCGCAGCCGGATCGTGGTCGAGAAGACGCGACGGCGCACCGGTGAGCGAGCCGGCGGTTGGAACGACGAATCCACCGATGCGTCGCCGTCGGCCTGGGAAGGGAAAAGCTGCAGGACTGTCACGGGATAGGGCTGGGCAGTGCGGCGGTCGCCTCGTACCACCATCGAGATTTGCACGGCGCGCACGCGATGCCACGCCCCCTCGCCCAGTTCTTGCACAGCGCGAGCGGGAATAAAGCGGTCGGGGTTGCCGTCGTCGTCCATGTCCACGCCATAGCGCAATTGCATGGTTTCGACGCCGCGCACCAGCGTGCCTGCGGTGTAGGCGTTGGTCAGCACACGGTTGCCTTGCCGCGTGGGGTAGCGGCACAGCAACTGCGGCACGCCATCGCTGGCCTTGCCGATATAGAACAGATTGGTGGCGGCGTGGTACGGCAGCGGGGCGTCATCGCCGGGCGTAGCTGTCGCGGGCAGCGCGTAGCCACTGCAATCGCTCATCGTGCCGTCAGGCAATGTGTTATCCGTCGGCAGGCCGCTGCCGGATACGCGCACGAGCAATGCGTCGCTGGCGGCCACTCCGGAACGGGTGCACTGCATCTGCGGCTGTGATGACAACTGTCCGCAATCGTCGCGGCCTTCGATTGGCGCATCGGGCGCTGGATGTGCGGCCGACATCGACACATGGGCGGGTATCCATCCCGCCTGCCGAACGGCGTGCGCGATGATTGCAAGGGCGCGCTGCCCGCGTTCCTCTATCAGTACGCTATCGGCCGTTACCGCATAGCTATCGCGCAGCACCTGGAAAGTGGAGAGCGCCGCCACGGAGGCAATCATGGCGAGGGATATCCCCACCATTACGCTGACCAGCGCGAAGCCGCATTTGCGGCGAGCTCCGGTCATGGCGACACCCACAACGCGATGCCCGCGAGCGGTTGCTTTCCCGCGCCGATTTCTGTCGTCGTATCGGGGGACAAGCCGGCGACTGCAACGCGATGGCCCGGCGTACATCCGGCGCCGACAGTCGGCGCATCACATAGCGCAACGCGCTGCGGATCGCCGCCGACCAGCGGCCATGTATCGGCGCCCGCTTCGGCGCGTTCTGCCGCCAGCTGAAGCGTTGCGGTAAGTTGCTCGTGATTGCCGGACCAGCGCAGCCATTGGCTGCCGAGCACGGCCAGCGGCATCACGCCAAGACTGATCAGCGCAATGCATAGCAGAGACTCGAACAAGACGTGCCCCGCATGGCGAGAACGTGAGCCCGGCGAGATGGCACGGGGAAACCTGGCAGAACACATGGTGCATCGGCTCAAAGAGAACAGATGCCCACGATAGCGGCTAGCGAAGGGTTAAAACGTGTCCGTTTTTTGAGGGCTTGCGTCAGTGTGTTTCCGAATGGATATCGGATACGGCGGGCGTGTGAGCGGATGCCTCACGGCATCGTGCAGGTGGTCGTGTCGACGGAAGGATTGCAGACGCGTGCGCGGCCCAGCAAACTGATTTCCACCACGCGCTGTGCTTCGGAAATGGCAAAGCCGACCGTCATTGCCATCTGGGCCTTAGTGGCCGCTGTCTGCGAATAGCCGACCGGCGAAAACGAGATCGAGCCCAGGCCCTGTGGTGTGGTCGCGACGGTGATCGACATGTCGGCAGGCGGCTGATCGGATTCGGAAATCAGCGTGTCGATGCCTTCCTCGTAAGTGCCGTTTGGCGACGCATGCTCGTTGAAGACCTGCCAGCCGTTTTTCCAGTCGCCGCCCAGTGGTGCCACGGTGACATAGCTGTTGGTGGCCGCCGCGGTGGTCCGCGCCTTTGACACCGCCGAGTTGAAACTGTTTGCCGTCGTCATCACGCGATTGCTGCGGATCAGGCCCGACATGCTGGGTACCGCGAATCCGACCAGCACCGCGCCAACCACCAACGTGATCATCAGCTCGAGTAACGTGAAGCCGCGCATGCGGCGGGCGTGGATCGTGGGCATCGCGGTCACCAGCAATTTGCGGTTTGGGAATACGTGGTGCCGTTGGCCATGTTGTTCTTCTGGCCGTTGGTTCGCAGCACTAACGTTCCACATGTGGCGTCGGTGCGCCTTGGGATGGCTTGAAGCTCGATGCATTGGCCATTGTTGGTGCCGGGGCACTGGATGGCGCGGATGTCATAGTTGCTGCCGTTGCTGGCGTCGCCGGAAAACGTCTTGTAGCCGTTCCAGATGGTGGCATCCGTGCTCGATGTGGAGTACGTGTTGACCTGCGAGTAGTGTCGCTCGAACAGCTGCATGTTGCTCATCAACGCTGCCTTCGCTTCGGTGCGGCGTCCCTTGAGAATGAACTCCTGGTAGGACGGATAGGCGAACGCGCACAGGATCCCGATGATGGTGACCGTGGTCATCAATTCAGCGAGTGTGAAGCCGCTTTGGCGGCGTTTGATATGGCGTGTCATGGCGGCTTTCTGTCAGTTCGCAATCGTGAAGTTACGCACTTCGCGCCAGCTTGTGCGGCCCGGCCGGCTGTTGGAATCGAGCGGCGGCGAAGTGGTGGCCGCGCCAGACGTACCGAAACCGATGACCTGCGTCCGCGTTGTCTGGGGCAAGCCGCCTACCGAGTCGCGGGCGCCCACGGTGACATTGGTGATGATGATCGACGGCGCGCCAAGCAGGCCGATGGTCGACAGATAGCCCGAAATGCCGAGCGTTGGCAGGCCGGTCAGCGTGTTCAGCGCGTAGCTGCGGCTGCCGCCGGACGTGCCGCAGGTGCCCGTGGCGGTGTAGATCGAATTGAAGTAGACCAGCCCGCCCGATACCACCGCGGACGTGATCTGCCGCTCGGTGGTGTCAAGAAAATCGATCACCCAACCCGGTTTGCGCGGCGCGACATAGCCCGGCGCTGCCGCGCTGCCCGAGTACTGGATCGATTTGCCGCTGTCGTAGTAGCTCAAGGTCAGCTTGTTGAGCTTGCTGCGATCGCTGACATAGTTGGTGCCGCCGCCATCGTAGATGCCGTAGAAGGAATTTGTCTGGGCGGTGGCGGCGTTGGTGTCGGCCAGCTCGTAATATTTGCCGGTGCCGAACAGCACCATGTAGCCGGCCGGCGCATACACGACTTGCGGTTGCATCGTGATCGGCTGGCGGGCGCCTGTCGGCGAGGTGGCCACGAACATCGGCTTGCCCGGTGCGCCGCCATAGGCGGGCAGGGCGCCGCCGGCGTTGGCGTTCCAGGTGTCCGGGGTGCCGGTCAGAGTGAACTTCCACAGATTGCCCTGCAGATCGCCGGCATACGCGGCGAGCGCCGCGCCGCTGACCTGCGTGATCAAGGCGGGCGTGCTCAGGCCGTTGGCCGTTGCCGTGGTGGAAGGCGAGGGCGTAACGATCTTCCAGTAGTTGCCATTGAGCGACCATGCGGCGCCCGGCGCCTTGTCCAGCGACAGGATGAATAGCACGCTCGGTGCATTGGAATTGGCGGAGCCGTCCGGCTGATTCGAGTTCAGGCCGTTGCCGACGATCACATACCATTTGTAGAGCGGCTGGTTGCTGCTGTCATAGCCGCTAAGCAACTTTGCAAATACTGGCGTACCCATGACGTTGCCCATGTCGGCATCGTCCTTGTCGGTAAATTCCCAGATCACGTTTGAAGCGTTGAAGGCCGCGCCGCTGAGGCTGCCGACCGGATCCGTGACATCGAGCGCGTACACGCCCTGCGCGCCGCCGCCGAAGCCGCCGGCGAGTACCGACTTCCAGGTGCCGCCGACCTGGACGTCCGAGACGACCGGCGTAGCGTCGACATAGGCGCGATGGTTGTACGTCGGCGAAGTCAACTGCGTCAGGTTGTTGAACACTGCATTGGGCACGTAGGCGAAGACCTCATCGCCGGTTGTCGCGTTGAAGCCGTGCACCATGCCGTCGTTGGCCCCGACGTAGAGCATCGGCGTGCGCGCGACGTACTTCGATAAGAAGGTGCTGTAGCCTGCGCCCGTGCGCGAAGGCGACGGCGCGCCGACATACAGCGGCCCGGAGTTGATGATGTCCCCGAACACGGTTTTGCGCCCGCGGAATACACCGCCGTTGCCCAGGCTGTCGGCTTCGAGGCTGCGATCGCCGCGCAGGTAATCGACGCGTTGCTGGCCACGGCCGTCGCTGGTGCCGGTGCCGGGATTCAGGTTCAGCGCGTCCTGCTGCGTCTTGCCGAGATTGCCCCACGCGAATGCCGTGCCCGCGCCGGTCGTGCTGCTGAGGGTGAAGATCGAGCGCGAGGAAAAGCTGCGTGCCGTCAGCTTGGCGCCGGCTTCCCAGGCCGATGTCGAGGAAATCGACACGGTGCCGTCGGGCGCCTTGGTCAATGGAAATGCATTGAGCTTGCCGTTCCACTGCTGGTCGAAGCCCGGCGTGTAGACGTAGCCGCTATCGACGATGCGGGTGCTGCTGAGCGCCACGCCGGAGAGCGTGCCCGCGGAACTGGTGATCTGGGTGAACACCTGCTTGATCGCGTTGATCATCTGCGCCGGCTGGCTGGCCAGGAACCAGTTCGACGGAATGTTCGAACCGGCGGGCGCCGCTTCCCACTCGGTGTTGTTGGTCACCACGGTGCCGCCGGGGCCCAGGGTCTTGAACGGATTGCCGTCCTTGTTGCCGCCATCGGACGTCTCTTCCTTGAATCCGCCGTATTTGGCGGCCAGGAAGATCTGGCTCTGGCGTTGGGTGCTGCCGACCGTGCCGTTGCCGTTCTCGTTCACGTCGATGCCGAACGTCGTCACGCGCGCGTCGGGCATGGTTGGCCGGAACGACGACGTGTGCGCCCAGTAGGCGACGCCGGCCATGTAATAGGTGGAATTGCTGGAAGTCGGGTGATTCTTGGTGCCGAGGTTCGTGAACGACGAATCCAGCGGATTGGCGTTGCCCGCGGCAGGTGTGTTGGTTTCCAGCGCACCGACCTTGTTGGTCCAGTCGACCACGTTGAAGTTGCTCCAGCTGTCGGCGGCGCGCGCCGGATCGCCCTGGTTGGCGATGCCGTTGCCGGGGATGTAGTGATCCTGGTGAGTGTTGATATCGCCGATTGTCAGCACGTAGTTGCGTTGGCAACTGTTCAGCAGCGGATCGGTCCAGGTCGTATAGACCGGAAAGTTATCCGCGTATGCCGTGGTGATGTTGTTGATGGCTTCGGGCGTGGGGCCGTCAGGGTGGTTTTGCAGGTAGCGGATGCTCTCGTAGTACAGCTCGCTCAGCGGATCGTAGGTCTTGTAACTGCCGACAGGGTTGTCGGTTGGCTTGCCGAGATCGGTCACCATCGTGCGGCCGAACTTGTTCAGGTAGTTGATCACGCCGCTGTTGCCGGTGGTGGCGTCGTTCAACGGGTTTTGCAGCAGGACGCCATAGGCGTCCCATTCCTTGGCCGGAT
The DNA here is from genome assembly GCF_058799075.1 of Cupriavidus sp. GW822-FHT06G04. Classification (NCBI taxonomy): domain Bacteria; kingdom Pseudomonadati; phylum Pseudomonadota; class Betaproteobacteria; order Burkholderiales; family Burkholderiaceae; genus Cupriavidus; species Cupriavidus sp. GW822-FHT06G04. Next base: position 185,325 of record NZ_JBXALD010000002.1, on the reverse strand, counting down.
TGGCGATGGTGTTGAGCGAAGCGTTGACGGCGTTATCGCCGAGATACTTCATCGGGGCCCGCAGCACGCCGCCATAACGCTCGTTCTGGGCCAGTTTCGAGTTGTTGGTGGGATCGTTGAGGTAGCCGAAGGCGGCAAAGCGCACGCGGTCGGCATTGCGCTGCATTTCACCGACAGGCTTGTAGTTCGTCCCATCGTAGCTGTAGCAAAGGTCGGTGCGGGTGGTGGCCTCGTTGCTGTCGCAAACCTGCACCTGAACGCGGAAGCCGCGTCGTTCGGTCACCGCGCCCTTTTTGTCCGTAACGTCGGCATATTTGCCCAGGCTTGTGCAGTTGGCCGTGGAATCGTCGGCATCGGAAAAATAGATGTGATTGCCGCATGACGCCATGTAAAGCTTGTTGTAGCCGAACGGCGTGACCTTGCTCGGTGCGCTGGTGGTGCCGTTGCCGTCGATGCTCTTGAGCGGAAAGTAGCTGCCGCTCTTGAAGAAGTCGGCGCGCAGCATCGCGCGCTGCAGGACGGTCTGCGTACGGGTGTCGATTACCCGGTCGCCGCCGGTCATGGCGAGACGGAGTTCGTCGATCGCCGATGCGGACGCCCAGTTCATGAAGTTGCCACTGAAGGCGCTTGAGCATTCATGATTGCTGGATGCGGCGCCGGAAATCGTGAAGTAGCCATTCGTGGCGTTGTACGTGTAGCACTTCGCATTGTTGAAGTAGCCGAGGTAGTTTTGCGACTTGTCGTACGCGCTCCGATAGGCCGCACCAGTGGTCGGAAACTCCACCGACAGCGTGAGCATCAGGTTGGGGTGGATGTTCTGCGACTGGCCATAGAGCGGCGTGCTCGAGATCGAGACGGTCGGTACGGTCGTGGCTGCAGACAACAGCGTGCACCAGAGCATGGCGCAGGCGACGAATAATCGGTGTTGGATCTTCATGAATGCGTTCCCGGTTTGGTGGGGGCAGACGAAGGCAAGGGGCTCAGGAGTCGGACTTGCGATAGATCGACTGGACCATTGCACGCGTGGTGTCGTTGGGTCCGAATCCGATGGCAGTGATCCGGTAGAGATAACGTTTGGCCGCGTCGTTGCTGGCCGACCCGCCGTTCGAACTATCGGGCAGCAGCTCGATCAGGTAACGCGGCTTGCGGGCCGGCGTGAGACCCGATCCCGTCGGATATTGGCGCCCCGTGAACGTGCCGTATTCCACGGTGCTGTTGCCGGTTGCGGCCGTCCAGTCGATGGTGTTCCAGATCGGCTCGCCGGTCCCGCTGAACGTATCGCACAGTCCGAGGTATGGCGATGGCGCCGCGGTGCCGGTGTTGCAGCCGCCCGCGAGAAATCCCACGGGCTTGTCCGGCGCGAAAATGCTCGACCGGCTCTTTGCCGCTACGGCGCCCTGAATATCGATTTCGGCGTCATACAACGCCGCTTCCGCCGCCTGATAGGCGATTTCGAAGTCGCGCTGGTTGCGCGTGGAGCGCTTGGTGTCGAGCGCAAGGCGCGCGCCGCCCAGCGCCAGCAGCGTGATCACCAGCAGCATGATCACAGCGGTAATCAGCGCGATGCCTGTGGGGCGACGCGAGCGGTGGAGCCTCGCGGGTCGGATGGTCATTAGCATGACGAATCTCCGCAGGACTGATAGTTGCGAATCTGCACGGTGGCGTAGTACAGCTTCCGTACGGATCCCGTGTCTGTCGTGGGCGTGAAAGTCGCGTTGTTACCGCTGTACAGCGGCCCAAACAGCGAGATCGTGGCGGGCGTGCCCGCATCGGCGCTGAGGTTGTCCGCACGCACGACCAGTGCGATCTTTACGGTCTTGACGTTGATCCAGTCCGTGGCCGCCATGCCGTCCGCGGTGACGTATTTGTCGGGCACGTCATCGCCGTTTGTGGTGACGCCGTACAGCAGTTGCATGGTTTCCACGCCGGGCACCAGTTCCTGCGTGACAAAAGTCGTGCCTTCGACGCCGTTGGCCGCACGCGTGCGGTACTTGCACATCAGCGACGGCTTGCCGCTGGCGCCATTGGCGATGAACAGCATCGATAATCCACGCTCGGTATCGGCGGTGTCGTTGCTAGTCGATCCCGCCACACCTTGCCCGGAACAGTCGATGACCGAACCGTCCGGCACGTTTTTTTGCGTTTCCGATTTGCCGATGCCGTAATAGCGGATCATGACCGCGTCGCTGCCGTTGACCGCGGTGCCCGGTCCGCAGCTCAGCGTCTCGCTGTCGTTGGGTGTCGAGCAGTTGTCCAGGCCGGTCAGCATCGCCGAGGTGACAGAAAGCATGCCACCGGTATCGCTGACGACAGGTACGTACGCGGTTTGACGCATCAGGCGCGTCATGACGGAGATCGCAAAGTTGCCGCGTTCTTCCAGGTTGGCGTTATCGTCGATGGTCACATAGCTGCTGCGACTCATGAGATAGAAGGACAGTCCCGCCATCAGCACGAGCAGCGTGATGACCAGCGTGACCATCAGCTCGATCAGCGTAAAGCCGGCATCGCGGCGTGGTAGCGGCGGAGCACATCGGCGCGGCATCAACTTGCAACTCCCGGTGAAACCACGACGACGATCTGCACGGTTTCGGACCCATCGGCAGCCAGGCCATCGGCCGTGCCGGTATCGGTGCTGTCATTGAAGCGCGAGATCCAGCCAATCTTGATGACCAGCGGCGCATTGGCGCCGCCCGTGTCGTTGCAGTCCCACATATAGCCGGTGGTGGTCCAGGTGTTGACGTCCCGGCAGATCACGGCCCGTCCGCCGGGCAGGCCGGCGGTGACGCGCCGCGCCCACTCGGCGGTATCGAAAGCGGCCGCGATCGGCTGGCATACGCTTGACGCGCCGGCACAGGCGGTTTTGTAGAGATTGTTTGCGTCGGAAATCTGTGGGATGCCCAGCTTCGTGTCGAAGTTGTCAAAGGCGCCCGCGTTGGTCTGCACCAGATTTGCGCGCATGCGATCCGCCATGTCGTTGGCCAATTGCAGGGCGACGACGTCATAGGAAGACTGCTGCGCGAAGCGGAATGACTTGATGAGCAGGTTTGCCACGCCCAGCACGCCGAAGGCGAGCACGACGATGGCGACCAATGCTTCAAGCATAGTGAAGCCGGCTGCCCCCCGGCAGCGTGATTGACCCATGACGACTCCCGTCCAATAAACGACAGTTCTTTTTGTTTTTTCTCGGCGCGCTGGCGTTCTGCGTTCTGTTGCGTCCGGGCCTCTGATGGGCCGGTGCCGCAGGGTGTAGCGGTTGAATCGCGCGCTCGTTGGTCAACCTCCTACCCGAAGGAGGTCAGTGCAGATTAGACAGCTTTTTTAGTGAAGTGACTACCCCTTTCGTGGGGTGGGAGGGGAAAATTCGTCGAGTACGTCGCGGAATTCCGACACGTCTTCGAAGCTTCGGTAGACGGAGGCGAAGCGGATATAGGCGATCTTGTCGAGCTTGCGCAGCTCGCGCATGACCAGTTCGCCCAACTGGCTGCTTGGCATTTCCTTTTCGCCCAGCGCCAGCAGTTTTTCCTCGATCCGGAGAATCGCTTCGTCGATGGCTTCGGCCGAAACCGGGCGCTTGCGCAGGGCCAGCCGCATCGAATCCTTTAGCTTGCCGCGCGAATAATCGACGCGGGAGCCGTTCTTCTTGACGATGGCGGGGAAAAACAGCTCGATGCGCTCGTAGGTGGTAAACCGGCGGTCGCAGGCTTCGCAACGACGGCGGCGGCGCACGGTCTCGCCGTCTTCGGATACGCGACTATCGAGGACCTGGGTATTGGAATGAGCGCAGAAGGGGCATTTCATGCCTGACCACCCGGAGAAATTTGCCAGTCCGCATTTTGCATCTTTGAGTTCTTCCGCGGATCTGTGGCGGGTCAACCGGCGCCACCACCCATCGGGCAGTGGCGCCGTTGGTGCGCGCTAACTACCGCGCAATCAGCGTATCGCTCAGCCGTAGACCGGGAAGCGGCGCGTCAGCGCGGACACCTGCTCGCGTACCTTGGCGATGTTGGCCTCGTCGTGCGGGTTGTCCAGCACGTCGGCGATCAGGTTGGCGACCTGGCGCGCCTCGTCTTCCTTGAAGCCGCGCGTGGTCATGGCCGGCGAGCCAAGACGGATGCCGGACGTGACGAACGGCTTCTCCGGGTCGTTCGGGATCGCGTTCTTGTTCACCGTGATATGTGCATCGCCCAGAATCTTCTCGGCTTCCTTGCCGGTGATCTTCTTGGCGCGCAGATCGACCAGCATCACGTGGCTTTCGGTCTTGCCGGACACGATGCGCAGGCCACGTGCGATCAGCGTTTCGGCCAGCATGGCGGCGTTCTTCACCACCTGTTCCTGGTACGCCTTGAATTCCGGCTGCAGCGCTTCCTTGAAGGCCACGGCCTTGCCGGCGATCACGTGCATCAGCGGGCCGCCCTGGATGCCGGGGAAGATTGCCGAGTTGATGGCTTTTTCATGCTCGGCCTTCATCAGGATCACGCCGCCGCGCGGGCCGCGCAGGCTCTTGTGGGTGGTCGTGGTGACGAAGTCCGCGTGCGGCACCGGGTTCGGATACACGCCGGCGGCGATCAGGCCAGCGTAGTGGGCCATGTCCACCATGAAGTAGGCGCCCACCGCCTTCGCCACCTTGGCGATGCGCTCGAAGTCGATGCGCAGGGCGAAGGCCGACGCGCCCGCGATGATCAGCTTCGGCTTCTTTTCATGGGCCAGCTTTTCCAGCGCGTCGTAGTCGATGTCTTCCTGCGCGTTCAGGCCGTAGCTCACCACGTTGAACCACTTGCCGCTCATGTTCAGCGCCATGCCGTGGGTCAGGTGACCGCCTTCAGCCAGGCTCATGCCCATGATGGTGTCGCCCGGCTTCAGCATGGCGAAGAACACGCCCTGGTTGGCCTGCGAGCCCGAGTTCGGCTGCACGTTGGCGGCTTCGGCGCCAAACAGCTGCTTGACGCGATCGATGGCCAGCTGCTCGACCACGTCGACATATTCGCAACCGCCGTAGTAACGCTTGCCCGGATAACCTTCGGCGTACTTGTTGGTCAACTGCGACCCCTGCGCGGCCATCACGGCGGGCGAGGTGTAGTTTTCGGAAGCGATCAGTTCGATATGGTCTTCCTGACGCTGGTTCTCTTTCTGGATCGCGGCAAAGACCTCGGGGTCGATCTGCTCGATCGTGAAGCGGCTGCGTTCAAACATGGCGTGACTCGTCTGTAAAAAGGAAAGCGGCCGGCAATGTCGATAGGAAAATCGGATGCATTCGGCGCTATCGGTTTTCTTGGGAATACTTCGCGGGTAGGGCGCGCGCGGAAAGCACTGGCGTCCGGCACCGGCGCCCGGCCACGTAAAACCCGTATGGCCGACCGGTGCAGGGCGCACCCTGCTTCCCATTCGCTGCCCAGGCGAGCGGCAGGCGCTATGAACATCGCGCCCAAGGAACTTGCGCTTCCTCGTGGTAGTACCCACTGACTTCGCCAGTCGCGCAAGGTGGAATGGTTGCGCCAGAGTTTATGCGAAGGCGGGCCTCGCCGCAAGACAGCGGAGCAACCGCCCCATACCCGCGCCCGCCCATGCCGGCAAGCGCCGCGGGCGGTTGGCTCGCAACTTGCTGTTGCAAAGTCGCCTACGGGTTAACCAGTGCGCTCCGTTACAATGCCCGCCATGTCAAATTTCGTGTGGCCGTTGCGCGTGTACTGGGAAGACACGGACGCCGGCGGCGTGGTGTTCTACGCCAACTACCTGAAGTTCTTCGAGCGGGCCCGCACCGAATGGCTGCGCTCGCTCGGCATCGAACAGCAAACGCTCGCAGATACTTCGGGCGTGGTCTTCGTCGTACGAAGTACTTCTGTGGAATACAATGCGCCCGCCCGGCTGGATGATCAGTTGCAAATTCGCACCGATATCGAACGGGTTGGACCGGCCTCAGTCCAATTCGCCCAGGAAGCCTGGCGTGAGGGTGTTTTGCTTGCGTCCGGCCAGATCCGTGTCGGATGCGTAGATAAAATCACATTTCGCCCGGCTCCGATACCCGCCCCTGTTCTTGCCACCATAAAAAACGCTCGATGAATCCAGTGACCGTCACACAAGACCTGTCGATCATTTCGCTGGTGCTCCACGCGAGCTTGCTGGCCCAGGCCGTTATGGCGCTGCTGCTGGTGATGTCGCTGTTTTCGTGGACATACATTTTCCGCAAGCATTTGGCGCTGCGCGCCGCGCGCACCCAGACCGAGGGTTTCGAGCGCGATTTCTGGGCCGGCGGAGACCTGCAGGCTCTTTACAACAGCGCGGTCAATAACCGTCACAACACCGGCGCGCTGGAGCGTATCTTTGAATCCGGCATGGGCGAATTCCTGAAGGCCCGTGAGCGCAGCAACGATGCCGGCGCACTGCTCGATGCGGCCCGACGCGCCATGCGCGCCGCATACCAGCGCGAAATGGATGTCCTGGAGTCGCACCTGCCGTTCCTCGCTTCGGTGGGTTCGGTAAGTCCGTATATCGGCCTGTTCGGCACGGTGTGGGGGATCATGAATGCGTTCCGCGGCCTTTCGAACGTGCAGCAGGCGACGCTTGCCTCGGTTGCCCCCGGCATTGCCGAAGCACTGGTCGCCACTGCCATCGGCCTGTTCGCGGCGATTCCAGCTGTGATTGCCTATAACCGCTACGCCACGGAGATCGATCGCCTGGCCATCCGGTTTGAAAGCTTCATGGAAGAATTCCTGAACATCCTGCAGCGGCAGACTCGTTAAACCAATCGGGAGCTTGGAGCCATGGCAGCCATCCAGCGCCGCGGCGGTTCACGCCGCCGGGCCAGCGCCGAGATCAACGTCGTCCCGTATATCGACGTCATGCTCGTGCTGCTCGTTATTTTCATGGTGGCAGCACCGATCGTGAATCCCGCGGTGGTAGACCTGCCGTCCGTGGCCAACGCCACGCCGCAGCAGCAGACGCCGCCGATCATCGTCACGGTCCATGAGGACGGCGAACTGACCGCGCGCGGCAAGGACAACGCCGGCAACGCGTTCGAGCGCAAGCTCGACAAGCGCGGCCTGATCGATTTCGTTCACGAGCGCCAGAATGAAAACCCGGACCAGCCGGTCGTGATTGCGGCCGACCGCGCCGTCAAATACGAAGCCGTGCTTGACGTGATGTCCGTGTTGAAGGCCGACGGCGTCAAGCGCGTCGGTCTGATGGTGAAGTCCAAGTAAGCGTTCTCGAGCCCCCGTCGCCAAGTGGCCAGCCTCTCGTCACGTCCTCTTCTGCAACGGCCTTCGCGTATGAAGGCCGGCGCCTATCCCTATCAGCCGGTCAAGGAACGCGGCACGATGCGGTCGTTCCTGCTCGCGCTGCTGATGCATTTGCTGCTCGGCATCGTGCTGTACTACGGCGTGCATTGGCAGAGCAGCACGCCGGTAGGCGCCGAGGCCGAATTGTGGGAAGAAATCCCGGACGTCACGCCGGCGCCGGCGGTACGTCCGGTGCCGCAGCCAGTGCCCGTGCCGACGCCGCCTCAGCCTGCGGTGCGCAGCAACGCCGAGCAGGAGGCCGATATCGCGCTGGAACGCCAGAAGCGCAAGCAGGCCGAGGAAGCCGCGGCGCGCGAAGAACAGGCGCGCAAGGAAGCGGCGCGCAAGGAAGAGGCCGAACGCCAGGAAGCAGCACGCCTGGAAGCCGAGCGCCGCGCGCAGGAAAAGAAGGAAGCCCAGCGCAAGGAAGATATCCGCCAGCAGCAGGCCGAAGCCCAGCGCAAGGAAGACGCACGCAAGAAGGCCGAGCAGGAGCGCAAGGAAGCCGAGGCGAAGGCCCGTGCGGAGGCCGATCAGAAGGCCAAGGAAGCCAAGGCAAAGGCTGACGCCGAAGACAAGGCGAAGCAGGCCAAGGCGCGCGCGGAAGCTGACCAGAAGGCGAAGGAAGCCAAGGCAAAGGCCGACGCCGAGGCAAAGGCCAAGGCGCAGGCCAACGCGGCGCGCAATAGCGAACTGGCGCGTCTGCAGGCGCTGGCGGGTGGCGGCACCTCGGCCAATAGCGGCGGCGGTGTGGGCAAGGCCACTGGCTCCGGCGCGGGATCGGGCGGCAAGGCGTCGCCGGGCTATTCGGACCGTGTGCGCCGCCGCGTCAAGCCGAACATCATTTTCAATGGCGATGTCGAAGGCAATCCGGCGGCCGTCGTCGCGGTGCGCCTGGCGCCCGACGGATCGATCCTGTCCAAACGCCTGGCCAAGTCCAGCGGCAGCTCGGATTGGGACAACGCCGTGCTGCGCGCCGTCGAGCGATCGGATCCGCTGCCGCGCGATGAGGACGGCAAAGCGCCATCGTTTGAATTCACGATCACGTTCCGGCCGAAGGACTGAGCGGCCAGCACGGCTAGAGCGCCATGATTTGCAACAGAATGCAACCTTCATCGTTGGTCACTGGTCGCATCGCTACCATGAACGGTTGCCTGACGCGGCCGGCAGCGTGCAAGACGTGTGCAAACGGAGCATGCGCCAAGTTGCATGCCTTCCGTGCTGCATCACTTGCTGTGCCCGCCGTACCGATGAATCCTGATATCGACTGAGGAGCAGCATGCGAAAGCTTTGGGCCCCCACTTGGCTGTCCCGGCGCCAGAACGCCACCCCCACCCGCGACCAGAGCCGGCACGCGCTCATGGCGTGGCTGGCGGCGGCACTGATGTCGGCCGGCGTCGCGCACGCGCAACTGAACGTGGAAATCACCGGCGTGGGATCGAACCAGTTTCCGGTAGCCACGGCCAACTTCCAGGGCGAGGCGCAGGCCCCGCAGAATCTGACCGCCATCATTCGCAGCGACCTGCAGCACAGCGGTCGCTTCCGCAATATCGATCCGGCTGGCGCAACGGTCGCCGAATCCGCGCAGGTGGATCTCGGCAGCTGGAAGTCCAAGGGCGCCGATGCATTTGTCGCCGGCAGCGTGACACCGAGCGGCAACGGCCAGTACGAGGTGCGTTTCCGCCTGTACGACACGGTCAAGGGCCAGAGCCTGGGCGGCCTGGCATTCAACGTGTCGCAGAGCCAACTGCGCGTGACCGCCCACAAGATCGCGGACTACATCTACGAAAAGCTGCTTGGCGAGCGCGGCGTGTTTGCCACGCGCCTGTCGTATGTGTCGAAAGTGGGCAACCGCTATCAGTTGCTGATTTCCGATTCCGACGGCCAGAACGCACAGGTGGCACTGACCAGCACCGAGCCGATCATCTCGCCGTCGTGGTCGCCCGATGGCCGCCGCGTGGCCTATGTCTCGTTCGAGGCGCGCAAGCCGGTGGTCTACGTGCATGACCTGGCCACGGGCAAGCGCACGCTGGTGTCGAACCAGAAGGGCAACAACAGCGCGCCGTCGTGGTCGCCCGATGGCCAGCGCCTGGCGGTGGCCCTCTCGCGCGATGGCAACACGCAGATCTACCTGGTCAATGCCGACGGTTCCGGGCTGCGCCGCATCACGCGCAGCAGCGCGATCGATACCGAGCCGCAGTTCGCGCCGGACGGCCGCAGCATCTATTTCACAAGCGATCGCGGCGGTGCGCCGCAGATCTATCGTATGCCGGCCTCTGGCGAGGAATCCGGCGCAGCGCAACGCGTGACCTTCAAGGGCAACTACAACGTCAGTCCGCGCATTTCGCCGGACGGCAAGTATCTGGCCTATATCACGCGTTCGGGCGGCTTCCGTCTGCAGCTGCAGGACCTGTCCAATGGTGATGTGACTTCGCTCACCGACACAACCAACGACGAAGCCCCCAGCTTCGCCGCCAATGGTAAATACATCCTGTACGCCACCCGTTCTGGCGGCCGCTCGGTACTGGCGGCAGTCTCCACGGATGGCCGAACGAAACAGGTTCTGTCACTCCAGTCCGGCGAGGTCCGCGAGCCGTCCTGGGGTCCTTTCATGCAGTAGAAAAAGAGGAGTCTCTCGCCATGTCCAAAATGATGATGACCAAATCGCTCGCCCTGGCCGCCCTGCTGGCGTTGGGCGCCTGCAGCTCGGGTGTCAAGCTCGACGACGCTTCGAAGTCGGGCGCCGGCACGGGCGGTCCGAGCACCGACGCGCGCCAGGTGCAGCCGGTGGACGTTTCGCGTGATCCGCTGAACGACCCGAACGGCCCGCTGGCCAAGCGCAGCGTCTACTTTGACTTCGACAGCTACGCTGTGAAGTCCGACTATCAAGGTCTGCTGCAAGCTCACTCCCAGTACCTGGGCGCGAACAAGAGCCGCAAGATCCTGATCCAGGGAAACACCGACGAGCGCGGTACCAGCGAATACAACCTGGCGCTGGGCCAGAAGCGTGCGGAGGCCGTGCGTCGATCGCTGTCGTCGCTGGGCGTGCCGGAATCGCAGATGGAAGCCGTAAGCCTGGGCAAGGAAAAGCCGAAGGCTACCGGTCACGACGAGGCCTCGTGGGCTGAAAACCGTCGCGCCGATATCGTCTACTGATCCACGGATAATTCTTCATGAATGCTCGCGTTTCCACCCTGCTGTGGCTGGCCGCCGTCTCTGGCGGTGGTCTGCTGGCAGCCAGTTCCGCGCACGCCGGCGTGTTCGATGACGACGAGGCGCGCAAGGCGGTGATCCAGCTGCGGGACCAGTTCAATGGTTTCCAGGCAACGGCATCGCAGCGTATTGATCAAAGCAGCCGGGCCCAGCTCGACATGCAGAACCAGCTGGAAGGTCTGCGTCAGGAAGTGGCACGATTGCGTGGTCAGAACGAAGTGTTGCAGAACACGGTGGATACGCTGCAAAAGCAGCAGAAGGATTACTACGCCGACCTGGATGCGCGCCTGAAGAAATTCGAGCCGCAACAGGTCAACGTGGAAGGTCGCGAAGGCCTGGCCCAACCGACCGAAAAACCCGAGTACGATGCCGCGCTCAAGCAGTTTCAGTCGGGCGATTTCAAGAGCGCCGGCAATGCGTTCTCGGCGTTTGCGAAGAAGTATCCGCAAAGCCCGTATCTGCCGCTGGCGCAGTTCTGGCTCGGCAATTCGCTCTACGCGCAACGCGACTACAAGGGATCGACCTACGTCCTGCAGAACATGATCCAGCAGTTCCCGGACCATGCGAAGGTGCCGGACGCGATGATCGCCGTCGCCAACAACCAGTTCGAAACCGGCCAGAAGGCGGCCGCGAAGAAAACGCTGGAACAAGTGGTGGCGAAGTTCCCCGGGACCGAAGGCGCCCAGGCCGCCAGCAACAGGCTGAAGACGCTGAAATAACGGACGCGGTGCGCGAGTCGACCACAAGCGCTCGATGGTATTCGCGCGGGTTGCGGGAAACCCGATCGGCGTGAAATCCGCGGCGGGCTGTGGACCATGACGGAGGCTGATGCCTCCGTTTTGTTTTTTCCGGCAGGGCGCGCGCTAAAATACGCGCTTCGCCCTGACCGGGGCGTGTCCAACAGCGCGCTTGTTCCGCGCGCAACCCATCATGACCAAACGCGCAATCGTTCTACTTTCGGGCGGCCTGGATTCCGCCACCGTTCTCGCCATGGCCAATGCGGCGGGATTTGAGACTTATGCCTTGTCGATGCGCTACGGCCAGCGCCATTCGTCGGAGCTGGAAGCGGCCAGCAAGGTGGCTGCGGCGCTTGGCGCCCGGCACCACGAAATCATCGATCTCGATCTGCGCCGCTTCGGCGGGTCCGCGCTGACCGACGATTCTCTCGACGTGCCCACCGACGGCGCGACCGGCGGGATTCCCATCACTTATGTGCCGGCGCGCAACACCATCATGCTTTCGCTGGCGCTTGGCTGGGCCGAGGCGATTGGCGGCCGCGACCTGTTCTTCGGCGCCAATGCGGTCGATTACTCCGGCTATCCCGATTGCCGTCCCGAATACGTGGCCGCCTACGAAACGCTGGCAAATCTGGCCACCAAGGCCGGCGTCGAGGGCGACCGCTTTCGCGTCCATGCGCCGATCATCGACATGACCAAGGCCGAGATCATTCGCGCCGGCGTGGCGCTTGGCGTCGATTACGGCCTGACCGTGTCGTGCTACAAGGCAGACGATGCGGGCCGCGCGTGCGGTGTGTGCGATTCCTGTCGTATCCGCAGGGCAGGCTTCGAAGCTGCCGGCGTAGCCGATCCAACGCGCTATCAAGCGGCTGCCTGAGCGGCCGCGCAATACAGAGGGACGCCAGCCATGAGCGTCCCCATTTTCGAATAGAAACAGAAATCCCGAGCCCCCGGTCCGACATGCCTGAAATCGATATTCCCGCGCTGACGCGCACGGTGCTGCTGAGTACTTTCGTCCTGACGTTTCTGTTTGGCGCCGTTCTGCAGCGCACGCATTTCTGCACCATGGGCGCCATTTCGGACATCGTGAACATCGGCGACTGGAGCCGCATGCGCATGTGGATTCTGGCGATTGGTGTTGCGATGATCGGCACCGGCGTGCTGGCATGGGCAGGGCTGATCGATCCGACCAAGACGATCTATACGTCGGCACGGCTGGGCTGGTTGTCGGCGGCGGTCGGCGGTCTGATGTTCGGCTTCGGCATGGTGCTGGCATCGGGCTGTGGCAGCAAGACGCTGGTGCGGATTGGCGCGGGCAACCTTAAATCGCTGGTGGTATTCGTGTTTCTCGGGCTGTCGGCGTACATGACCCTGCGCGGTCTGTTTGGCGTGCTGCGCGTGAATACGGTAGATGCCGTGTCCGTGGCATTGCCGTCCACACAGGATCTGCCGTCGCTTGTGGCGCATGCCACGGGAATGGCGCGCGGCTCTCTGCAACTGGCGCTCGGCGCGGTGATCGGCGCGGTGCTGGTGATTTGGGCGCTGCTGGGCAACGGGTTTCGAACGTTCGACAACCTGCTGGGCGGCCTTGCCGTCGGCTTGATCATCGTCGGGATGTGGTACGTGTCCGGCCATCTCGGCTATGTGTCGGAAGACCCGAACACGCTGGAGGAACTGTTTGTCGGCACGAACAGCGGCCGCATGGAGAGTCTGAGTTTCGTGGCGCCCTACGCCTATACGCTGGACTGGCTGATGATGTTCAGCGACAAGAGCAAGGTGCTGACGATCGGCATTGTCAGCGTGTTCGGCGTGATTGCCGGCGCCGCGGCCTACGCGCTGATTTCGCGCACGTTCCGCTGGGAAGGGTTTGGCAACGCCGAGGACGTGGCCAATCACATGGTTGGCGGCATCCTGATGGGCGCGGGCGGCGTCACCGCGCTGGGCTGCACGATCGGGCAGGGACTGTCCGGCGTGTCGACGCTGGCGATCGGTTCCTTCATCGTCTTTGCCATGATCGTCGTGGGCGCAATCCTCGCGTTCAAATATCAGATGTGGCGTCTGGAGCGTATGGCCTGAGCCCGGCGCAAGGGCTCGGCGTCTTGACAGTCATAGGTCGGCTCCCTATAATCGCGGATTCAGTTTTTCCGGGTCGTTAGCTCAGTCGGTAGAGCAGCGGACTTTTAATCCGTTGGTCGCGTGTTCGAGTCACGCACGACCCACCAGTTTTTCGGAAAAGGCCTGTGGCGAAAGTCACGGGCCTTTTTTGTTTTCGGGCTTCGGACTTGCGCGCAAGTCGCGGGTACGACGATCCGCGAGCGCCACGATCGATGCGCCGCATTCCATTGCGCGGGCATCGGAGACTGAATCGCGGCGCTCGCCGCCTGCCGGCTGATTAACCAGTCTGAGGTAGAGACGTATTGCGACGCGTGGCTGAAAATGCCACCAGCCGTGGCCCGCGCGAGGCCGCGCCGCAATCATCGACAGTGTCGGCCAAGACCGGCGCGGGAAGTCTCATATGCAGCGAGCTGGTGGTGGGAAAAGCCTGCCGGCCAATGAGCACGTGTTGCGCGTTGTCTGGCCGTTCGTTCCGGTAGTGTTGGCCTTGGCATTGTTCTGTATCGTCAGTGTCGATGTGTTGTCCGCAGCGCGCGGATTCGTCGCCGGCGAAAGTCTCTGGAGCAAGGGACAGAAAGCGGCGGTGCTGCATCTGCTGCGGTATTCCGAAAGCCGGCTCGATGCCGACTACCAGGCCTATCTTTCCGCCATCGCCGTGCCGCTCGGCGATCATGTGGCGCGCCTCGAACTTGAAAAGACCGACTACGATCGCGCCCGTGCCGTGCAGGGGTTGCGGATCGGCGGCAATCATCGCGACGACATCCCAGGCATGATTCGCCTTTATCGTCATTTCCGGAATGTGTCTGAAATCGACGAGGCGATCTCGGTCTGGGCCGCTGCCGATGTGGAGATCACCCGTCTGGAAGCGGCCGGCAAACGTCTGCGCGAACGCATTGGCGAACGCAATTGCGACGCCGCATGTGTGGCGCCGCTGCGGCGCGACGTCGTCGATATCGACGCGCTGCTCACGCCGATGGAAGCGGCTTTTTCCGATGCGCTTGGCCGGGCGTCGCGCCGCGTGCGCGGTCTGCTGACGTGGTGCGCGGTCGGGCTGGCGCTGCTGTTACTGGCGTGTGCAACGTGGTTGTCCAGGCGCGTGACGCGCAAGGAGCGACAGTTGCGTCATGCTTTGCTGGTCAGCGAGGAACGACTGCAACTGGCGGTGGCCGGCAGCACCGATGGCCTGTGGGACTGGCATCCTCACAGTGGTGAGCTGTACTTTTCGCCGCGTTGCGCGGAGATGCTCGGCTTCGGCGCCAACGAACTGCCGCACGCGCGCGAGACGCTGCTGGCGCTGATGCATCCGTCCGACGTGTCCGAGTTCGAGCGGCGACTCGAGGGCCATGTGCGCAAGGGCGCGCCATACGATATCGAAATGCGCTTGCGCAAGAAATCCGGCGGATACCTGTGGGTGAGGGCGCGCGGCCAGATGGTGCGCAGCGCGGTCGGCAAGGCCGTTCGCATGGCGGGCTCGCTGAGCGACATTTCCGATCGCAAGCGATTCGAGGCGCAGTTGTTCGCCGAAAAGGAGCGCGCACAGGTGACCTTGCATGCGATCGGCGATGCCGTAATCACCACGGACGTGTGGGGCAGGATCCAGTCGCTTAATCCCGTTGCCGAAGCCATGACAGGATGGGCGCAAGCGGAGGCCGCAGGATGTTTCCTGCAGCAGGTTTGCCGTCTTCATGACGAAGTCACGCGAGAGGCGGTGAGCGATCTGGTGCCGCGCGCGCTGGCGGGCACCTGGCCCAGTCAGGTGTCGATGCTGCTGTCACGCGGGCGGCCCGAAGGGCAGGGCGATGCCGTTGCGGATCGGGTGGCGGTGAAACCGTCGGTCGCGCTGATTCGCGACAAGGCCGGCCAGGCAATCGGAGTCGTGGTGGTCCTGCACGATGTGACGCTCGAGCGTGCACACGCGGCGCAGCTGGCGTACGAGGCCAGCCATGATGCGCTGACCGGCCTGGTCAATCGCGCGGAGTTCGAGCGCAGGCTTGGCGCGGCGCTTGGCCGGGCCAAGGTCGATGGCTGCATTCACACGTTGATGTATCTGGATCTGGACCAGTTCAAGCCCGTCAACGACACCTGTGGACATGCGGCCGGCGACGAATTGCTCTGCCAGATTGCCGAGATCATGCGCCAGCAGCTACGGCGCAGCGATACGCTGGCCCGCCTGGGCGGCGACGAATTTGCCGTATTGCTCGAACATTGCCCGACCGGTGACGGCGAACGCGTGGCGGAAGCGTTGCGCCACGCGATTGCGAATTATCGCTACACGTGCCGGGATCACGCGTTCGCAATCGGCGTCAGCATTGGGCTGGTGCGGATCGACGAGCGCACCGCGAAATTCGAGGATGCGCTGGATGCGGCCGACCGCGCGTGCTATCGCGCCAAGCGCGACGGCCGCAACCGCGTGCGTCTTGGCTGATCAGGGCTGTTGGGGCGACGGCGGCGATGGCACCAGTGGATCGCGGAAGCCGGTATTCACCGGTTTGACGACCACCACGCCGGGCGCCGGGGCGGGCCGCTGCGTGGCATGCCAGGTCTTGTAGGCCCAGTAGCCGGCGCCGGCCAGCATGCCCAGCTTCGACACCTTCCAGGCAACGCGCCCGATCGCCGTGCGGCGCAGCAAGGGCAGGGCCAGCGTGATCGCCGTGCTCAGCATGGGGTAGTCGCGGGTCACGCCAAACAGCTTGAGCCAGCCTGACGGCCGCGTCATGCGAGGCAACCACGCGCCGATATTGGTCATGCGCCGCGCGCCGCCTTTGACCTGATGCAGTGCCTGCACGGCGTCGTATCGCTCCAGCGCCGCGCGCGTGATCAGCAATTCCTTGCGCACGGCCAGGGGCAGGCGCACCTCGCGCGTGAACCGGACTGGGCGCGGATGGTCGCGACGTGGGCGATTGTCGATCGATTCGTCTTCTGGCGTGGTCATTGGCGCAGCATCTCCCGGTCTTTGTCGAGCTCCGCAAGCGTGGCTTCGAACAGCGGCGGAGCGTTGCGGACCTTGTTGCGGGCCACCAGCAGGCAGATCGCGGCGCAGATCACGTAGAACACGACGATCGCCCCGATGGCCTGCCAGCGATAGGTTTCCCAGAATAGGATGGCGATCAGCAACGTGAATGTCATCAGCGCCATGCTGAAGAACACGAGGCCGAAACAGGCCAGCAGCGCCACCTTCATCAGCCGCGCACGTTCCTCGGCCAACTCGACGCTGGCTAGCTCCAGACGTGTCTGCAGCATCGACACCACAGAACCGGTGAGGTTGCGGAGAGAGTCCAGGAACTTGGGGGAATGGGATTCGCTCATGCGGCTCCGGCGAAAAATCGATGCGCCGGCATGGGCGGCATCTGCTACGGATGGACCGGAGCGGCAGATGGGGCCGCGCCCGGTCCGTCTTGAGACTGCAAGCGCCGGCGCAGATGCGCAGCCGGCGCCGAACACGCAGTGCGACGACTTACTTGCGGTTCAACAACAGGCCGATCAGCAGGCCCACACCGGCGGCCACGCCCACGGCGCGCCACGGGTGATCGTGCACGTAGTCGTCGGTGGCACGCGCGGCGGCCTTGCTCTTGGTGACGACGGCATCCTGCAGATCCTGGGCCTTTTCCTTGGCCTGCTTCAGCAGGCCCATGCCACGCTCGCGCAGTTCGGCGGCTTTCTCGCCGGTGGTCGAGGCCGCTTGCTTAAGCAGTTCTTCGGCATCGGACAGAACGGTCTTGACATCGCTCATCAGTTTCTCCTGTTTGCGGGCGGTTGGTTCAATTGGTGACATTTTGCCTTGCGCGCACTCGCTTGTGGCGTTTCTTGTCTTCCACTTAGCATATGTGGCGGCCGGCCATCGTTTCAAGCTTGCCGATACAAAGCCATCGACATGGCAGGCAATGCATGGTGGGCGCTTGCGAACCCTTCCTGATGCCAGACTCGCAGCCTTTATGACTTCGAGTGATTTTGTCGTGACTTTATATTCGTTTGGGTTGGATGGCAATCCGACTAAGCTGGTTCGCCAGCTTACCTTTTATTACCTTCCTTAATTTTCAGTTTCTCGGAGATTTCTCTCATGGCACTGCGTCTCGGCGATATCGCCCCGGACTTCGAGCAAGAATCGAGCGAGGGCCGCATCCGGTTCCACGAATGGCTCGGCAACAACTGGGGTGTCCTGTTCTCGCACCCGGCCGACTACACCCCGGTGTGCACGACCGAACTCGGCCTGACCGCCAAGCTCAAGGAAGAATTCGGCAAGCGCAATGTCAAGGCGATTGCCCTGTCCGTAGACAGCGTGGAGTCGCACAAGGGCTGGATCCAGGACATCAACGAGACGCAATCCACCTCGGTCAACTTCCCGATCCTGGCCGATGCCGACCGCAAGGTTTCCGAGCTCTACGACATGATCCATCCGAACGCCAACGAGACGCTGACCGTGCGCTCGCTGTTCGTGATCGACCCGAAGAAGAAGGTAAGGCTGATCATTACCTACCCGGCAAGTACCGGTAGAAATTTCAATGAAGTGCTGCGTGTCATCGATTCGCTCCAGCTGACCGACAACCACAGCGTGGCCACGCCGGGCAACTGGCAGGACGGCGACGACGTGGTCATCGTGCCGTCGCTCAAGGACGAAGAGGTCATCCGCCAGAAATTCCCCAAGGGCTACAAGGCGGTGCGCCCGTACCTGCGCTTGACCCCGCAACCGAACAAGTAAGAAAAAGCCGGGCGCGGTGCTTGCGCTCCGGGCCCGGCCGAGTACGGCTTTAACGGTGTTTCAAAACGACGGGGTCGTGTCCGTCGTCTCCTTGGTAGTGTGCTTGAGCCCGGCCGACGAGCCGGGCTTTTTTCTGATGCGCGAGGTGACTCGCTGCCGATCAGAAGAACGCTTGCAGGCCAGTCTGGGCGCGGCCCAGGATCAGCGCGTGGATGTCGTGCGTGCCCTCGTAGGTGTTGACCACTTCGAGGTTGACCACGTGGCGGATCACGCCGAATTCATCCGAGATGCCGTTGCCGCCCAGCATGTCGCGCGCCACGCGGGCGATATCGAGCGACTTGCCGCACGAATTGCGCTTCATGATCGAGGTGATTTCCACCGCGGCGGTGCCTTCGTCCTTCATGCGGCCCAGTCGCAGGCAGCCTTGCAGGCCCAGCGTGATCTCGGTTTGCATGTCGGCCAGCTTCTTCTGCACCAACTGCGTGGCGGCCAGCGGGCGGCCAAACTGCTTGCGGTCCAGCGTGTACTGGCGTGCCGTATGCCAGCAGAATTCCGCCGCACCCAGCGCACCCCAGGCGATGCCGTAGCGGGCCGAATTCAGGCAGGTGAACGGGCCCTTCAGGCCGCTGACGCCGGGCATGATGTTCTCTTCGGGCACAAAAACCTGATCGAGCACGATTTCGCCGGTGATCGACGTGCGCAGGCCCACCTTGCCGTGGATGGCCGGCGCGCTCAGGCCCTTCCAGCCCTTTTCCAGGATGAAGCCGCGGATCGCTTCCTTGCCATCGTCACCCATCAGCTTCGCCCACACCACGAACACATCGGCGATCGGCGAGTTCGTGATCCACATCTTGGCGCCGCTCAGTTCGTAGCCGCCGTCGACCTTCTTGGCGCGCGTGACCATCGATCCGGGGTCCGAGCCGTGGTTGGGCTCGGTCAGGCCGAAGCAGCCGATCCATTCGCCGGTGGCCAGCTTGGGCAGGTATTTCTGCTTTTGCGCTTCGCTGCCGAATTCGAAGATCGGCACCATCACCAGCGACGACTGCACGCTCATCATCGACCGGTAGCCCGAATCGACACGCTCCACTTCACGGGCGATCAGGCCGTAGCTGACGTAGTTCAGACCCGGGCCGCCGTATTGCTCGGGAATCGTCGGGCCCAGCAGGCCCAGCTCGCCCATTTCGCGGAAGATCTCCACGTCGGTCTTTTCATTGCGGAACGACTGCAGCACGCGCGGCATCAGCTTGTCCTGGCAATAGGCGGCGGCGGCGTCACGGATCATGCGCTCGTCGTCGGTCAGTTGCTGGTCCAGCAGCAGCGGGTCGGCCCAGTGAAATTCGGCGTTGGCGGCCATGGAGGTCTCCTTCTTTGGTGGCGCGATGAAGGCGGCGAGCCTTCAATTGGTCTGGTCGATCAAAAAATCTTGGTTCCGCATTGCGGAACCTTGTTCCGATGAGCTAGTATAGCCGAACCGATTTCCGCCGCAACTGGGGATTTCGGCGTCCAGACGATTTGCGTTCGACAATCGACCACCCATCAGGAGCCGTCCCTTGGACACACCTTCCGCTTCCGCCGCCGCCAGTGTCGAGTTGGCGCCCCCGCGCGAACGTGAAAGCGATCCCAATTTCGTCACGGCGCTGGCGCGCGGGCTGGAGTTGCTGCGCTGCTTCCGCACCGGCGAGGCCATGCTGGGGAACCAGGATTTTGTCCGGCGAACCGGTTTTCCGAAAGCCACGGTGAGCCGGCTGGCCGGCACGCTGGTGCAGCTCGGTTATCTGCGCTATGACGACAGCCTCGGCAAATACGCACTCGACGCCGGCGTGCTGGCGTTGGGGTTTTCGTATCTGGCGGCGTCCGACGTGGTGGCACTGGCGCGGCCGCATATGCTGGCGTTTGCGCAAACGCATGGCGTGTCGGTGTCGCTGGGCAAGCGCGAGCGTCTCGAGGTCATCTACATGGAGTCGATCCGGAACGATGCCGGCGTGATGCTGGGACTTGGCGTCGGGTCGCGCCTGTCGCTCGTTTCCAGTTCGATGGGGCGCGCGTATCTGGCCGCGCTGCCGCCGGCCCGGCGCGAGCGTGTACTGGCCGAGTTTGCGCAGGCGTTTCCGGAGCAGTGGAAGCAGCAGGAAACGGCGATGCGCGCAGCCGTGGCGCAGGCCGAGCGCGATGGCTACGCGGCGTCGTTCCGCGACTGGCATCCGGCCATCCACGCCTGCGCGGTAGCGTTCCGGCCGGTGGGCGAAAAAGACCTGCACATGCTCAGTTGCAGCGCGTCCTATGGCGCGGTCAGCGAGCAGACGTTCCACGACAAGCTCGCCCCGGCGCTTCGGGCGCTTGGCGCGCGGCTGTCCGATCCCGGCGCGCGCTGAGGCGCGAGGCCGGCGTCGGCCGGGCGGGACTGGCGAAGGCCCGCCAGGTCCCGATTCTCAAAGATCGGTGCGCAACTTCCACAATTCCGGGAACAGCACGACGTCCAGCATCCGGCGCAGATAGCTGACGCCCTCGGTGCCTCCGGTGCCGCGCTTGAACCCGATCACGCGCTCGACGGTAGTCACATGGCGGAAACGCCATTGTCGGAAGGCGTCTTCCAGATCGACAAATTTCTCGCCGAGCTCGTACAAGTCCCAGTGCGCGGAGGGGTTGCGGTAGACCTCCAGCCACGCCGCCTCGACCGATGCGTTGTACTGCGTCGGCTGCGTCCAGTCGCGTTCCACGACTTCGGCGTCGATGCGGAAGCCGCGGCGCGCCATCAGCCGGATCGCCTCGTCATACATCGATGGCGTTTTCAGCGCCGTTTCCACCAGTTGCAGATGCTCGGCGCGATGTGCGTGCGGGCGCAGCATGGCGGCGTTCTTGTTGCCAAGAATGAATTCGATTTCCCGATACTGATACGACTGGAAGCCCGACGACGCGCCCAGATACGGACGCATCGCCGAATACTCTGGCGGCGTCATGGTGGCCAGCACGTTCCAGGCCTGAACCAACTGGTCCATGATCCGCGACACGCGCGACAGCATCTTGAAGGCGGCGGGCAACTGATCGGTCTTCACGCCTTCGCGCGCCGCGCGCAGTTCGTGCAACATCAGCTTCATCCACAACTCGGTGGTCTGATGCTGGACGATGAACAGCATCTCGTTGTGGTCCGGCGAAAGCGGATGCTGGGCGTTCAGGATCTGGTCGAGTCCCAGGTAGTCGCCATAACTCATGTCACGCGCGAAATCCATTTGCGCGCCGTGCCAGCCGTCCGCGTTTGCGTCGCCGGTGCCGTGCCCCATCGGGCATCCCTTGAATTCGCTCATGTCGCGCTCCGCTCAGGTTACCGCCGTGCGCACGCTGAAGCGCTGGTCGCAATAGGCGCCGCTGTCCAGCACGTCGCGCATGATCTCCACCGCATCCCACACTTCCGTGAAGCTGGTGTAGAGCGGCGTGAAGCCAAACCGGGCGATACCGGGCTCGCGATAGTCGCCGATCACGCCGCGCTCGATCAACGCCGCCACCAGTGCATAGCCGTCGGGATGGGCAAAGCTGACCTGACTGCCGCGCCGAGCGTGGTCGCGCGGCGTCACAAGCGTAAGCGGGTGCTGTGCGCAACGCGCCTCCACCAGTTCGATGAACAGGTCCGTCAGCTTGAGCGATTTGGTGCGCAGCGCGGCCATGCTGGTCTGCGCAAAGATGTCGAGGCCGCATTCCACCATCGCCAGCGACGTCACCGGCTGCGTGCCGCAGAGGAAGCGCGCGATGCCCTTGGCCGGCGCGTACTGCGGCGACATCGCGAATGGCGCGCCGTGGCCCCACCAGCCCGACAGCGGCTGCCAGAACTGGTCGCGCAGCGCGGGCGATACCCAGACGAATGCCGGAGAACCTGGGCCGCCGTTGAGATACTTGTACGTGCAGCCGATTGCGTAATCGGCTTGTGCCGAGCCCAGCGCGACGGGCACCGCTCCGGCCGAATGGGCCAGATCCCATACGGTCAGTGCGCCGCGTGCGTGGGCAAGCGCGGTCAGGGCGGCCATATCCAGCATTTCGCCGGTCTTGTAGTTGACGTGCGTGAGCATCAGCACGGCCGTATCCGCGCCCACGGCCGCGTCGATTTCCTCCGGACTGTTGACCAGCCGCACTTCGTAGCCGCGTTGCAGCAGATCGGCGAGACCCTGGGCGATATAAAGATCGGTCGGGAAATTGCTCGCTTCGGAGACGATAACGCGGCGCGCCGGATCGCGTTGTTGCTGCACCCGCAGTGCGGCGGCCAATACCTTGAATAGATTGATCGACGTGGTGTCGGTGACCACCACTTCGTCGTGCCCCGCGCCAATCAGCGGCGCCAGTTGGTTGCCCAGGCGCTGCGGCAGATCGAACCAGCCGGCCGTGTTCCAGCTGCGGATCAGCCCGTCGCCCCACTCGGCGTTCACCACTTCGGCGGCGCGCGCGGCGGCCGCGCGCGGGCGCGCCCCGAGCGAGTTGCCATCGAGATAGATCACGGCTTCGGGCAGGGCAAATTGGTCGCGCAGCGCGCGGAGCGGGTCGTCCCGGTCCAGCGCCTGGCAGCGTTCACGTGTCAGGTTGGTCATGCTTGTCGAATCGGTCCGTCAATCGAGATGCGGGTGGTTGGGGATGCGAATGCGTTCACGGCAGTTCGCGCAGGATCGCGCGCACCGGGCTCGCGTCCAGCGTGGCCAGGCGCAGCGGCAGGGCAATCAGTTCGTAGTCGCCAGCGGGGACGTCGTCCAGCACGATGCCTTCCAGAATCGCAAGCTGGTGATCGCGCACCGCGTGATGGGCGTCCATCGTTTTCGAGGTTTCCGGATCGAGCGATGGCGTGTCGATGCCGATCAGCTTCACGCCACGGCTGGCCAGCAAGGCGATGGTCTCGGGCGCGACGGCGCAGAACGCGCTGTCCCACGCGCCAAGTGGCGCGCGGGCGTAGGTGCGCAGCAGCACGCGAGCCGGGACGTCCTGCAATGCGTGTTCGATGTGGCGCGGCGCCACGCGCGGCGCCGCACCGATGCAATGGATCACGCGGCATGCTCCGATATACGCATCGAGCGGCACGTCGCCGATCGGCGCGCCGTTGGCGCTGTAATGCAGCGGCGCGTCCGCGTGCGCGCCCGTGTGTGGCGACATCGTGATACGGCCCACGTTGACCGGGCATTGATCGTCGAGCTGCCAGGCGGGCTCATGGCGAAACGGCGTGTCGCCAGGCCAGACCGGCGTGGCGTCGGAAACCGGCGGCGTGATGTCCCACATGCGGCGGGAATCGTTGGGGGCGTGGGTCATGGTGTCTCGGAGGCGTTTCTGATGACGCGGGGCGTGCCGGAATCATAGTCAAAACCTGCGAGAAGAGGCTTGCGAAATCGCTCGGGTTTGAGTGCGAATTTCGCATAGAATTGTGCGATAAGAACCAAAAACCGTGGATTATTCGAAATGACGCTCGATCCGATCGATTTACGGATACTGACTGCCCTGCAGGAGAACGGACGCATCAGCAATCAGGACCTGGCCGATCGCGTTGCGCTGTCGCCGTCGGCATGCTTGCGCCGTGTGCGGTTACTCGAAGAAAGTGGCGTGATCGGCGGCTATCGCGCGTGGTTCGATGCAGAAAAGCTCGGATTGGAGATCGAGGCGATCGTGCAGGTGTCGATGCGGCACGATGTGGAAGGCTGGCACGACACGTTTAACGCCGTGGTGCAGACCTGGCCGGAAGTGCTGACCGCGTATGTGATTACCGGCGACAGCAACTACATCCTGCGCGTGCAGGCGCGCAACCTGAAGCACTACTCGGACTTCATCGTGAATCGGCTCTACCGGACGCCTGGCGTGATGGATATTCGTTCCAACATCGTGTTACAGCGGATCAAGACGGGTGGGTCGCCGCTGGCAATCGTCAAGGATGACGGGGCATCCTAAAGCGCGGGCCGCTGTTTGGAATCAGCAGCCGAGCGGGCCGAGCGTCGAAAATTGTGCGCCCTGGAACACAAGGGGCTGGCCGCCGGCATCGAGAATGCCGCAGCGTTCCACTTCGCCGACGAAGATGATGTGATCGCCCTCGTCATAACGGCTGCGATTGTGGCATTCGAACCAGGCCAGCGCGTTGGACAGGATGGGCAGGCCGGTTTCGGACAGACGGTAGTCGACGCCGGCAAAGCGGTCGCCCTTGAGGGAGGCAAAGCGCTGGCACAGGTCCAGTTGGGACGCCGCCAGCACATTGATGATGTAATGCGACCCATCGCGGAACATCGGCAAGCTGTTGGCGCGCGTCGCCATGCTCCACAACACCAGAGGCGGGTCCAGCGATACCGAGTTGAACGAACTGGCCGTAATGCCGACAAATGGCGCGCCGTGCGCATGCGGATGGCCCGCCGCGCGCGTCGTGATCACCGTGACGCCGGTGGCAAACTGCGACAACGCGCGCTTGAAATGCTGGCTGTCGAAATCGGGGGCGGCGGCCTTGCGACCCGTCACGGGGGCGTCGGCCTCGGGCATGCCCATGTCTCGGGCTCCACACAAATCCATGATCTTCATATCGGGGTAGCCGGCGCGCATTCAACACGCACAAGCTAATCCGCGTGGCCGGGGTTTTCGGTGGCCCGCCGTACAAAACTTGCACGAAGCGCGCCGGAAGCAATTTCCGCGATTGTAGCGGACTGGGGACAAAGCCCTGCGACGTGCTTTTATGCCGCTAGGGTCATTTTGGCTGCACCGTCCTGCATCGCCGGCGAAGCGTCGAGCCTTTCGACGATGGCCGTCGCCAGCCGGGCGATACTGAGCGGCGCGCAGCCTTCGGCATTGTTGCTGACGATCACGTAGGCAGACTGGCCTGTGCGCAGCGTCCGGACCACGACATCGGCAATCGCGTCGCGGGTTGGCGCGTCCTCGTCGACCAGTTTGTCGAATGGCGCGTACGCTTTTTCGGCCATCGCATAGGAACGGCCTTCGCGCAGCATCCACCGCAACACCAGCGGCCCCGGCGCGCCGTCGTCCATCAACGCCTGGGCTTGCGCCTGCCGCGGCACCGGCGGGAGGCGGTCGCGCGCGGCCAGGCAAAAACGCACCCCGCGGTCGCGCAGCAAGCGGATATAGCGTGGCGTCAGCAATGCGGGATCGCGGATTTCCACGGCATAGCACGCGTGCGGCGTGAGTGCGCGATCGAGCGGCGGCAACGCGGCCAGAAACGCATCGAGGCGGGCGAGGAAGGCCGGTCCGTCGTCGGCCACGCTTTGCAACGGCGACAGCTGGAACAGCAGTGGCCCGCAACGCTGCCCCAATCCGCTGGTCGCGGGGACAATGAAATCGCGGATGGCGATTTCCGCATCCAGAAACGCCGCATTGGGCAATCGGCCCGCGCCGTCCGCACTGCGCAGCCATGCATCGCAGACGCTGGCCGGCGCCTTGACCAGAAAGCGGAACCCTTCGGGCACCTGCGCCGCATAGCTCATGTAGTCGTTAAGCGGTATCGGGCCATAGAAGCCGCGATCGATACCGGCCGCGCGAATCAGCGGATGCTGCGCGCAAGCCTGCAAGCCTTTGCGCGACAGCAGGCTTTCGGTGTACTGGCCGTCGTAGACCAGCCCATGCCAGCCGGGATACGACCACGACGAGGTGCCGAAATACAGGTTGTGCGGCAGTAGATCGCCCAGCGCGCGCAGCGCGGCGTCGGCCGTCCAGGGCTGGACGCTCTTGCCAACGGGCTTTTTCTTTCCGGATTCCTTTGCCGTCGCGAGTGCGGGGGATACGTTCGGCGATACCGGCGTGTCGCCGGGATCGCCGAAGAGATCGAGATTTTCAGTCAAACGTCAAACTTCAAATTTCAAACCGCTTTTCCAATCGGGGAAGCGTAAATATAACGCCGCGAAATCGGGAACGTCTCGGCGCTACGCCCGGCCTTCTGGCATACCACCTGATGCAACGACATCTGTCCCGTGGTGAAGGCATGGCCGCAACCGGCCAGATACACGCGCCAGATGCGGTATTTCTTCTCACCGACCATCGCGCGAATGGTTTCCGCATTGGTCTCGAAATTATCGGCCCAATGGCGCAAGGTCTGCGCGTAGTGCCGCCGCAGCATTTCCACGTCGAACGCTTCCAGGCCGCCTTGCTGCATCGTGTTCAGCACCATGCTGATATGCGGCAGTTCGCCCTGCGGGAAAACGTAGCGATCCATGAAACCGGAGCCGTCCATCGGCACTTCGCCGCTGTTGGGGTCGGTGGCCGTGATGCCATGATTCATGGCGACGCCATCGTCCTTGAGCAGGTCGCGGATCCGCCCGAAATAGCCGGGCAGGTTTTCCTTGCCGACGTGTTCGAACATGCCGACGCTGGTGATGCGATCGAATTGCCCCTGTACGTCGCGATAGTCCTGCAGGCGGATCTCGATGCGATCCTGCAAGCCTGCGGCCTTGACGCGTTCGGTGGCCATATCGAACTGGTTTTGGGAAAGCGTGATGCCCACGCATTTCGCGCCGAATTTTTGCGCCGCGCGAATAACCAGCGCGCCCCAGCCGCAGCCGATATCGAGCAGCGTATGCCCGGGCTGCACACGGATTTTGGTCAGGATGTGATCGATCTTCTTGAGCTGCGCAGTCGCGAGGTCTTCGTTGCCTTCCTCGAAGTACGCGCAGGAGTACACCATGCGCGGATCGAGCCACAGCTTGTAGAAGTCATTCGACACGTCATAGTGATACTGGATCGATGCCTTGTCCTCGGCCTTGGTGTGGGTGAAGCGCTGCGCCACTTTCGCCAGCGCTCCGCCGGCGCTACGCGCGGCCGCGGCGGAAAATCCGTAGCCCACCTTGATGATGTCGGCCAGGCGGCCGTCGAGGTCGATCTTTTCCTGGACGTAGGCTTCCCCGAGATTGTCCAGGCTGGGCACCAGCAGCAGGGGCAGGGCGGACGCCTCGCGCACCGTCAGCGTAACGTCCGGCTTATCGAAATGGCCCAACTGGTATTCGCTGCCGTTCCAGAGGCGGAGCTTGACCGGCAGGTTGGCGTGCTCGCGCACGTCCGAAATCCAGCTATCGAGCTGCTTGTCGAGTGCTTGCTTGAAAAACATGCGGCTTTCTCCCGATTGGTTGGTTATCCCTCTCGAACGAAATGCCCCACGGTCGGCTGCGCCAACTGCGCATGAAAGCGAACGCAGCGCTGGCAATGGGGGGCCGCACCGGTGCATCGCCAGTGCGGCGGCTCATAAACTTTACGCCAAATCGCGAGATTGTGCAGTGCGGGTCCCTGCCTGCGGGATACCTGTCGCCTCGGGCAGACATTGCGCAAACAGCCGTTGGGCCTTGCGCCTAACGGCCGCCGCGCGCGCTGTCAGGGCGACAGCCGTACGATCTTCCAGCTCCCGTCGGCCTCTTGACGGTACGCGATGCGGTCATGCAGGCGCGACGGACGCCCCTGCCAGAATTCGATCCACGTGGGCCGGATCCGATACCCGCCCCAGTGCGGCGGGCGCGGCGGATTCTCGCCAAACTTGTTGCGGAAGTCGGCCTCGCGGGCTTCCAGCACATCGCGGCTGGCGACTTCGCGGCTCTGCTCCGACGCCCATGCGCCCAGGCGCGACCCGAGCGGGCGCGATGCGTAATAGGCGTCGCTCTCGGCGACGTCGACTTTCTCCACCACGCCTTCCACGCGCACCTGGCGTTCGAGCTGCACCCAGTGGAACAGCAGCGCGGCGCGCGGATTGGCCTCGAGGTCCAGACCCTTGCGGCTTTCGTAATTGGTGAAGAAAGTGAAACCGTTTTCGTCCATGCCCTTGAGCAGCACGATGCGGGCGGATGGCTGGCCATTGGCGTCGACCGTGGCCAGCGTCATCGCGTTAGGTTCGGGCAGCTTGGCCTGCAGGGCCTCGTCGAACCACGCCTGAAACTGGCGGATCGGATCGGCGGCTACGTCGGATTCGGAAAGTGCGCTCAGCATGTAGTTGCGGCGCAGGTCAGCGAGTTGGGTCATGTCGCGTGTCGAAGTGTCCGGCCCGCATGGACATCACGCGGGCGAGGGTATTTCGAGTATAGCGAATGCGCTGCATGCCGCATTTGCGCTGCGGCAAGGCAAAATCGTTGTTTTACTAGTCGGCGAGCCTCGGCGCTTCGGCCTTGGCAGTCACCTTGCGCGTCTGCGTGCGCGAATAGTAATTGGCGACGCCCATCGCGCCGGCCATCGACAGGAAAATCGGCAGCATCCCCAGCGCCGTGCCCACCACGCCAAACGTGAGTGGCCAAACAACCTGGCTGGTGTTGAGCACGGCCGAACGCAGGCCCAGCGCCTCACCGGCGCGGCCCGACGGCGAAACCGTGTGGAGGATGTTCATCACGTTCGGTTGCGCACTGCCCAGCGCCAGCCCCAGCACGAACGCGAGGCCGCACATCAGCCAGAAATGCGATACGAACGGGTAGAGCAGATAGGCTGCGGCGCCCACCAGCAGCGCCAGCCGGATGATCTTCCATTCCGAGAAATGGCGCGAAACCATCGGCATCGCCACGCGGATGGCCAGTGTGGCGAGCGAGAAGGCGCCCAGCACCCAGCCGATCATCGACGGCGTCAGTCCGATGCGCGTGCCCTGGATCGGGATGAGGAACGCGTGAAGATCCCATGCGGCGGACAGCACCGCGCTGGCGACGAATACCGCGCGCAGTTCGGGATACTGCAACAGGTCCAGCGTCGAGCGGCGCGAGCCGTCTTCGATGGCGATGCGTCCTGCGTTGCCGCCAACCGCGGGCAGGCGCGGCCGCACGTATTGCAGGCCGGCCTGGCCGACCAGTGCTACCACCACCAGCAGGCAGAACGCCATGCGGTAGCCCGCGTGTTCGATCGTGTAGCCCATCGCCACCGGCCCCAACGTACCGGAGATCGACAGGCCGAGCGCGTGCCACGTGTAGTTGCGCAGCCGGGTTTCGTTGGTCGACACCTGTCCGATCAGCAACTGCATGGCCACCTGCACGAGCATGAATCCGACGCCGATCAGCGCGCAGGCGCCGTAAAGGGAGGCGATGTCGTGCCACACCGCAGGCAGCAGCGTGCCGGCCACCACCATCAGCGATCCGGCCGTCATGGGCAGGCGCGGGCCAATCTCGTCGATCCGCTTGCCGGCGGGAATCGCCAGGAACATCGGCAGCAGCGCGTACAACGACATCAGGATGCCCAGCGTGCCCGTGGACGCCTTCTGAGAAATGGCAAATAGGGAAACGACGACGCGGCTGGCGTTGAATGCCACGTGATTGCACACCGTCAGCGCGATCAGCCAACTGATCGGAGGGACGGCGGCGTGAGGCAACGTCATGGGGGCGCGGGGGCAAGAGGTGGTTCGCGCCGCCGGTAAGGTCTCCGATCCGGGCGATAAGACGCGCGAAAAAGAAAATCAGTGCGGCCGAAGCCGCACCTTACAAGACACCATCACCGGACTGGAACCCGGCAACGGCGGCGTTGCGTGTCGTTGTTCATTAATTAATTGCTTAATCAACGACCGTTCGATTATGCGACCGCCGGGTGGCCATGTACAACATCGGTGATGCAGGTGTGCAAATCCGCAACACATTTGTGGCGACACGGTTGCGGATTTGTTGCGCGGAGGCATCGCACGGAAACTGCGGCTGAAGCGCCAGGCAGCGCGGAAAAGCAAGGAATGCGCGGAAAGAGCGCGATTTGGGAGGCGCTGGCGACGGGCGGCCCGCTCAGCCGCCCTGGTACAACTGTGCGTCGTTGCCGGGGCGCAACGGACTCGGGCCGGCCGGGGCGGGGATTCGCGGCTTGGTGGGCGGCGGCGCCGACTCGCCGCGCGCGGCGTCGGAATTGGTCGGCGATTCGGGAATCGCCGGACCCGCCTGCTGGCCCGCCTTGTCCGACGGGCCTTGATAGGTCTTGCCCGGCGGCGGTGCGGTGGGGCGCTTCTTCAGCTCCGCCAGCAGTCGGGCGCACTGGCCATCTTCGCCGCCGCCGGAGATGTCGAGCAGCGGCAACACCAGCGCGGGTGGCGCGGTCAGCGCCAAGGCCAGCGCGCCGCCGGCCCGCAGCGCCAGAATCGCAATGTTGGGGCTGACCGACGGGTTCTTGAAGGTGCCCCCCACGTAGAGCGGCGAGCGTAGAGAGATGATCCGCAGTCCCTTCGAATCGGGATGAATCGTCAGCGCAAGCCGCTCGTCCTTGAGATCGACCGCGCCTTCGGTATTGATGATCGCGTCCTGCGTATCAAGCACGAATGTCTGCGCGCGCGCCACACCGTCCTTGAACCCGAAAGCGCTGACGCCGCAGTTGATCTGCACGGGTTTGTCGCCAAACAGTTTCGAAATCACGACGCTGCCCACATTCAGCCCGATGGCTTCGAGAATGAATTTGCTGACAGTGCCGTTTTCGACCATCAGCTTGGCCTCGCCGTTGGACGATCCCAGCAGCGCCGCGACCGAATTGCCCGTGGCGGACAGTTTGGCGCTGCCGTTGATTTCACCGACGCTGGCGCGGCTGCTTTCCACTTTCGGAAAGAGTTGTTTGATCTTCAGATGGCGCGCGGTCGCGTCCACCATTGCGCCCATTGGCTCGCGCTTGCCGTCCAGGCGGATCGTCGAAACCAGGTTGCCGCCCGCCACGCCGAAGTTCAGCGGATCGAGCAACAGCACGCCGTCTGTCAGCTTCAGATGCGTGGTCAGATTGGTAATCGGCAGTTCCTCGCTGCGCACGATGCGCTGGCCCGTGAACTTCACGTCGGCATCGATTTCATCCCATCGATCGGTGCGGAACGGCGCCACCGGCAACACCTTGTTGGCAGGCTGCCTGACCGGGCTTTCCTTGGCGGCCTGGCCCGGCTTTGCGTCTGCGCCAATCAGCGGGGCAAGATCGGCAAACAGCAATTGCTTGGACACCAGCTCGCCCGACAGCAAGGGGCGCGGCGCGCGCTGGGCAAACGTAAGCGTGCCGCCGAGATCGCTGCCGCCCACCTTGCCTGTGAAGTCGCGATAGGTATAGGTGGATGCGCCTTTCTTGAGCGTGGCGACCAGCCGGCCGCGCGTGGTGTACGGCGGGGTGGAGGGCAGCACGATGCCGGTCAGGTGGTAGAGCGACGCCATGTTGTCGCCCGACAATTGCAGATGGACGTCCAATGCGCCCAGATGTGCCGGATTCGTCAGCGTGCCTTCGACCACCGCGCGCGTGGCGCCCACGCGCACGTCGGCCTGTACCGGATACGGCGTGTTCACGTCGCGCAGGCTCAGCACAGTGCCGGCCTTGCCCGTGGCGTTGATGGTGGCCTGGTTGTAGTGTCCGACGGCTTTCCAGCGAATGCCGTAGCGGCTGTCGTTGCCATCATTGTTTTTCGCATCCGACGCCCCT
Source organism: Cupriavidus sp. GW822-FHT06G04 (assembly GCF_058799075.1). Classification (NCBI taxonomy): domain Bacteria; kingdom Pseudomonadati; phylum Pseudomonadota; class Betaproteobacteria; order Burkholderiales; family Burkholderiaceae; genus Cupriavidus; species Cupriavidus sp. GW822-FHT06G04. Next base: position 153,976 of record NZ_JBXALD010000002.1, on the reverse strand, counting down.
GCTGCCGAAGCGCCGGCCGAGCTGGCCGATGCGGAGACGGCGGATGCGTCGGTAGGCGGCACCAGCGCGCCATCGCGCGCCTTGTCGTAGAGCGCCTGGTCGCCGACGGTATCGAGGGTCGCCTGAAGATCGATCTTTTCTGCGGCGTCGGCCAGTGCCAGGTTGCCGCGCTGGAGCACCACCTCGCCAATGTCGAGGCGCCAGTTCGACTTGCCCGTTTTCGGTCCGGTATCGAAGGTCCAGTTGTTGCGCTTGTCCGCCAGCCGTTCCAGCCAGACGGCGGGACTGTCGACCACGATCGTCGGCAGATTGATTTCATGGACCAGCAGCGGCACCGGACGCAGAACGAAGATCAGTTCGCGAATGGTGCCCATATTGGGCGCCTTGGCCCAGTCCGGGTTGCCGATCGTGATGTCCTTGGCGGACAGCCGCGGCCACGGCACCAGCGTGCGCCAACCGGTTTCGCCCTGCGCGCGCTTCCAGGTCACCATCAGGTCACCGTTGATGGCGAAGGGACGGCCGATAGCCTGCGAGACCTTGTCGTTGAGCCAGGGCTTCACACGATTCCAGTCGAACGTCAGGATGACGATCACCAGAATGGCGATCAGCGCCAACGGCGTGAACACGCTCCAGAAGACGATCTTTTGGCGGCGCGAGGCGGGCATAAGGGAATGGGCTCCTGTGGGCGGCCATGCGGCGTTTCAACCACTGCATCGGTATTGTAGGGAAGCCTGACACGTGCCGTTGTCGGCCTCCGGCTGACAATCCGGTCGCCGGGAAGCCTATTTTGGGGCGAGGACTTTTGCCGCGCTGGCATAAAATGCTGGCAGCGTGACAAATTCCACCATGACGATCGTTTCCCGCCCCCTGGCAGAGTCGGATCTGCCCGCACCGTTGAGCCATGAAAGCCCCGACGACGACTACCATCGACGCTTCGGCGGTGTCGCACGCCTGTACGGTGCCGCCGGCCTGGCGCACCTGGAAGCCGCCAATGTCTGCGTGATCGGCATCGGCGGTGTCGGAAGCTGGGCTGCCGAGGCGCTGGCCCGCAACGCGGTCGGCCACATCACGCTGATCGACCTCGACCACATCGCCGCCTCCAACACCAATCGGCAGATCCATGCGCTGGGCGATGCCTATGGACGTGCCAAGGTCGAAGCCATGGCCGAGCGGATCGTGGCAATCAATCCGCGTTGTCGCGTTACGCCGGTGGACGATTTTGTCACCGAAGACAATGTGGGCGAGCTGCTGGCGGGCTTCGATTTTGTAATCGACGCCATCGACGCCGTGAAGGTCAAGACCGCGATCCTGGGCTGGGCGCGCCGCGAGGGCGTGCGCGTAATCACGTGCGGCGGCGCAGGCGGGCAGCTCGATCCCACGCGCGTGCGCATCGAGGACCTGGCCCGCACGATCCAGGATCCGCTGCTCGCCAAGGTGCGCGGCAACCTGCGCCGGCAGTGGGGATTCCCGCGCGACCCGAAAAAGAAGTTCGGCATCCAGGCCGTGTATTCCGATGAGCCGCTGCGTTATCCAGAGCCGGAGCAGCAGGCGTGCGAGATCGACGAAAACCCGCCCGCGCCGCGTCAGGGTCCCCAAGGACTCGCCTGCGCGGGCTTTGGCTCGTCGGTGGCGGTCACCGCCGTGTTCGGCTTCGTGGCGGCGTCGGCTGTGATCGGCGCGCTTGCGGCTGGCTGAGCCTAGGCGGCCAGCGCGCGCAGTAGGCCGTCGATGTCCGCATCGTCCGGGGCGAGGTTGTCGAAGTAGATCAGCTCCGGATACTCGGCGGGATCCGGCGAAAAACGTCGTGTCCGGTATGCGTCCCAGTGCGCCAGCTTGTATGCGTCATTGGGATTGCCGCGCTGGATGATGCGGGCGTGCGCCTCGTCTTCCGGCAGGTGCACCCACACGATGCGCGTCTGCGTGCCCCCCGGCATCTGCAGCCAGTGCGGATCGATCAACTGATGTGCACGGATTTCCCGCGAGAGCGGGCCGATCACGATCGCGCTGATGCCGAGCGACAGGTTTTCGCGCGCCGTGTCCAGCAGTCCTTCGTATTCGGGATCGCGCAGGTTTTCCAGATAGGCCGGGCTGTCGCGATCGTTGGGGTCGCCGGTGATGGCCCGCATCGCGGCGGCACTATAGCGCCCGTAGAGCGTGTCCTTGTCGAGCAGGCAGAACGGCTCGCCCGTGGTCTGCATCAACGGGCCGATCAGCCGGTGTGCAAGCGTGGTTTTGCCGGTGCCGGCGTGGCCGCAGAAGAAGATCAGTCGAGGCATCAGGGGTTTCCTTGGCCGATGGGGCGGATGAAACGCGTGGGATCCGATAGGATAGTCCTACTACGAAACGATTCGCGACATTTGCTGGAAATCAGATTGGGCGGCAATTAAATGGGTATCCTTGCCGTTTGTCTCAAAGAAAAAATCCAGTTTCATGTCCGCCACCCCGAATCCTTACGAAGGGCTTTCCTCGGAAGGCCTGCCTGACGCACTGCGCCTCGGCGAGCCCGTTACCGACGCCACCCACGCGGAATTCCTGCAATTGCTCGATGCCGCGGTGCAGGCCGACGACGCTGGCTTTCCCGCTGCGTTCGACGCGTGGATCGAACACACGCGCCATCATTTCGAGCAGGAAGAGGCGTGGATGGAAGCGATGCAGTTCGGGCCGCGGTTCTGCCATGCCAACGAGCACAAGGGCGTGCTGTCCGTGGTACAGGCCATCCGCGACAAGATGACGGAAGAGCAGGCCGATCCGGAAGGACCAGGCAAGGGGGGGCTGTCGCTGGGCCGTCGGCTGGTGGGCGAGCTGTCGGGCTGGTTCGACAATCACGTCAAGTCGATGGACGCGATAATGGTCGAACATATGCGCGCCAATGGTTTCACGCTGATTGAGGCGCCCGCGGCGTAACGGGTGCGGCGCGCTGCAGTGGCACGGTCCGCCTGCTCAGCCGGCGGACGCGTACCCGGGCTCAGTTCAGCGCCGTGCTCAACTGCCGGCGCCACTTCGACACCGCCTCCGGCGTTGCGCTCATCATTTCGAATACCGACAGCATCGTCTTGCGGCCGATATCGTCCTCGTAGCTGCGGTCGCGGCGCACGATTTCCATTAGTTGCGCGAGTGCGGATTCATACTCGCGACGCGCAATCAGCACCTTCGCCAGATCGAGCCGTGCGGCCAGATCGCCCGGATTGGCCTCCACCTGCGCCTTCAGATCGGCGCCATCGGGCAGCGCATCCAGTCCTTTCATTGCATCCAGGCGGGTGCGCAGCGCGGCATAGGCGTCTTCCTGCGGCGCACGCGCCGACAGGCGCCCGAACTCGGCCTCGGCTTCGTCGATGGCATCGCCGTCCAGCAGGAACGCGATATACGCAAGGCGCGCGAGATCGTCTTCCGGGGATTGGGTCAGCGCCGCCTGAAAGGCCGCGCGTGCGCCTTCGCGGTCGCCTGAGGCTGCCAGTTCCTGCGCTTCGTGCAGCGATAGCTGGCCCGAATCGGGCGCCAGCGTATCGAGAAACTCGCGCAACTGCGATTCCGGCAACACGCCGACAAACTGGTTGACCGCCTGGCCCTCGGAAATGGCCACCACATGCGGAATGCTGCGCACGCCGAAATGCGCGGCCAGCTGCTGGTTCTCGTCGACATTTACCTTCACCAGCTTCCATTTGCCCTGGTATTCGGCCTCGAGCTTTTCCAGCATCGGGCCCAGCGTCCGGCAGGGACCGCACCACGGCGCCCAGAAATCCACCAGCACCGGGACCGGGCTGCTGATCACCTCGGCTTCAAAGTTCTGCAGCGTGACGTCGCTCATGTTCTGCACCTCGGAATTTCAGCCACGGTAGCGTGGCCGGATTTGCCTATTGTGAGGGCGAAGCCGCAGAAAGCAACCTTGCGAGCGTTATGGCCGGGAAAACCCACCATTGAAAATAGAACGGTCGTTCAGTTATATTGCTTGACTGAGACGCAAGACCGACCTTGCCTTCCACGCGATTCCAGAAACCGGTCCTCGACGACCGTCCGCAGGAGACACCATGACCACCAAGCCCGTGCGCCCGCATTTCCAGTTCTGGCCCAAGCGCGTTCCGACCGAAATCGTGCTGCCCGAGACCTCGCTCTGGTACAACCTCGAAGTCTCCGCGCACCGCTATGCAGAAAAGCCGGCAATCCGCTATTTCGGCAATGCCATCACATTCCGCGCACTGCACGATCAGGCCACGGCGCTGGCAGGCTGGCTCCAGCACAAGGCGGGCGTCAAGAAGGGCGATCGCGTGTTGCTGTACATGCAGAACTGCCCGCAGTTCATCGTCAGCTACTACGCGATCCTGCGCGCCGATGCCGTGGTGGTGCCGGTCAATCCGATGAATCGCGCCGAGGAATTCAAGCACTACGTCACCGACGCCCAGGCGCGCGTGGCCATCTGTACGGCGGACCTGGCGGGCGGCGTGATGCAGGCCGACGCGGAAATTCCGGCCGATCAGCGGCTGCAACACCTGCTGGTCACGCAATACGCCGACGCGCTGCCGTCGACCTACGAATTTCCCGAGGATGCGCCGCCGGCATGGTTGACCGCGCAGCATCCGCTGCCGGCGAGTGCCACGCCGTGGGCCGAGGCGGTCGACGCGGGCCTGCAGCCCGGACCGCACACGGCCGGCCCCGACGACATGGCGGTCATGCCGTACACGTCGGGCACCACCGGCTTCCCGAAGGGCTGTATCCACACGCACCGCTCGGTGATGCACAACATCATCGGCGGCTCGACATGGTCGGGCAGCGGCGCCGAATCGGTGATCCTGTCGGTGCTGCCGCTGTTCCACGTGACCGGCATGCAATACGGCATGAACGGCCCGATCTACACCGGCGCCACGGTGGTGATGCTGCCGCGCTGGGATCGCGAAGTGGCCGGTCGCCTGATTTCGCGCTATCAGGTGACGCACTGGACCAATATCCCGACCATGGTCATCGATTTTCTGGGCAGTCCGAATCTCGCGTCGTTCGATGTCAGCAGCCTGCGCTACATCGGCGGCGGCGGGGCGGCCATGCCGCAGGCGGTGGCCGAGCGCCTCAAGACGCAATTCGGCCTGAGCTATCTGGAAGGCTATGGGCTGTCCGAAACGATGGCGCCGACGCACAGCAATCCGGCCGAACGCGCCAAGCTGCAGTGCCTGGGCGTGCCGACGTTCAATACCGATGCGCGCGTGGTGGATCCCGTGACGCTCAAGGAATTGCCGGTCAACGAAGTGGGCGAGATCATCGTGCGCGGGCCGCAGGTGTTCAAGGGCTACTGGGGCAAGCCCGATGCCACGCGCGACGCCTTTATCGAATTCGAAGGCCAGACGTATTTCCGTACCGGCGATCTGGGCCGGATGGACGAGGACGGTTATTACTTCATCACGGACCGCCTGAAGCGCATGATCAATGCCTCGGGCTTCAAGGTCTGGCCTGCGGAGGTGGAGAACTTGCTGTACAAGCATCCGGCCGTGCAGGAGGCGTGCATCATCGGCACGCGCGACGCCTATCGCGGCGAGACGGTGAAGGCGGTCGTGGTATTGCGCGCCGACGCGAAAGGCAAGACCTCGGCCGAAGACATCATCGAATGGGCCAAGGAAAACATGGCTGCGTACAAGTATCCGCGCGTGGTCGAGTTTGTCGATGCATTGCCGAAGTCCGGTACGGGCAAGGTGATGTGGCGCCAATTGCAGGAAACCGAGAACGCGCGCCAGACCGGGCAGGCCGCGGCCTGAACGGGGTTGGCAAGGTGGCGCGGCAGAGTCCGCGCCACCGCGCTGGCGCCGCGCTGTTTTGCCGAGGGGGCGTCGCTCACTCCTGGGCTGACGCAGTATTTGCGTCGGTTTGATTGCGGATCGGTGCCACATCTGCGCCGGTCCATCGCCAATGCCGTGCGGCCGGCGCGCGATGCGCCTTTAGTGCCCGCGCGCGCGCATCAGCATTTTCACCATCGTCTTGTAACCGCGCTCGCGCGCATGGCTCGATGGCGTCACGCCTTCCCGGTCCGGGAGGTTGGCGTCGGCGCCGGCGTCCAGCAACAGTTGCACGATTTCTTCATAGCGCGAGCTGCCATCGCCCAGGATGATGGCTTCCAGCAGCGCCGTCCATCCCAACTGGTTGACGCGATCGACCGGGACACCGGCCTGCAGCAGCAGCTTTACCACTTCGACGTTGCCGTGCTGGCTTGCAGCAATCAGCGCGGTCCCGTCGTAGCGATCGGTGCTGCGCAGGTCCGCACCGTGCGACAGCGACAGCCGCACGATGTCGATCTGGTTGGTGGCCGCGGCCAGCAGGAATGCGCTGTTCGCTTCGCCATCCTTCTGGTTGACGTCGGCGCCGGCCATCACCAGCGCGCGCGCCACATCGCCGCGACGGTTGTAGACCGCCGCCAGCAGCGCGCAACGGCCACGCTCGTCGACGGCGCGCGTCGACGCCCCCGCCTTGAGCAACCGGTTGACCAGTTCCAGATCGCCGATGCCGGCGGCAGTGATCAGGTTGCGATCGAGTGCGGCCATGCCTTCGCCGCGTGTCGGCACTGGCGTGCTTTGGTGCGGCGTGCCCGGGGACGTCGTGGGAGCCGGTGCATCGCGCATGCCGCTCATTGAGCGCGCCAGCGTCTGGCCACCCTGGCCGGCCAGTAGACCGCCTCCCATCAGCAATCCCAGCAACCCGAACATTTCGGCAAGTGCCTGGCGGCGGGGGCGGGTTTGGGAGCGAGACATGATGGTCTGCGTGCGCGGCGATCAGACTGTTTCGTGCGGATGGATGGTGGCGGCCACGGCATCGTCCGCCTGTTGGGCGGCGGATGCGGAGGTCGCTGGCGGAGTTCCTGCCGTACAGGGTGCCGCGGCGGCCTCGGCAGCATCGCACGCCTGCAGTTGCTGCCATAGGCGCGCCAGATAGGGATCGTCCACACCGTGCGTGGCCAGTCCCAGCAGCGTCTGGTGCAAGTATTCGCGGGCGGGGCCATACAGGCCGCAGGCGTGGCGCAGGCAGGCGACGACATGTGAGTCGGGCAGGCGGCCGGCATAACCGGCATGTTCGCGATTCATCACGAACGCGAGGGCGCGCTGCTCCGGCGCATCAGGCGACTGGTCCAAGCGCACGCGCAGCCATCGCGGATGATAGGCGCCCGTCATCATTTCGCGGCGCCACAGCACGCGGAACTCCTGCTCCACCACATGGCTCGGAATCCGGAACACCATGCCCGTGCAGCAACCGCCGCGATCGAGCCCGAGCACCAGTCCCGGGTTGTCCCAAGTGCCACGATTGATCTTCGAATACAGGTAGAAACCGCGGTGATAGCCATGCACGGTCGCCAGGCGGCTGTCGGTATGGACCACCATTGGATTCCAGATCAGCGATCCATAGCCAAAGAGCCAGACGTCGCCATTCATATCGGGCGCGTGCGGCCGCTGGGCCAGCGTCTCGCAAAGCGAGCGCTCCACATCGGCCTCGGGCAGAAGCGAAGACGCGACCGGCGAGCTGCACAGCGTAGTGCGCAACCGATCTGCTTCGAGGTCCTGTCTGGTGATGGCCATGCGTGAAAGAATAATCCAAAGCGCCTTGACGCGTGGCAAGCTAACCACAGTTTGCTTGCAAGGTGTGTGTACCAGGCAACGGTCGAACTATCGTGGCAATGCAGGCTGTCTGGCCCGATCCCGCGCCAAGTCTCTACAATAGGGCCCCTACTCGCATAGAACTTCGGAGAAACGGCATGGCCCGTACCCTGACGGTGGTATTTGGCAGCGGCAAGGAATTTGATTTCACGGTCGAGGACAGCGAGCTGGCCGCCGTCACCGAAGATGCCGCGTGGCGCTGGTTCGACCGCGAGTACGCCGAGCTGGACTGCCAGGCGTCAAGCCCGGTAGGCAAGGTGCTTGTGATCGACAAGATTCTTAATGTGGCGAAGTTTTCGGGAGAAAACCGCTTTGCCAGCCAGCCGGAATGGGCGCAAGCGTTTGCCCGGCATGCCGGGCGGCTGCTGGACCGAGACAAGGTCCGCGTCGACGTGGGCAACGCGTCGATCGGCTTCTGAGCGCGGCGGCGCCACAAAAGAAAACGGACGCCTTGGCGTCCGTTTTTTTGGATCCGGGCCGCAGCTCAGATCGACAGCAATTCCACTTCGAACAGCAGCGTGGCGTTGGGCGGAATGACACCACCGGCGCCGCGTGCGCCATAGCCGAGATCGGCCGGAATCACCAGGCGGCGCGTGCCGCCCACTTTCATGCCTTGCACGCCCTCGTCCCAGCCGCGAATCACATGGCCGGCGCCCAGCGGGAACACGAACGGGTCGTTGCGGTCCTTGCTCGAATCGAACTTGCGGCCAGCCTGGCCGTTTTCGTACAGCCAGCCCGTGTAATGCACGGTCACGTGCTTGCCTGCGGTGGCTTCGTCGCCGGAACCGACAACGGTGTCCTCGAATTGCAGGCCGGAGGGAGTGGTTTGCATCGCTTTCTTCCTTTTATGTGTGGCGCTGAACGAGACCCTGCAGGTCCGCGTCCAGCCGGTCGGAAATCAGTCGTCGGCGCGCTGGAGCACTTCGCGCGTCAGTTGCACGTTGTGATCGTCGTCGCTGACCCAGATGTCGCCGTCCTGGATGGTCACCGACAGTCGCATGGCACGCTGCGCCATGGCTGCCAGCGCGTCCACGGCTTCGGAGGGCACATTGTAGACGGTCACATTGCGAAGCTTGCCGGCCTTGCCCGAGATCGATTTCCACCACTCGCGCGCGCTGGCGCTCTGATAGGTATAGATGGTGACGCGATCTGCGCGGGCGGCGGCGCGCTTCAGGCGGGCTTCGTCAGGCTGGCCAAGGTCGATCCAATGGAGGATGTCGCCTGTCAGCGCCTTGTCCCACAGGTCCGGCTCGTCGGGTTCGTCAAGACCGCGCGTGAACGTCAGCGATTCGGTGGCCTCGCACGCAAAGGCGAGCAGCCGCACCATCATGCGCGCATCGTTTTCGGACGGATGCTTGGCGATGGTAAGTGTGTGACTGCCATAGTAGGGCCGATCCATATCCGAGACGGACAGGTCGGCCTTGAAGATCGTGGATTTGAGCGCCATGGGTTCGGAAATGCGGCGCACCGTTAGAACTGCGGCACGCGAAAGGCCGCATCATACGTGATCCGTGGGTCCGCGCGATGGAAAAACGCCGTCGCTGGGTGCGCCAACGCGCAGCCGTCGGCCGCTCAGGACTTCCGGTAATCGCTGATCCAGAAACGAAGTAGTGCGGAGGCAAGCAGCAGCATCAGGAATGCCGCCGCGGCAACCAGCGCCACGCCGCCGTTGCTATCGAGCTGGCCGTTGATGGCGACGCGTGCGAGCAAGGATCCCACCATCATCGCCAGCAGTGGCAGCAGCAGGGCGTTACGCCCGTAGGTTTTATAGGCCCACAGCGGAAAACGGCGGAGAAAATCGGTAGGAATGCTGCAGGCCAGGCACGCACCGGCGGCAGCGAGCGACGCGGAAACCACGTCGTTCAGGGAAATCAGGCTCATTTCAGGGATCGCGTCAGGCCGGCACGCGGATGCGGCGGGGCGGCAGGGGGCAGGGAAGGCAAAGCGCTGATTTTACTGAAGAAATTGCCGATAAAGGTGATGCGGAGTCGTCATCGTATCGCGTGTTTTCCCGCCGATCCCACGCTAGGCGGCATTAGCCGGCAGGCGACGCCTCGACGGAGATCGTTAATGTGACGACATCGCCGACTTCGGGCAGAAATCGCGTCAGCCCAAACGCACTGCGGGAGATCGTGGCGCGGAAATCGCCGCCGCAGACATCGCGCTTCACGCCAAACAGCTCGGTCTGCCCGCAACTGAAGCGATCGACTTCCAGCCGGATCGGCTGGCAGACGCCATGCAATGTAAGCGTCCCTTCGATCGCCACGATCTTGCCTGCGTCGGTCACAAAGCGGTTGGCTTGCAGGCGCGCGACGGGAAAATTCTGCGCATCGAGAAACTGCCCGGAGCGCAGCACGCCGTCGAGGCTCCGGTTACCTGTGTCGACCGAGTCCGCATCGACGGTGAAATCGACAGCGCCGACGCTGCCCACGGGATCGAAAACGATCCGCCCATCGATCTTGCCAAAGCGGCCCCGCACCGTGGTCCGGTCGAAATGGCTCGCGCCGAAATAGACGGAAGTGTGGGTCTTGTCGACCGTGTATTCGACCGGCGCGGCGATGGCAGGCGCGGGCGTCGACACGACCAGACCTGCCAGCAGGCATGCCGCCGGGTTGCATATAAGCGGGAAACGCCTGCCAGTGGTCATGGCGGTCAGTGGACGAACACCGGTAACAGGAAGATGCCGATCACAGTGAGATAGCCTACCGTCCAGCACAACGTGCGAAGCGTGGCGCGGTCCGTCAGATAGCAGGCCGTATAGAGCACGCGCACGACGATGAAGAGCATCGCCAACTCGTCGATGCGGGCCTGTGGCGCCGCCAGATGCGTGGCCGTCAGTACCGCGGCTGCGAAGAACGGGAATGCTTCGAAATGGTTGCGATGCGCCATGTCGGCGCGGCGCGCACGACCGCTCTGTCGTTCCAGCCACGCGCGAGGATCGTGGTTGTCAAAGCCGCCGCGACTGCCGGCCTTGGCAATCCCGACAGTCAGTATGGGCATCAGGCCCGCCAGCAATACACACCAAAAAGCGATGGGCATGCAAGCTCCTTGCGTGGAAGTCGCGGCGGTGAACCTTCACCGCCGCCTGGTGCAATGGGACCGCGACGCGATGCTATGCGGCCACGACTTTGATGCGAACGCCGCCCGGGCCGCCGACCGTCACCACCTGGCCGGCGCGGATCTTGGCGGTCTTGCGGGATTCGACCGCGCCATCCACGGCGACCTCCCCGGCGGCGACCAGCGCCTTGCCCGCGCCGCCGCTTTCGCAGACCCCGGCGAGCTTGAGCAGGTCGTTCAGGGCGATGAACTCGCCGTCGAGCGCAAATGTGGTGTTCTGCGTCATCTCACTTGCCCCAGCTGTCCTTGAGCCCGACCGTGCGGTTGAAGACGGGCTTGCCCGGCTTCGAATCGACACGATCGGCCACAAAGTAGCCGTGACGCTCGAACTGGTAACGGTCGTCCGGCTTGGCATCGCGCAAGCCGGGCTCAAGATATGCGGTGACCACCTTCATCGAATCCGGATTCAGCGCGTCCAGGAAGTTCTTGCCGCCGGCGTCCGGATGCGGGTCACTGAACAGACGGTCGTAGAGGCGCACCTCGGCTTCGTAGGCGTGCGGCGCGCTCACCCAGTGGATGTTGCCCTTCACCTTCACGCTGTCCGCGCCCGGCGTACCGCTCTTGGTGTCCGGCAGGTAGTTCGCATGCACGGCGATGACATTGCCGTCGGCGTCCTTGTCCACGCCGGTGCACTCGATCACGTAGCCGTAGCGCAGACGCACCTTGTTGCCAGGGAACAGACGGAAGTAGCCCTTGGGCGGGTTTTCGTTGAAATCCTCACGCTCGATCCACAGCTCGCGCGACAGCGGAAACACGCGGCGGCCCATTTCCGGCTGCTTCGGATGCACCGGCGCCGAGCATTCCTCGCTCTGGCCTTCCGGGTAGTTGTCGAGAATCAGCTTGAGCGGATCCAACACGCCAACGCTGCGCGGCGCGCGCGCATCGAGATCGTCGCGCACCGCGCCTTCGAGCGTGCTCATGTCGATCCAGCTATCGGCCTTCGATACGCCCACGCGATCGCAGAACAGCTGGATCGATTCGGGCGTGTAGCCGCGGCGGCGGATGCCGACGATCGTCGGCATGCGTGGATCGTCCCAGCCAGCGACACGCTGCTCGTCCACCAACTGCTTGAGCTTGCGCTTGCTGGTGATCGCGTACGTGAGGTTCAGGCGTGCGAATTCGTACTGGTGCGGCAGCGGGTTGGCGAATACGCCGGCATCGCGCAGGTGTTCGAGAACCCAGTCGTAGAGCGGCCGGTTGTTTTCGAATTCAAGCGTGCACAGCGAATGCGTGATGTTTTCGATCGCGTCCGAAATGCAATGCGTGAAGTCGTACATCGGGTAGATGCACCATTTGTCGCCGGTACGATGGTGATGCGCATGGCGGATGCGATAGAGCACCGGATCGCGCATCACGATATTGGGCGCCGACATGTCGATCTTCGCGCGCAGCACGTGCTCGCCGTCACCGTACTTGCCGTCGCGCATTTCGCGGAACAGCTTCAGGTTTTCTTCCACCGCGCGGTCGCGGAACGGCGACGGTTTGCCCGGTTCCGAGAAGTTGCCACGCGTGGCGGCGATCTGTTCGGCGCTCTGGCTGTCCACGTACGCCGCGCCGCGCTCGATCAGCGTCTCTGCAAACTGGTAGAGGCGGTCGAAGTAGTCGCTGGCGTAGTAGAGGTGCGGCGCGCCGCCGGCCTGGGCGTTGTCCCAGGAGAAACCGAGCCAGTGCACGGCGTCGATGATCGAATCGACGTATTCAGTGTCTTCCTTGACAGGATTCGTGTCGTCGAAGCGCAGATGGCAGCGGCCGGCGTAATCGCGCGCCAGACCGAAGTTCACGCAGATGCTCTTGGCGTGACCAATGTGCAGATAGCCGTTGGGTTCCGGCGGGAAACGCGTGATGACGGGCGGCAGCGGGCTGCCCTGCGCGTCGGCCCGGCCGGCGTAGGTGCCGGACGCCAGGTCGTGGTCGATGATGCTGCGCAGGAAGTTCGAGGCGACGGGCGGGTTGTTGGGCTTGTTGTCTTGACTCATGGTGGCGCCGCGGCGTTGCGGCTCTATGGCTTCGCGGAAGGCGCCGGCCACTCGCGGACCGGACGCGCTCCTCATGTTTCTTGGGAATGGGGCGATTTTACCGTGCCTGCGGGGCAACACGGACAGTCGCCAGGCATTTTGCGAATCGTCTCACTACACAACGATCGGAAGTGGTGCAGAATCCACCGCAGTGTAGTCGCATGGCCGCGGCGTGTCTTGTCGATCGGTCCATGATTTCATTGTTGCCGCGCAGGAAGCCATGCGACGTCATCGTCGCATGTGGCCCGGCGCCGCGCCGCAGGAACAAATGCCATGAATACCGCTACTTCCTCCGCTCCATCCGCCGCTGACGGCTCGGGTCGTGTGCCGCCGGCGGAAGCCCTCGCGGCGCTCTGGCGGGACGCCGCAATGCCGGCCGAGGCCTTGCGCCACATTGGGCTCACCGGAGAGGATCCGATCCTGCCCTCAAGCTTTGCGATCGGCACGGCGGCGCAGGTCGCCATCGGCGCGTCGGCGCTGGCCGCCACGGCGCTCTGGGCGCAGCGCACCGGCCGCTGGCAGTCCGTCGATGTGGACATGCGGCATGCCATGGCCGAATTCCGCAGCGAGCGCTATCTGCGCGTGAACGGCGGGGCGGCGCCCGAGCTCTGGGACAAGATCGCCGGCCTGTATCCGTGCGGCGACGGTCGCTGGGTTCGCTTGCATACCAATTTCCCCCACCATCGAGACGGCATCCTGCGCATCCTGCAATGCGCCTACGACAGGGACGCGCTGCGCACCGCTCTGGCCCGCTGGAAGGCCGAAGACTTCGAGGCAACCGCCTCCGATGCCGGTCTGGTGGTGGCGGCAATGCGCACGTTCGACGAATGGCAGGCGCACCCCCAGGCGCAGGCGCTGCGCGGGCTGCCCCCGGTGATCATTGAAAAGATCGGCGACGCACCGCCCATCCCGTTGCCGGCCTTGCCCGCCCATGCCGAAATCAACGTCGACGCCCGCCCGCTAAGCGGCATCCGCGTGCTGGACCTAACGCGCATCATTGCCGGACCTGTCGCCGGGCGTACGCTGGCCGCGCATGGAGCGGACGTATTGCTGGTGACGGCCGCACATCTTCCCGCCATCGCCCCGCTGGTCGTCGATACGGGCCGCGGCAAGCGGTCGTGCCAGCTCGATCTGCGCGATCAGGACGACAAGCGCGCCTTCCACAAATTGCTGCACGGTGCTGATGTGGTGGTTCAGGGATACCGGCCGGACGGTCTGGCACAGCTGGGCGCCGGCCCCGAGGCGGCCGCGCGGGCACGACAGGGCATCGTCTACGTATCGCTTTCCGCCTATGGGCACGTCGGCCCCTGGTCTGCCAAGCGGGGATTCGATTCACTGGTGCAGACGGCAACCGGTTTCAATGCCGACGAAGCGGCGGCTGCCGCCAGCGCCGAACCGCGACCATTCCCGGCGCAGGTTCTGGACCACGCCGCTGGCTACCTGCTGGCGTTTGGGGCGATGGTCGCGCTGCATCGCCGCGCAACCGAAGGTGGCAGCTGGCATGTGCGCGTGTCGCTGGCCCAGGTTGGGCAGTGGTTGCGCAGCCTCGGACGAGTGCCCGGCGGGACGAGCGTGCCCGATCAGCACATCGACGAAATTTCCGATCTGCTCGAAGTGCAGGAGTCGGGATTTGGAGAGCTCACGGTCGTGCGGCATGCCGCGAAGCTGTCGGAGACGCCGGCGCATTGGACATTACCGTCGGTGCCGCTGGGCACTCATGCGCCGGAGTGGCTGCCGCGCTAAGTGCGGTTAGTACAGGCCGTTGCGCAGCCGCTCGGGCAGTTCGCGATCATACGTTTCGCCATCGATCGCGTTCTGGCTCAAGGTGGCCACGATCGTGCCAGTGCTGGGCAGCGCCTCGCGCGGAATCTGCGCGTCGGGTGACCACAGGTGCGAGCGCAGCAGTGCGCGGGCACACTGAAAAAACACCGAGCGGATGCGGATCACCAGCACCGTGGTCGGCGCCTTGCCCTGAACCACGCACCGTGCGATCAGGTCCGGATCCGTCGACACCGTCGCCGTGCCGCTGACGCGCAGGGTTTCGTTGACGCCCGGGATCAGGAACAGCAGACCTACGCGCGCGTCCGCAATGATGTTGCGCAGGCTGTCGATTCGGTTATTGCCGCGTCGGTCAGGCAAGAGCAGCGTGCGCTCGTCGAGTATCTGCACGAATCCCGGAGCATCGCCTCGCGGGGAGCAATCGCCGCCTTTGTCGTTCATTGTGGATAGCAGGCAGAACGGCGATGCCTCAACGAATGCGCGATAGTGCGGATGCAGATAGTCGAGTTCCTTGGCGACCGAGGCGCCCGCAGGCTTGGCATAGAGGGCTTCCAGATCGACTACGGTGGCAATGTCGTGGGAGGGCATGATGGTTTGGAATGTTGGAAGAGTACCTAGCCGAACAACGCCTGCCGGGAGGGTTGCGGCGCTCCCGGCCAGTGTCGGATCAAATAGTGACGGTGCCGCGTCCCAATTCTATGACGCGGCCGCCAACGCGAATCGCGCCTTCCGTGCTGACGTCCAGATCGAGCCTGCAGCGGCGATCGACAAACTCGCCTTGGTCCACCTCGAAGTGCGCTGGCAGGGCGTGACCGGTTGCGAGCAACCATCCGCCAAGGTTGGCGCAAGCCGAGCCAGTGCCCGGGTCCTCGGCCACGCCGCCACCCTGCTTGGTAAAGAAATACCTGGCCAGGACCTTGCCCGGGGAGCTGGCGTCGAACGCGAACACGTAGGCCGTCTTGCGCCCCAGACTGCTTTGCGGCCAGTGGTCGAGGCGGCTGCTGTCCGGTTGCGCGCGCCGCACGGCGTCGGTCGTTTTTACCTGTACGAGCAGCTGGTCCGCACCGGTATCGACCCACATCGGCGATGCGGCAAGGTCATCGGGATGCAATCCCAGCATTGATGCCATCTCGGCATCGGGCAGGCCCGCCGGCGCGGTGCGCGGGGCACCCTGGTGCGGCGCGGTCAGCGTCCATCGGTCTCCTTGCGCGGTCACCGGAACCACGCCGGCCTTGAATTCGAGCGACAACGTGTCGCCGGTGCGACGCAGATCGCGCACGACATGCGCGGTGCCCAGCGTGGGATGACCGGCGAAACGCATTTCGTATCCGGGCGTAAAAATGCGCACCGCTGCGGTCGCCTTATCGGACGGAAAGACGAACGTGGTTTCCGATAGGTTGAATTGCAGTGCCAGCGCCTGCATGGTGACATCGTCCATGCCGCGCGCGTCCTCGAATACGCAGAGTGGGTTGCCGCCAAAGGTAGATTCGGCAAAAACATTGACGATGCGGTATGCGTAGCTGGACATAGAGGTGACCGGTTGCCGTTGGGAAACGGTCAGTTTATGGCGCTGTCAGAGCCTCGGCCATGCACAGTTGTGGGCATATGGGACGGAACAGTTGCAATTGAAGGGGTTTCGCTGAACAGCGATTGGCGATGCGCGGGCGAGTGCCAAAAATGGAGTTTTTTGGATGCCTGCCATGCTGGAACTCAATACGTACGAAACCCTTGTCGCGGCATCGCTCGTGCTGCTGATCGGGCGCAAGCTCATAAAGATCACACCACCATTACGGGCCTTCAACATACCAGAGCCCGTTGCAGGCGGACTGGTCGTGGCGGCATGTCTGGCGATCGCCCGGTACACGCTGGACGTGCAGATCAAGTTCGATACCGGAACGCAGACGCCGCTGATGCTCGCCTTCTTTGCGACGCTGGGCCTGAGCGCCAACCTTTCCAGCCTGAAGCTGGGCGGCAAGTCGATCGGCAAATTCCTGCTGGTTGTCGCCGGGCTGCTGGTCATCCAGAACGGAATCGGTGTCGGTCTCGCAAGCCTGCTGGGCATGCATCCCGCCACCGGGCTGCTTGCCGGTTCGATTTCCCTGTCGGGCGGTCACGGCACCAGCGCCGCCTGGGGCAATACGTTCATGACGAAGTTCGGCATGTCGTATGCCACGGAGATGGGCGTGGCCTGCGCAACCTTCGGTCTTGTCCTGGGTGGCCTGATCGGCGGGCCGGTGGCGCGCTATCTGTTGCGTAAGGTGGCCAAGCCGGGCGCCGCGATGGTGGATGACGATCCGCTGAACTTCGAGCAGCCTCAGGCCGTGCGCCTGATCACCGCCACCGCGCTGATCGAGACGCTGGCGCTGATTCTGGTCTGTCTGACCGCAGGCCAGGCGTTGACCGGCGCGTTCAAGGGCACTGCGCTGGAACTGCCGACCTTCGTATGGGTGCTGTTCGTTGGCGTGCTGCTGCGCAACGGGCTGGCCGCACTCGGCTGGTACACGATTTTCGATCGGGCGCTTTCGGTGCTGGGTAACGTCAGCCTGTCGATGTTCCTGGCGATGGCGTTGATGAGCCTGCGCTTGTGGGAACTGGCTTCGCTGGCGCTGCCGATGTTGCTGATCCTGGCGGTGCAGACTGCAGCCATGGCCGCCTATGCGGTACTGGTGACTTTCCGTGCGATGGGCCGCAACTACGACGCCGCCGTGCTTGCGGCTGGCCACTGCGGGTTTGGGCTCGGCGCCACGCCGACTGCCATTGCCAACATGCAAGCCATCACGGACCGCTTTGGGCCGTCCCACCTGGCGTTCCTGATCGTTCCGATGGTCGGCGCCTTCTTCATCGACATCGTGAACGCGATCGTCATCAAGCTCTTCCTGGCGTTGCCGATTTTCTGATCGCGCCAACATAAAAAAGGCGCCACGGGTTTCCCCATGGCGCCTCGCAGGACTTCCACTGCCTACTGCGGTACTACAAGATGCGCGCGCACAAGTCCCCTTGTGCCGCCTTCATCAGAAGCCGACGGCCTGGCCGTCGCGGCGGCTGTCGCTGGCGGCCACGTAGCCGTGCTCGCCATCCTCCGACAGACGCCAGATAAACTGCCCGGAGCCGAAATCCATATACGGGTCATTTACCGACTTGAGCTGGTGGCCGCGATCCTTCAGGCCAGCCACGGTAGCCGGATCCATCGTCCCTTCAACGTCCAACGTGAAATCGCGGTTGACCTTCCAGCGCGGGGCGCAGCAGGCGGCCTGCGGCTGCTGGTTGTAGTCGAGCATGCGCACGACGGTCTGCAAGTGCCCTTGCGGCTGCATATCGCCGCCCATCACGCCAAAGCTCATCTGCGGCTTGCCATCCTTGGTCAGGAACGCCGGGATGATCGTGTGGAACGGCCGCTTGCCGCCTTCCACCACGTTTGCCGACTTCGGATCCATCGAGAATCCGACGCCGCGGTTCTGCAGGCTGATGCCGGTGCCCGGCACCACGACGCCCGAGCCAAATCCCATGTAGTTCGACTGGATGAACGAGATCATCATGCCGCTCTCGTCCGCGGCAGTGAGGTAGATGGTGCCGCCGGTGCGCGGCATGCCAAAGTTGAAATGCGTGGCGCGCTGCATGTCGATGAGCTTGGCGCGCGATTTCAGATACGCGTCGTCCAGCATCTGCTCGGGCGTGACATCCATGCTGCGCGGATCGGCCACATAACGATACAGGTCGGCAAACGCCAGCTTCATCGCCTCGATCTGCAGATGTTGCGAATCGACCGAATCCACTGGCAGAGCGCCGACGTCGAACTGATCGAGGATGCCCAGCGCCATCAGCGCTGCGATGCCCTGGCCGTTCGGCGGGATTTCATGCACCTCGTGCCCGCGATACGACTTGCTGATCGGCTTGACCCAATCCGGACGATAGTTGCGCAGGTCGTCCAGCGTCATCGCGCCGCCGCATTCCTTGCTGAACGCAGCGATTTTCTCGGCAATTTCGCCTTCGTAATAGGCCCGGCCCTTGGTCGCGCCGATCTTGCGTAAGGTGTCGGCTGCGGCCTTGAATATGAATTTCTCGCCGACGTGCGGCGCGCGGCCGTTCGGCATGAACGTGTCGGCGAAGCCCGGCTGGCTTTTCAGGTCGGGCACGGCGGCGGCCCACTTGTGCGCCACCACCGGCGGCACGGCGTAGCCGCGCTCGGCGATCTCGATCGCCGGTTCCATCAGGTCTTCGAACGGCAGCTTGCCGAAGCGTTCATGCAGCGCAGCCCATCCGGCGATCACGCCGGGCACCGTGACGGAATCCCAGCCGCGCGTCGGCCGATTGGCCAGCCCGTTGCCGTCCACGCCGTACTTGTTCTTGAAGTAATCGGTGTTCCAGGCCTGCGGCGCCACGCCCGACGAATTCAGACCATGCAATTCCTTGCCGTCCCAGAGAATCGCAAACGCATCGCTGCCCAGGCCGCACGACACCGGTTCGACCAGGGTGATGGCAGCGGCGGCGGCAATCGCGGCGTCCACCGCGTTGCCGCCCTTGAGCAGCATACGCAGTCCGGCCTGGGCGGCCAGCGGGTGCGAAGTCGACACCACGTTGCGCGCAAACAGCGGAATGCGCACCGAGGGGTAGGGGTTGGTCCAGTTGAAGTTCTGCATGGTCTGTCTCGTTGTTCGAAGCGCGTTCAGTTCTCGTCTTCGTCGGTTTTGCTGTGACGGGCTGGAGCGGCCGACCCAATCGTGTCGCGCCGCCGGATCCAGCCCCTGTCACCCCGGCGCAAGGGTTGGAAGGCTCAGTCCACCTGGATCTTGCGATCCTTGATCAGCTTGCCCCAGCGTGCGCTGTCCTTTTTTACCATCGCGGCAAACTGCGCCGGCGTGCCGCCGACGGGTTCGGCGCCCAGCTTGGCCAGGCGGTCCTTTACGTCCTGCGACTGGATGGCCTTGTTGAATTCGGCGTTGAGCCGGTTGACGATCTCGGGCGGCAGGCCCTTGGGGCCATAGATGCCAAACCACGTATCGGATTCAAAACCGGGCAGCCCAGATTCGCTCGCGGTGGGCAGCTCCGGCGCCAGGGGCGAGCGCTTCAGGCTGGTCACCGCCAGCGCCTTGAGCTTGCCGTCCTTCACGTGTGGCATGCCGGACACGATGCTGTCGAACAGTACCTGAACCTTGTTAGAGATCAGGTCGGGCACGGCCAGCGCGGTGCCGCGATATGGGATGTGCGTGATGAAGATGCCGGCCTGCGCCTTGAATGCTTCGGCGGTCAGGTGGACCACGGTGCCATTGCCGCTCGATGCATAGTTCAGCTCGCCCGGGTGCTTCTTGGCGTAGTCGATCAGTTCCCGGACATTCTTGACCGGCAACTGGTTGGGCACCACCAGCACGTTGGTGGCGGTGGCCACCTGGCCGATCGGCGTGAAATCGGTTTCGGTGTTGTACGGCAGATGCGTGTTGATGTACGGACCGATCGAGTGCGTGCTGGTGGTGGCAATCAGGATCGTGTAGCCGTCAGGAGCCGCCTTGGCCGCCATGTCCGAGCCAATGGCGCCGCCCGCGCCGGGGCGGTTGTCGACCACGATCTGCTGACCCAGCCCGGCACCTACCTTTTGCGCGATGGCGCGCGCCAGCAAATCGGTCGCGCCGCTGGCCGGAAACGGCACGATCAATCGGATCGGCTTGCTTGGATACGTGTCGGCCAGCGACGGCGCGGCAGCCAGCGTGAGGCTCGTGGCAAGGCCAATGCCCAGAAGGCGTAGCCAGTGTTGCATCTGTTCTTCTCCGGTACGGATGGGTACGACGTGGAACTGCGGCAGGAAAGTCAAATTATTCCGCGCCAGCGATCACAATGAAAGTTAATATTCCTTGCTTGATTCACAAGAAAATATTGTGAATCGTCCGTGAAAGGTTCCTTGCCGCATGAGCACTATCCGCTTTTTAAGAACTTTCGTCGCCGTGGCCGAACAGGGCTCCTTTGTGGCGGCCGCCGGCGAGGTGGCGTTGACCCAGGCGGCGGTCAGTCTGCAGATGCGGTCCCTTGAGGAAGAGCTGCGGCGCGAGCTATTCGACCGCAGCGGCCGCGTGGCGGTGCTGAACGCAGACGGCCGCGCGTTGCTGCCGCAGGCGCGGCGGCTGCTGGCGCTCTACGAGGAGATGCGCCTGCCGTTGGCCGACTCGCAGGCCATGGCGGGCGCGGTCGCGATTGGCGCGGTGGTTTCGGTGATGGGTGGGCTGTCGCATGTGGTCGCGCAGTTGAAGCGCACCTATCCGGCGCTCGATGTGCGGCTGATCGGCGCCAAGTCGTTCGAGCTGGCGGCGATGGTGGAAAGTGGCGAGCTCGACGCCGCATTCGTTGTCGAAGGATCGGCGCGCCTGGCCGGCACGCTGCATTGGACGCCGCTCTACGACGAACCGCTGGTGGCGATCGCCGCGCGCGGCAGCAGTGGCGACGACGCGCGCCAGGCTCTGGCCGCCAATCCGTTTCTTCGGTTTGATCGCAGCCAGCGCACTGGTGCGCTGGTGGAGCGCGCGTTGCGGCGCGCGCATTTGCGTACCAACGAGTTCCTCGAGTTGAATTCGATCGAGGCGCTGGTGGAACTGGTGCGGCAGGAAGTTGGGGTGACCGTGGTGCCGTTGCTCAAGCGCGCGCGCTGGCGCGAAGACAAGGCGTTGCGGATACTGCCGCTGCGTGCGGGCGGTGAACCGCTGGTGCGCAGCATCGGCATGCTGGAGCGGCGCGATCATGGCCGCGTGCACGTCACCGAGGCGATCCGCGCGGCGTGCGCGAGCCTGTTCGGCGCCTGAATAAAAAAGGGCGCCCCGTTGGGGACGCCCTCAGTACTTCGGTACTTCCGTACTTCAATACTGTGGCAGGAAGGACTTACTCTTCCTGGAATGCTTCTTCGCGCTTCGCCTTGATCGACGGCATCGCCACGATTGCCACCAGAATCGCGGCGGCGATCAGCAGGCCCAGCGACAGCGGACGCGTCACGAACACGCTGAAGTCACCACGCGACAGCAGCAGCGAGCGGCGGAAGTTTTCTTCCATCATTGGTCCGAGCACGAAGCCCAGCAGCAGCGGCGCCGGTTCGCACTTCAGCTTGATGAACAGGTAGCCGATCACGCCAAAAGCCGCGGTCTGGAACACGTCGAACGTGGTGTTCTGAACCGAGTACACGCCGATGCAGCAGAACGTCAGGATCGCCGGGTACAGGTAGCGGTACGGTACCTTCAGCAGCTTCACCCAGATACCGATCATCGGCAGGTTCAGCACGATCAGGATCAGGTTGCCCAGCCACATCGAGGCGATCAGGCCCCAGAACAGCGCCGGATTGCTGCTCATCACCTGCGGGCCCGGCTGGATGTTGTGGATCGTCATCGCACCGACCATCAGCGCCATCACGGCGTTAGGCGGAATGCCCAGCGTCAGCAGCGGGATGAACGAGGTCTGCGCCGCGGCGTTGTTGGCCGATTCCGGACCTGCCACGCCTTCGATCGCGCCCTTGCCGAATTCCTCCGGGTACCGCGAGGTCTTCTTCTCGAGCGAGTAGGCGGCGAACGATGCCAGCGAAGCACCGCCGCCCGGCAGGATACCCAGCGCCGAACCGAGCATCGTGCCGCGCAGCACCGCCGGAATCATGCGCTTGAAATCTTCCTTGGTCGGGAACAGGTTGGTTACGTGATCGGTGAAGGTCTCGCGATTTTCCTTCTGCTCCAGGTTCGCAATGATTTCCGCGAAGCCGAACACACCCATCGCCACCGACACGAAGTTCAGTCCATCGGTCAGCTCCGGCACGTCGAACGAAAAGCGCGCGGCGCCCGAGTTCACATCGGTGCCCACCAGACCCAGCAACAGGCCCAGCACGATCATCGAGATTGCTTTCACGAGCGAGCCCGACGCCAGCACCACGGCGCCGATCAGGCCCAGCACCATCAGCGAGAAGTACTCGGCGGGGCCGAACTTGAACGCCAGTTCCGACAGCGGCGCGGCAAAAGCGGCCAGGATCAGCGTCGCCACGCAGCCGGCGAAGAACGAGCCGATGCCGGCAGTGGCCAGCGCCACGCCCGCACGGCCACGACGCGCCATCTGGTAGCCGTCGATGGTGGTCACGACCGACGACGATTCGCCGGGCAGATTCACCAGAATGGCGGTTGTGGAACCACCGTACTGTGCGCCGTAGTAGATACCGGCCAGCATGATCAGCGCGGCCACCGGCGGCAGCGTGTACGTCACGGGCAACAGCATCGCGATCGTGGCTAGGGGCCCAAGGCCCGGCAGCACGCCGATCAGCGTGCCCAGCACGCAGCCCAGAAACGCGTAGGCGATGTTCTGAAACGACAGGGCGGTCGAGAAGCCCAGTCCGAGGTTGGCTAACAATTCCATGGGGGCGGGCTCCTTAACTTACCAGGAAAGCCGGCCAAACCGGCATCTGCAGGTTGATGCCGTACACGAACGCACCCAGGCTGATCAGCACCAGGACGATTGCGTTGAGGACGGCGCCTTTCCAGCTGAATTCATGACTGGCCATCGAGGAAACCAGCACCAGTACCGCGACCGACAGGACCATGCCCAGCGGTTTGAGCAGCAGGCCGAACAGCACCACCGAACCCAGGATCCACAGCAGGATCTTCAGGTCCCAGCGGGCCAGATGGTCTTCTTCGGCCTTGGAGGACAGCGAACCCCACAGGACCAGCGCGCCCAGCAGGGCGAGCACGATGCCGAGCCAGAACGGGAAGTATCCCGGTCCCATCTTGGCGGCTGTCCCCATGGAATAGCCACGGGCGACAAAGGAAAAGCCCAGTCCGACCAGAATGAACATCAGGCCGGAGGCAAAGTCCTTTTGGCTACGTATGCGCAAAATGATTCTCCTCGATAAAGCAGCTTGAAATCGTCGCGACGGACCGGTCAAACCGGCCTCCCCCGGGGCGGAAACTGCTGCAAAAACCGACAGCGCCCCCGTCCCCGCGGCACTCCCCGTCGCGGGCAGGGTGGAAGTTAAAAGCGCATCCTTTCAGCTACCTTTCATATGTCTGCATAAACTGGCAACTTCAGGGTATGTCCCTAGGCAGACGTCTGAAAGCAATCGGTAAGCCGTTGACGATGCAAGGAAAATGGCAGGGAAAACGCGCATGGGAACGCGGGTCGCGGCGCGCGTCGGCCGGACGGCGGCTGACAGACTGGGGCGGGCGGGTCGCCTATGATCGATGGGATCGACGCCGATTGGCGCACACGAATGCGCCGGCGCAAGAGACCTCGGAGGAGCCCGCTTGGAGACCATCGACCATGCCATCCTGATCGGCGCCGTGGTGATGACGCTTGGCATTCTGCTGGGCGTGTTTTCGGCGCGCTTTGGCGTGCCGTTCCTGCTGGTATTCCTGGGCGTGGGCATGGCCGCCGGCGTGGACGGCCCGGGCGGGATCCGTTTCTCCAACACCTGGCTCAGCTTTCTGGTGGGCAATATCGCGCTGGCGGTGATCCTGCTCGATGGCGGCCTGCGCACGCGTTTCGCCACATTTCGCGTGGCGCTCCGGCCCTCGCTGTCGCTGGCCACGGTCGGCGTGGCGCTCACGGCCGTCCTGGTCGGGCTGTTTGCCACCTGGATGCTCGGCATCGACTGGAAGCTGGGGCTGCTGCTGGGCGCGATCGTCGGCTCCACCGACGCCGCAGCCGTGTTCTCGCTGCTGAACGGCAGCGGCATCCGGCTCAAGGAGCGCGTCGCCAGCGTGCTGGAAATCGAATCGGGCATCAACGATCCGATGGCCATTTTCCTGACGCTTACGCTGATCCAGTGGATCACGGCGCCCGCAGGGCTGACCCTTGCCGCGCTGGCGATGCGCCTGGTGGTGCAGTTCGGCGTCGGCGGCGTGCTGGGCGTGGCGCTGGGGTACTGCATGGCCAACGTCATGGAGCGTGTGAACGTGGCCGAAGGGCTGCAGGCGATCCTCATCTGCGCGGGCGGATGCATGGTGTGGGCGATCGTGCAGACGCTGGGCGGCAGCGGCTTCCTGGCGGTCTATCTGGCCGGCATGATGGTCGGCAATCGCGATCGGGCCGTCAGCGAAGACGTGATGCGCGCCATGGACGGCATGGCGTGGCTGGCACAGTCGGCCATGTTCCTGCTGCTTGGCCTGCTGGTGACACCCCATCGCATCTGGGATGTCGCCCTGCCTTCGCTGGCGGTGGCGCTGTTCCTGATGTGCGTGGCACGTCCCGTGGCGGTGTTCGCTTCATTGCTGCCGTTTCGCTTCAGCGCACGCGAGAAAGGCTTCGTGGCCTGGATGGGGTTGCGCGGCGCGGTGCCGATCGTGCTGTCGCTGTTTCCGCTGCTGCAGGGCATGGAGGATTCCGGGCTGCTGTTTCGCGTCGCGTTTGCGGTGGTGCTGGCCAGCCTGCTATGCCAGGGCACCACGGTGGCGCTGGCGGCGCGTCTGGCGCGTGTACTGCGGCCGCCGTACGACGAGCCGTTGTCGCGTGAACGCCTGCGCGGCACGCGCTCGCCGGGATTGGAATTGATGCAGTTTCAGGTGGCTGCCGGATCGTCGATGGAAGACTTGCGCGCCGATCAGCTGGAATTGCCGCCGCGCAGCCGATTGATGACCCTGGCGCGCTCTGGATCGCTGGTGCCGCTGGAGCAGGCGGTGCTGCGCGCCGGCGATATCGTCTCGGTGCTGGCCCCGGCCGGCTCGGTGCCGTTGCTGTCGCGGCTGTTTCTGGTGGCGGCCAGACCGGCGTCTTGGGACCAGGCTTCGCATGATTTCCTGCTCGACGGACAGGCGAGGCTGGCGGACGTGGCGGCGCTTTACGGCACGCGGGAACTGACGCCGGAAGAGCAGTCGCGCACGCTAGAAGAGGCGATGCTGGCGGTGTTTTCGTCGCCGCCCGTGGAAGGCGACGCACTGGAACTTGCCGGGTTGCGGCTCACCGTGACGCGCATGGAAGGGCCGCGCGTGATACAGGTGGGCTTGCTGCTGCCGCGCAATGCGGCCGAGGACGCCAGGGACGGCAAGGACCGGCTCTGGCGCATGCGCGGCAAGATGCGCGGCTCGGTCAGTCGACCTTGGCGCCGGAAACCTTGACCACCTGGCCGTATTTCTTCAGTTCGCGCTGGATCAGCGCCCCGAACTGCTCGGGCGTGGTGGGCGCCGGTTGCGCGCCGATGCGGGCCAGGCGCTGCTTCATGTCGTCGGTCTTCAGAATCGCAACGATGTCGTGATTGAGCCGGTCGACGATCTCGCGCGGCGTGCCGGCCGGGGCCAGCACACCGAACCATGTCGAGATATCGAATCCTTCCAGGCCCAGACCCTTGCCGGCTTCGGCAATCGTCGGCAGCTCCGGGAACGAGGGCGCGCGGCTGGCCGTGGTCACGGCAAAGGCCTTGAGCTTGCCGGCCTTGATATTGGCCGACGCGGAAGCGAGGTTGTCGAAAATCAGGTCGGTCTGGCCGGAAAGCACCGACAACTGCGCCGGCGACGCACCGTTGTACGGAATGTGGACCATGCTGATATGGGCCATGCTCTTGAACAGCTCGCCGGACAGGTGCCCGGCGCTGCCGTTGCCGCCGGACGCATAGTCAAGCTTGCCCGGATGCTTGCGCGCATATTCGACCAGATCGCGCACATTGTTGATATGCAGTTCCGCGGCCTTGCCCGGATGCATGACGAGCACGTTGGGCACGTCGGCGACCAGCGTGATCGGCGCGAAGTCCTTGACCGGGTCATAGGGCATCTTCGCAAACAGCGTCGGGTTGATCGCGTGCGTAGCCACCGCGCCCATCACCAGCGTGTAGCCGTCGGCCGGTTGCTTGGCGACGTAGTCGGCGCCCAGGTTGCCGCCGGCGCCCGGCTTGTTTTCGACCACCACGGGCTGGCCCAGGCTGTCGCGCAGCTTCTCGCCGATGGCGCGCGCCACGGTGTCCAGCGGGCCGCCGGCCGGATATGGCACCACGAAGCGGATCGGTTTGGCTGGCCAGTTGGCGGGAGCGGCGGCGTGCGCCGGCGCGGCGAAGGCCATGGTGGCTGTGATGGCGGCCGTGAGCAGGGTCTTGAACATGTCGAACGTGGAAAAGGTCGGGAATCGGTCAGCCGGGGCGTACATTGCGCGCCGGCTTTTCTGTGACGCGGGTATCAGCGCATGCCGATGCCGCGCGCCATCATCACGGCGCATAGCGGCAGCAGGATAAACAAATGGGCTTCTATCATGACCCAGCGGCGCGCCTTCTTGATCTCGGCGGGCGTGGGCACGAATTCCGGCAGCTTGTTCGCCTGCTTGCGCCACTTGGCGATGGCGAGCGTGGGCGGCAGCGAGCACAGCGCAATCAATACGAACACCGTCATCTTGGCGTGGAACCAGGGATTGTGGATCAGGAAATCCACGCCCTTGGCCCCATAGAACAGCCGCAGCAGGCCGGTGGCCAGCACGATCATCGCCGAGAGGAAATAGAACAGGTCATAGCGCGACAGCCGGCGTACCGTGGCCGGCGTCATGTCCGGGCGCAGAACCACCGCTTCGGCGGTCATCAGCGTGACCAGCACGAAGATGGCCGTGAAGTGCAGGAACGCGAGCAGGGCATCGGTCAGCATGAATTCTCCTCAGTTGGGGGAAACGTCCATGATCACCGGCCCTGTGCGCCGGCCCGGTTCACCAGGCGGCGCGGCGCGCGGAGCGCCTTGCGTGGATTCAGACCACGCCCTTGGTGCGCAGGGCGGCGATGTGTTCGGCACTGTAGCCGAGTGTCTCGCCCAGCACCACATCGGTGTGCTCGCCCAGCAACGGCGGATGGCGCAGCGCTTCTGGCGGCGTCACGCTCATCCGCATCGGGCTGCCCACCAGCTTGACCGTGCCCGCCGTCGGGTGCGGCAGATCGACGCGCAGGCCGCGCGACACCACCTGCTCGTTCTCGAACACCTCGTCGAGCGTGTTGATCGGGCCGCACGGCACGCCGGCACGCTCCAGATCGAGAATCCATTGCTCGCGCGTGCGCGGCGCCACCATCTCGGCCAGGATCGGCACCAGCACGTCGCGGTGCGCCACGCGCTGCGGATTGGTGGCGAAACGCGCGTCGTCGGCCAGCTCGGGGCGGCCTCCGGCGGTCACGAACTTGCGGAACTGCCCGTCGTTGCCCACCGCAACGATGATCCAGCCATCGGCGGCCTGGAACGTTTGATAAGGCACGATGTTCGGGTGTGCATTGCCCCAGCGCTTGGGCGCCACGCCGCTGGCCAGGTAGTTCGTGTTCATGTTGGCCAGCATCGCCACCTGCACGTCGAGCAGCGCCATGTCGATGTACTGGCCCTCGCCGGTGCGCTCGCGATGGGCCAGCGCGGCCAGCACCGCGATCGTCGCGTACTGGCCCGTCATCAGGTCGGAAATCGCCACGCCGGCCTTCTGCGGACCGCCGCCGGGCAGGTCGTCGCGCTCGCCGGTCAGGCTCATGAATCCGCCCATGCCCTGCACGATGAAGTCGTAACCCGGCCG
Organism: Cupriavidus sp. GW822-FHT06G04; assembly: GCF_058799075.1. Lineage (NCBI taxonomy): Bacteria > Pseudomonadati > Pseudomonadota > Betaproteobacteria > Burkholderiales > Burkholderiaceae > Cupriavidus > Cupriavidus sp. GW822-FHT06G04. The sequence goes on along the minus strand of NZ_JBXALD010000002.1, from coordinate 125,994 downwards.
CTGTGCGTACGGGCCGGTCTGGCCGAAGCCGGTGACGGAGCAATAGATCAGGTCCGGCTTGACGGCCTTGAGCGAGTCGTAGTCGAGGCCATATTTCTTCAATTGGCCGACCTTGTAGTTCTCCAGCACGACATCGCTCTGCGCGGCCAGCTCGCGCACCAGCTGCTGGCCTTCGGGCGTGCTGATGTCGCACGTCACCGAGCGCTTGTTGCGGTTGGCGGCCAGATAGTAGGCGGCTTCGGCGGTGTCGCGGCCGTCCGGCGTCTTGAGCCACGGCGGGCCCCAGATGCGCGTGTCGTCGCCAGCGCCGGGGCGCTCGATCTTGATCACGTCGGCGCCGAAATCGGCAAGATTCTGGGCGCACCATGGCCCGGCGAGAACGCGGGTCAGGTCAAGGACGCGAAGATGGCTTAAAGCTCCCATGGCGTTCAACGGCTGCAAGGTCTGAGGAGCCAGCACTCTATCACCGGCCATGGCGGGCGATGCACGCGCGCGGGGCGCGGCCGGCCGTTCCGTGGGCGATAACCGGACAGCGCGCGACCATCGCTGGCGGGTCGGGGCGTATCGAGGCATATCGGCCCGCACGCCCGTCGCCGGGTGGCAAGCCATACAACAGCAAGGCGGCGAGCCACTGCCCCGGGACAGGGCTTGACCCGTATAATCAACGGTTTGCAAATCTAACCTGACTGACTGCGCCCTGCCACGACGCGGGAAGCGCCCGATACAACATGAAAGTCTCCGACATTCGCAGCAAGTTCCTGCAGTTCTTCGAGTCGAAGGGCCATACCGTGGTCCGCTCGTCCAGCCTGGTGCCGGCGAACGACCCGACGCTGCTGTTCACCAATTCGGGCATGGTGCAGTTCAAGGACGTGTTCCTGGGCACCGACAAGCGCCCGTACTCGCGCGCCACGTCTTCGCAGCGCTCGGTCCGCGCCGGCGGTAAGCATAACGATCTGGAGAATGTGGGCTACACGGCACGTCACCACACGTTCTTTGAAATGCTGGGCAATTTCTCGTTCGGCGATTACTTCAAGCGCGACGCGATCCACTACGCGTGGGAACTGCTGACCAAGGTCTACCAGCTGCCCGCCGACAAGCTGTGGGTGACGGTCTACGCCGAGGACGACGAGGCCTACGACATCTGGGCCAAGGAAGTGGGCGTGCCCGCGGAGCGCATCGTGCGCATCGGCGACAACAAGGGCGCGCGCTACGCCTCGGACAACTTCTGGCAGATGGCGGACACCGGCCCGTGCGGCCCGTGCTCGGAAATTTTCTTCGACCACGGCCCCGAGGTGTGGGGCGGCCCGCCGGGATCGCCCGAGGAAGATGGCGACCGCTATATCGAAGTGTGGAACCTCGTGTTCATGCAGTTCAATCGCGACGAGCAGGGCAACATGACGCGCCTGCCCAAGCCGTGCGTGGATACCGGCATGGGTCTGGAGCGCATTGCCGCCGTGCTGCAGCACGTGCACAGCAACTATGAGATCGACCTGTTCCAGGCGCTGATCAAGGCCGCCGGTCGTGAGACGCATATTGCCGACCTGACCCAGAATTCGCTCAAGGTCATCGCCGACCATATCCGCGCGTGCTCGTTCCTGATCGTCGACGGCGTGATTCCGGGCAACGAGGGCCGTGGCTATGTGCTGCGCCGCATCGTGCGCCGCGCCATCCGTCATGGCTACAAGCTTGGCCAGAAGACGCCGTTCTTCCATAAGCTGGTGGCTGATCTGGTGGAACAGATGGGCCAGGCCTATCCCGAACTGGCCGAAGCCCAGGACCGCGTGGTGGAGGTGCTGAAGGCCGAGGAAGAACGCTTCTTCGAAACGATCGAAAACGGCATGTCGATCCTGGACGCCGCCGTGGCCGACCTGAAGGCCAAGGGCAACAAGGTGCTCGATGGCGAACTGGCGTTCAAGCTGCATGACACGTTCGGCTTCCCGCTCGATCTGACGCAGGACGTGGCGCGCGAGCAGGAAATCACCGTGGACGAGGCGGCATTCGACGCCGCGATGACGCGCCAGCGCGAACAGGCGCGCGCCGCCGGCAAGTTCAAGATGGCCGCGGGCCTGGAATACACAGGCGACAAGACCGTGTTCCACGGCTACGACGCGCTGAGCATGGAAGGCGTGCGCGTGACCGCGCTGTATGTCGATGGCGCCGCGGTGGAATCGATGCAGCCGGGCCAGACCGGCGTGGTCGTGCTCGACAACACGCCGTTCTACGCCGAGTCCGGCGGTCAGGTTGGCGATCAGGGCACGCTGGTGGCGGGCCCCGCCGTGTTCACGGTGGCCGATACCACCAAGATCCAGGCCGACGTGTTCGGCCACCAGGGCACGCTGGCCAACGGCGTGCTCAAGGTAGGTGACACCGTGGCGGCGCAGGTTGACGCCGTGCGCCGCGCGCGCACCGTGCGCAACCACTCGGCCACCCACCTGATGCACAAGGCATTGCGCGAAGTGCTGGGCAGCCACGTGCAGCAGAAGGGCTCGCTGGTCGATCCGGACAAGACGCGCTTCGACTTCTCGCACAACGCACCGCTGACCGACGCGCAGATCCGCCAGATCGAGGAAATCGTCAATGCGGAGATCCTGCGCAATGAGCCGACCGTCGCCGCCGTGATGGGCTTCGACGACGCGGTCAAGAGCGGCGCGATGGCGCTGTTCGGCGAGAAGTACGGTGACGATGTGCGCGTGCTGTCGATCGGATCGTCCAAGGAACTGTGCGGCGGCACCCACGTGACGCGCACCGGCGACATCGGGCTGTTCAAGATCGTGGTCGAAGCGGGCGTGGCGGCCGGCATCCGTCGCGTCGAAGCCATTACGGGCGACAACGCGCTGCATTACCTGCAACAGCTCGACGCGCGCCTGGCCGAAGCGGCTGCAGCGCTGCGCGCGCAACCGTCGGAACTGGTGCCGCGTATCGGCCAGGTGCAGGAGCAGGTCCGCGCGCTCGAGAAGGAACTCGAAAAGCTCAAGAGCAAGCTTGCTTCGTCGCAGGGCGACGAACTGGTGTCGCAGGCGGTGGACGTCAACGGACTCAAGGTGCTGGCCGCGCAGCTCGAAGGCGCGGACGTCAAGACGCTGCGCGAAACGATGGACAAGCTCAAGGACAAGCTGCAGAGCGCGGCCATCGTGCTGGCGGCCGTGGCCGACGGCAAGGTCAGCCTGATCGCCGGTGTGACCGCCGACGCCACGTCGAAGGTCAAGGCAGGCGAGCTAGTCAACTTCGTCGCCCAGCAAGTCGGCGGCAAGGGCGGCGGCCGTCCCGACATGGCGCAGGCCGGCGGCACGGACCCGACCAACCTGTCGAAGGCGCTGGCCGGCGTGACGGCGTGGGTTTCCGCAAAGGTCTGACGCGCTGCATGAACAGCGTGGGCGGCCGGCAGCCGTAGCCGGCCAATCACCGCATCGTTGCATCGTCCAAAAAAGCGCCCGCGGGCGCTTTTTTCTTTTCGGGGACGCACCGTTCGCGGCCGAACAGCGGGCCGAAGGTGGCGCGCCGCAGCCGACATTGCGGCTATTTCGCGCCGCCGCCGATCAGCTTCGACACGATGTCGATCGGTAGCGGAAACACGATGGTCGAACTCTTGTCCCCGGCGATCTGCGTGAGCGTCTGCAGATAGCGCAGCTGCATGGCCTGCGGCTCCCGGGCCAGCATCTGCGCGGCTTCGAGCAATTTCACGGACGCCTGCAATTCGCCTTCCGCATGGATGATCTTGGCGCGGCGTTCGCGTTCGGCTTCGGCCTGTTTGGCGATGGCGCGCACCATCGATTCGTTGAGGTCCACATGCTTGATTTCGACGTTCGAGACCTTGATGCCCCATGCGTCGGTCTGCGCGTCGAGCGCCTTCTGGATGTCGAGATTGAGCTTTTCGCGCTCGGCCAGCATCTCGTCCAGTTCATGTTTGCCCAGTACCGAGCGCAGCGTGGTCTGCGCCAGCTGGCTCGTCGCTTCGAGGAAATTGGCAACTTCGATGATGGCGCGCTCGGGATCGACGACGCGGAAGTACACCACCGCGTTGACCTTCACGGACACGTTGTCGTGCGAGATCACGTCCTGTGGCGGCACGTCGAACACCACCGTGCGCAGGTCCACGCGCACCATCTGCTGCACGCCGGGGATCAGCAGGACCAGCCCGGGACCCTTGACGCGCCAGAAGCGGCCAAGCATGAACACCACGCCGCGCTCGTATTCGCGCAGTATGCGGACGGCGGCGACCACCAGCAGTACGAGCAGGAAGATCAGGCCGCCGAAGCTGAATCCGAACGCCATATCGGGCTCCTAGTTGTGTCAGGCATCGTGAATGGAAGTGACGTCGAGCACCAGGCCGCGGCGCCCCGTGATGCGTACGCGCTGGCCGCGCGTCAGCGGCCCGCTGCCGCGAATGCGCCATTGTTCGCCGCGAATAGTCGCCCAGCCGTCGGCCGGCGTATCGTCGATCACCACCGCGATGCCGCCCACCAGCGTGTCCGCGCCGCTGACCACCGGCCGCCGGCGCGCGCGCAGCACCACGGCGGACATGCCGAACAGGAATGCCGCGGAGAGGCCGCACAGGCCGGCGATCAGCGATAAGGGCACGCCAAAGCCGGGCACATCGGTGTCGATCAGCATGACCGCGCCAAAGGCGAACGCGACGATGCCGCCCACGCCCACGGTGCCAAACGTCGGCAGGAACAGTTCGGCGATCATGCAGCCGACGCCCAGCGCGATCAGCGCCAGTCCGGCGTAGTTCAACGGCAGCATCTGCAGCGCGAACAGACCCAGCAGCAGGCAGATCGCACCGGCGATGCCGGGCAGCACCATGCCCGGCGTGGAGAATTCGAAGATCAGGCCGTAGATGCCGATCATCATGAGGATCAGCGCCACGCTGGGATCGGTGACGACGGCCAGCAGGCGGATGCGCCAGTCTGGCGCCACCGTGACGACCGGCGCGTTTGCCGTGTGCAGCACACGGATGGCGCCGCTGGCGTCGATGCGCTTGCCATCGACCTGCCGCAGCAGCGCCGGCAGATCTGGCGCGACGAGATCGGCAACTTTCTGCGCGACGGCTTCGTCGGCGGACAGACTGACCGCTTCGCGCACGGCGCGCTCGCCCCATTCGGCATTGCGCTGGCGCAATTGCGCGAGGCCGCGGATATAGGCCGATGCATCGTGCATCTGCTTGCGCGTCATGGTGTCCTGGGCCGCCGGCGCACTGGCCGGAGAAGGCCCGGGAGCGGTTTCCGGTTGTGCGCCGCCGATGCCGATGGCCACAGGGCTGGCCGCGCCGAGATTGGTGCCCGGCGCCATCGCCGCGATATGGCTGGCGTAGAGGATGTAGGTACCCGCGCTGGCGGCGCGTGCACCACCGGGGTAGACATAGGTGGCAACCGGCACCGGCGACGCGAGGATGGCCTGGATGATGTCTCGCATCGATTTGTCGAGGCCGCCGGGCGTGTCCATTTCGAGCACGATCAACTGCGCGCCATGCTGCTGCGCCTGCTCGATGCCGCGCACGGCGAAACTGGCGCTGGCCGGGCCGATCGCGCCCTTTATGGCGATTACGTACACCGGTGCGACCGGTGCGGATGCGCCTGCGGACGCCGATGCCGGCGCGGACGGCAGCGAGATTGCCGGCCCGGGCGCGGCCGCGACGCCGTGGCTTGCCAGCAGCGCGAAACCCCAAGCCAGAAGCAGGCCGGCGACGATTGCCCGCCGCAGCCAGTTCGCGGCGGCAGGCATCGGCCGTGGCCACACGAATGCATAGGTCATGGCGGAGCGCTGCCCGTCGTAGGTGCCGTGGCCGCGCCACTTTCAGTGTAGGCGACCCACCACATCCTGCAGCGCGCCCGCTGTGTCAGGCCGCCGCGCGGGTGTGGTCGAACGTACCGGGGTTGCCGATGTCGCTGGTGGTGGGGAAATCCTGCAACAGATCGGCCAGGGCGATCAGCGCCGCACTGGCCATCGACGGATACCAGGCCAGCACCGTGGTGACGCGGCCGGCGTCGCCGAGCGGGTGGAGGCTGACTTCCGGCAGGTTGCGATAAAGCGCTAGCACCGAGCGCGGCACGATGGCCACGCCGATACCGGCCGCGGCGCACGTCACGATGGCGTGATACGACCCGAGTTGAATCACGCGGCTGGGCGCCTGGCCGGACTGGGCGTACCAGTGGTCGAAACGCGTGCGATAGTTGCAGCCGGCCTCGAATGTCAGCAGAGGGGCGCGGTCGACATCGGCCGGCGTGCGGATCGGCGCGTGGCCGGCGCTGGCGACGATCACAAGTTCTTCCTCGAAGGCCGCGCAGCTGGCCAGGTCGGGCTCGCCTATTGGGTCCGCAACGAAGGCGCAGTCGACCTCGAAGCGACGCAACGCGTCGAGCGACCGGCGCGTCGGCAGCGTCACCAGTTCCAGTTCGACGCACGGCCAGGCGCGGTGGTAGGCCGCCAGCACATGCGGCAAACGGCTGGCCGCGGTGCTTTCCATCGACGCGATCCGCAGCCGCCCCTGCGGATGGGCCGGCTGCACGGCCTGCCGCGCCTCGTCGGCCAACTGAAGGATGCGGCACGCATAGTCGAACAGCGTCTGTCCGGCCGGCGTGAGCACCATGCGACGGCCGTCGCGCACAAACAGGTCCACCCCGAGCGACTGCTCGAGCTGGCGGATCCGCGTGGTCACATTGGACTGCACGCGATGCAGCCGCTCCGCGGCCCGCGTGACGCCGCCCGCTTCCACTACCGTGCGAAAAATCTCAAGTGCAGCAAGGTCCATAGCAGGATGGTTTCTCTATCGAGATGGAAGTCATCTTTATTATTCATTTTTCGTGATGACTCGATCGCGCATAGGATAGTCAACAATGCGCGGCAGTGCCAGCCGCCTTTACCCCCGATCCCCGTCATGTCACTTGCAAACACAGAAATCCCGGCCGGAGTCACGCAGAGGCCCACATTCGGCCCGTGGGCCGTGGCGATGGCCGGGCTGGTGTCGCTGGCCCTTGCGATGGGAATCGGCCGCTTCGCCTTTACGCCGTTGTTGCCGATGATGCTGCACGATGGCGCCGTGACGCTGGCCGGTGGCGGGGCGCTGGCCACCATGAACTACATCGGCTATCTGCTGGGCGCGCTGTTGTGCCTCGTCATCCGGCCGGACCCGGTGCGCATGGTGCGCGGCGCATTGGCGCTGACCGTCGTGCTGACGCTGGCCATGGCACTGCCGGGCGGCATGCCGGCGTGGATGGTGTGGCGCACGCTGGCAGGCATCGCCAGCGCGCTGGTGATGGTCTACGCCACGGCGTGGTGCATGCAGCGTCTGGCGGAACTGGGACAGCCGACGCTGGGCGGGCTGATGTTCTGCGGTCCCGGGCTCGGTATCGTGGTCACCGGCCTTTCCGCGTCGGGCATGGTGGCGGCCCACTGGCATGCCACCTCGGGCTGGATCGCGTTCGCGATACTGGGCGGTGCGATGCTGGCGGCGGTATGGCGCGTGTTCGGATCGTCGTCGGCACCGGCGCAGCATGCCGACGGACGGCCAGGCGCCGCGCCACCGGCGACGCCGCGCTTAGACAGCCAGACCTGGGCGCTGACGCTGGCCTACGGGCTGGCCGGCTTCGGCTACATCATCACTGCGACGTTCCTGCCCGTGATCGCGCGACAGGCGATGCCGGGCAGCATCTGGGTCGATCTGTTCTGGCCGATCCTCGGTGGGGGCGTGGCGGTCGGCGCGTGGCTGGTGACGCGCATCGGCATGCATCACGACAATCGCCGCATGATGATGCTGCTGTACACGATGCAGGCGGTCGGTGTCGGCGTGGTCGCCGTATGGCCCACCGTGGCCGGATTCGCGCTCAGCAGCCTGCTGGTGGGCCTGCCGTTTACCGCGCTGGTGTCGTTCGCAATGCGCGAAGCGCGCCGGCTTTGGGGCGCGGGTGCGGCCAGGCTGATCGGCCTGATGACGGCCGCCTATGCGATCGGCCAGATTGCCGGGCCGCCGCTGGCCACGTCGCTGGTGGCGCGCACGGGCGGATTCGCGGCCTCGCTGGCGGTGGCCGCGGCGGCGTTGCTGCTGGGCGCGGCAATCCACGGCTGGATGTGGCGCGCAATGCCAGCGGACGCGCGCACGGGCCGCTGACGACTGCGCTACAGTATCGGCTTCGCCGCTCACTCGACCAGGCCGCATCCGCGCCGGCGTTGCAGGGCGGCGCGAAAGCCAAGCCCCCATGTCTTTTGCCTTGCAGCCCGGGCGCGCCGCAGGCCCGGCAGTGCCCATCAGTCCGGAAGAAGCCCGCGTGCGCGTGGATCTGGCCGCCGCCTATCGGCTGGCGGCCCTGGAACGCTGGGACGACCTGATCTACACCCACATCTCGGCCACCGTACCCGGCGAACCCGATCACTTCTTGATCAATCCGTTCGGATTCGCCTTCGACGAAATCCGCGCCTCGGATCTGGTCAAGATCAACAGCCGCGGGGAAGTGGTCGGCGACACCGTGCATCCGGTGAATGTGACCGGCTTCGCGTTGCACGCCGCCGTGCACGCCGCGCGCGCCGATGCGCATTGCGTGATGCATCTGCATAACACCGCCGGTATTGCCGTTTCCGCCCAGGCCGAAGGGCTGCTGCCGCTGTCGCAGCATGCCATGCGCTTCCATGGCCGCATCGCCTATCACGACTACGAAGGCCTAGCCTTTACACCCGCCGAAGGCGCGCGGCTGATCGCGTCGCTGGGCGCCCATCCCGCCATGCTGCTGCGCAACCACGGCACGCTGACGGTCGGACGCACCGTGGCCGAAGCCTATGTGCTGATGGCAACCCTGATCAAGGCGTGCGAGATCCAGCTCGGCGCCCAGCTCGGCAGCGCCACCGTGCAGCCGCCGCCGAGCGTGGCGGCGCGGACGTCGCTGCAGCTGTTCGACGACGGCGCGGTGGAAGGCGTTATGGAGTGGCCCGCATTGCTGCGCAAACTCGATAGAATCGATCCCGCTTACAAACACTGAATCAGCCCGAACTAATCCTGAAGGAGATCTGCATGCCCACTTTCCACGTTGAAATGTTCGAAGGCCGTACCGTGGAGCAGAAGCGCAAGTTTGTCGAGGAAGTGACGCGCGTGACGTGCGAAACGCTCGGTTGCTCGGCGGGCGCCGTCGATATCATCATCACCGATATCAAGCGCGAAAACTGGGCCACCGGCGGCGAGCTCTGGATCGACAAGAAGTAATCCCGAGGTTTGCGCAATGACTTCCGCAGTGTCCGCCATGCAGCAGTTTGCTTCCGATAATTACGCCGGTTTTTGTCCGGAATCGCTGAAGTATTTTCTCGAGGCCAATGCCACCGGCCACGAGAAAGCCTATGGCGACGACAGCTGGACGCAGAAGGTTTGCGATCGTATCCGCGATCTGTTTCAAACCGACTGCGAAGTGTTTTTCGTATTTAACGGCACGGCGGCCAATTCGCTGGCGCTGTCGTCGTTGTGTCAGTCGTACCATTCGGTGATCTGCCACGAACTGGCGCATATCGAAACCGATGAGTGCGGCGCGCCGCAGTTTTTCTCCAATGGATCCAAGCTGCTCACCGCGCCAGGGGAAAACGGCAAGCTGACGCCCGACGCCGTGGAGGCGCTGGTAACGCGCCGGTCCGATATCCATTATCCGAAGCCGCGCGTGGTGTCGCTGACGCAGGCGACCGAAGTTGGCACCGTATATACCGTCGAAGAGGTGCGTGCCATTGCCGCCATTGCCAAACGCAGGCAGTTGCGGGTGCATATGGACGGCGCACGATTTGCCAATGCGGTGGCGTCGCTTGGTGTGCATCCGTCCGAAATTACCTGGCGCGCCGGGGTCGATGTGCTGTGCTTCGGCGGAACCAAGAACGGCCTGCCCGTGGGCGAGGCGGTAGTGTTTTTCGATCGGCGGCTGGCCGAGGATTTTGCCTATCGCGTCAAGCAGGCGGGACACCTGGCGTCGAAAATGCGGTTTATTTCTGCGCCGTGGCTGGGCATGCTCGAAAACGACGTCTGGCTTAGCAATGGCCGCCACGCCAATGCGATGGCTGCGCTGTTGCATCGGCGCATTGCCGATATTCCCGGCGTGCGCATCATGTTTCCGACCGAAGCCAACGCCGTGTTTGCCGAATTGCCCTTGCCGGCGATCGAGGCACTGCGCGCCAAGGGCTGGATGTTTTACACGTTTATCGGCGCCGGCGGATGCCGTCTGATGTGCGCGTGGGATTTGCAGCCCGAAACCGTGGAAGCTTTCGCGGCCGATATCCGCGCGGCCTGCGTCGGCTAGCAGCGTCGCTGCGAATTTTTATTACAACAAGAAACTCAACAGACAGTCCCAGGAGCCCCACGATGGAACCCTATCGATTTTGTCCGCGATGCGGCGCGCAGCTTGAACACCTGCCGCTGTCCGGACGTTATCGCCACGCATGCGTGCAGGATGGCTGCGGCTTTGTGCATTGGGATAATCCATTGCCAGTGCTGGCCGCTGTGGTCGAGTACGAGGGGAAACTGCTGCTGGCGCGCAACGCCGCGTGGCCCGAGAAAATGTTTGCGCTGGTCACCGGATTCATGGAGCGTGACGAAACGCCGGAGCTTGGCGTGGCCCGTGAGCTCAAGGAAGAGACGAATCTGGACACGGTGTCGGCGTCGCTGATCGGTGTTTATGAATTCATGCGCAAGAACGAACTGATCATTGCGTATCACGTGCGCGCCGAGGGTGAAATCCGGCTGTCTGAGGAATTGGTCGAATACAAGCTCGTTGCGCCGGAAAAGATGCGCATCTGGAATGCCGGCACCGGATTTGCCGTGGCGGATTTTCTTGAGCGGCGTGGCTTGCCGGTTCAGTTCTTCGATCGCGCGACTGGCGAGAACATCCCCGATCCCCGGCGTCCGACGGACTTCGGGCTGGTCAGTGCTTCGCTACAATACGGCATCGCACAGAAATAGAAGGTGAGAGGAATGGAATTCAAGAAAGAAGTGGACGCGCGCGGCCTGAACTGCCCGCTGCCGATCCTGCGGACTAAGAAGGCGTTGGCGGACATGGCCAGCGGCGAAGTGCTCAAGGTGCTGGCAACCGATCCGGGTGCGACGCGCGATTTCCAGGCCTTCGCCAAGCAGACCGGCAACGAGCTGCTGTCGCACGCCGAAGTCGACAAGGTGTTCGTGTTCTACATGAAGCGCCGCTGAAGCGGAAACTGGCCCTTGCGACGGTCGCGAGGTCCTCAGAAAACGGAAAACCGCCTCAGTGAGGCGGTTTTTCATTGGGGCCATCCCGATTCGCACTGGCGCTGGGCCAGCCGCACCGGAGAGGCCGATCAGCCGCGCTGTGCCAGATAGGCGCTGAATTCGTCGCGCACCTCCGGGTGCTTCAGTGCGAATTCCACGGTGGCCTTCAGATAGCCGAGCTTGCTGCCGCAGTCATAGCGCACGCCCTTGTAGCGATAGGCCAGCACCTGTTCCTGGTCGAGCATCGACTGGATCGCGTCGGTCAGCTGGAATTCGCCGCCAGCGCCCGGTTTCAGTTCGCGGATATGGTCGAAAATGCGCGGCGTGAGAATGTAGCGGCCCACCACGCCCAGATTGGACGGGGCATTTTCCGGCGCCGGCTTTTCAACGATGCCGGACATCTTGATCACGCGCTCGTCCCATTCGCGGCCGTCCACCACACCGTAGGACCGGCTTTGCTCGGGCGCGATTTCCTCCACGCCCAGCACAGAACAGTTGTAGTGGTTGTAGATGTCCACCATCTGCTTCATCACGGGGTCGTTCTCCTCCCCGTCGAGCAGGTCGTCGGCCAGCATGACCGCGAACGGTGCATCGCCCACCAGGCGCGCCGCGCACAGCACGGCGTGGCCGAGCCCCAGCGCCTCCGGCTGGCGCACGTAGAAACACTCCACGTTCTTGGGCTTGATGGAACGCACCACATCGAGCAGCGCTTGCTTGTTCTTGGCCTCAAGCTCCATTTCCAGTTCGTAGGCCTTGTCGAAGTGATCCTCGATGGCGCGCTTGGAGCGGCCCGTGACGAAAATCATCTCGTTGATGCCTGCGGCCATGGCTTCTTCCACGGCGTACTGGATCAGCGGCTTGTCTACCACCGGCAGCATTTCCTTCGGGCTCGCCTTGGTGGCGGGCAAGAAACGTGTGCCTAGCCCGGCGACGGGAAAGACGGCCTTGGTGACGCGGTTTTCCATTTCAGCTTCCTTTTCAATCCGGTGTAGTACCGTGCCGCAGGATGGGGGGTGCCGTCTGTCGGGCGATGTCCGACGCCTGCGCCGGAGCGGCACCCAAGCATCACTTACGCAGGCAGACGCTGTAGTTGATCCTTCAGCTTCTGCAGGGTCTGTTCGAAATCCGACAGACGTTGTGTTTCCTGCGCAACCACGGCGGGCGGCGCCTTGGCGACAAAGCTCTCGTTGGACAGCTTGCCGCGGCACTTGCCGATTTCCCCCGAAATGCGGTCGATTTCCTTGGCGAGACGCACGCGTTCGGCCGCCACGTCGATCTCGATCTTCAGGAGCAGATGGTTGCCGCCGACGATGGCCACCGGCGCCCCGGCCCCTTCGCGCTGCAGCTCGGCCTCGTCTTCGAATACCCTGACTTCGGAAAGTTTCGCAAGCGCCTGGATTTGCGCCGCCGCTTCCTTCAGGAAGGCGCTGTCGCCGCACGCATAGAGCGGGATGCGCTGCGCCGGCGAAATGTTCATCTCGCCGCGCAGGTTGCGGCAGGCGTCCACCACGGCCTTGAGTTGGGCCACCCAGGCTTCGGCGGCTTCGTCGATCTTGGCCGCGGCGGGCAGCGGGTACGCTTGCGTGGCGATGGTCTCGCTGCCGTCGCCCTTGGCGCGCCCGGCCAGCGGGGCCACCTTCTGCCACAGTTCCTCGGTAATGAACGGGATGATCGGATGCGCCAGGCGCAGCACCGTTTCCAGCACGCGCAGCAGGGTGCGGCGCGTGGCGCGCTGCTGCGCCTCGGTGCCGGTCTGGATCTGTACCTTGGCCATTTCCAGGTACCAGTCGCAGTACTCGTCCCAGACGAACTTGTAGATCGCGTTGGCGATGTTGTCGAAGCGGTACTCGTCGAAGCCCTTTTCCACTTCCGCTTCCACGCGCTGCAACAGCGACACGATCCAGCGGTCAGCCTGCGAGAAGTGCAGGTAGCCGTCCGGGCCGCAGTCGTTCGTGCACGGGCCCATGCCGCAGTCGTGGCCTTCGGTGTTCATCAGCACGAAACGCGTGGCGTTCCAGAGCTTGTTGCAGAAGTTGCGATAACCTTCGCAGCGACCGGTATCGAAATTGATGTTGCGACCCAGCGTGGCCAGCGATGCGAACGTGAAGCGCAGCGCATCGGCGCCAAAAGCGGGAATGCCGTTCGGGAATTCCTTCTTCGTCTTGTTTTCGATCTTCGGCGCATCCTTCGGCCGGCGCAGGCCCGTGGTGCGCTTCTTGAGCAGCGAATCGAGCTCGATGCCGTCGATCAGGTCGACAGGATCCAGCGTGTTGCCCTCCGACTTGCTCATCTTCTTGCCTTCGGAGTCGCGCACCAGGCCGTGCACGTACACGGTGTGGAACGGCACCTTGCCGGTGAAGTGCTTGGTCATCATGACCATGCGCGCCACCCAGAAGAAGATGATGTCATAGCCGGTCACCAGCACCGACGACGGCAGGAAGTGCTCCAGTTCCGGCGTCTGCTCCGGCCAGCCCAAAGACGAGAACGGCACCAGCGCGGACGAGAACCACGTGTCGAGCACGTCTTCGTCGCGGTGCAGCGGCCCCGTGCTGCCGGCGGCCTGCGCCTTGGCGCGCGCTTCTTCCTCGGTTCGTGCGACGAACACGTTGCCGGCATCGTCGTACCAGGCCGGGATCTGGTGGCCCCACCACAGCTGGCGGCTGATACACCAGTCCTGGATGTTGGACAGCCACTGGTTGTAGGTGCTGATCCAGTTTTCGGGCACGAGCTTGATCTCGCCGCTCTGCACGGCGTCGAGCGCCACCTCGGCGATCGAGCGGCCCGGATTGAACGTGCCTTCCGGCGCCGGCTTGCTCATCGCAACGAACCACTGGTCGGTGAGCATCGGCTCGATCACGCTACCGGTGCGTTCGCTGCGCGGCACCATCAGCTTGTGCTTCTTGACCTCTCCCAGCAGGCCGAGAGCCTGCAGATCGGCGACCATCTTCTTGCGTGCCTCGAAGCGATCCATGCCGGCGTATGCGGCGGGTGCGTCGGCCACGATCCGGGCGTCCAGCGTCAGGATCGACATCTGCGGCAGGTTGTGGCGCTGGCCCACGGCGTAGTCGTTGAAATCGTGGCCGGGCGTGACCTTGACCACGCCGGTGCCGAATTCGCGATCGACGTATTCGTCGGCGATTACCGGAATCTGGCGGTCGGTCAGCGGCAGGTGGACGAACTTGCCGATCAGGTGCGCATAGCGCTTGTCTTCCGGATGCACCATCACGGCCGTGTCGCCCAGCATCGTCTCGGGGCGGGTGGTGGCCACGGTCAGGTGGGTCAGGCCGCGCACGGTATCGGGCTCGGCCAGCGGGTAGGAGATATGCCACAGCGAGCCGTCTTCCTCGACGCTGTCGACTTCCAGGTCGGACACGGCAGTGCCCAGCACCGGATCCCAGTTCACCAGGCGCTTGCCGCGGTAGATCAGGCCCTGCTCGTGCAGACGGACGAACACCTCCGTGACGGCCTTCGACATTTCGGGCGACATCGTGAAGTATTCGCGCGTCCAGTCGATCGAGGCGCCCATGCGGCGCACCTGGCGCGTGATGGTCGAGCCCGATTCTTCCTTCCAGGCCCAGACTTTCTCGGTGAACTTCTCGCGGCCCAGGTCATGGCGCGAAATGCCCTGCGCTTCGAGCTGGCGCTCCACCACGATCTGCGTGGCGATGCCGGCGTGGTCCGTGCCGGGCACCCACAGCGTGTTGGCGCCGCGCATGCGCGCGTGCCGGGCCAGGCCGTCCATGATGGTCTGGTTGAACGCGTGTCCCATGTGCAGCGTGCCGGTCACATTGGGCGGCGGCAACTGGATGGCGAAATCGGGACGGTTGGCGTCGAAGGTGGGCTGGGCGATACCGCGGCGCTCCCACTCAGGGCCCCATTTGGCCTCGATGGCGGCGGGTTCGAAGCTCTTGGCAAGGGACTGGTCTTCTGCGGTCATGCTGGGATGTCGTGGGGTGCGGGTCAGGGCTCTGGCCGGCAGGCGGATCGGCGCGCCGCCGCATTGGGCCGGGAAAACATCAAATTATAGGGGAGGTGGGGTATCGGTGTGCATTTTCGGGCCATGGCTGGCCATGGCGGCGCTGCCCAAGCCCCGCCTGCTGAGGGGTCCGGGACGTGGCCGCCGGTATAATTGCCGCCTACCTTCCCGGCCCCGATCCGATGTCCAGCCTGCTTGCCAATCTCAACGCCGAACAATTAGCCGCCGTCACCCTGCCGGACGAGCCCGCCCTGATCCTGGCCGGCGCGGGCAGTGGCAAGACGCGCGTGCTGACCACGCGGATCGCCTGGCTGATCCAGAACGGTCGGGTCTCGCCGGCCGGCATCCTGGCTGTGACCTTTACCAACAAGGCCGCCAAGGAAATGCAGACGCGCTTGTCGTCGATGCTGCCGATCAACACGCGCGGCATGTGGATCGGCACTTTCCACGGCCTGTGCAACCGGATGCTGCGCGCGCACTTTCGCGACGCCGGCTTGCCGCAGACATTCGCGATCCTGGACACGCAGGATCAGCTGTCGGCGCTCAAGCGGCTGCTCAAGCAACTGAACGTCGACGACGAGAAGTACCCGGCCAAGAGCCTGCAGTACTTCATCAACAACGCCAAGGAACAGGGGCTGCGGCCGGCCGACGTCGAGGCCAACGACGACTTCAACCGGCGTTTCGTCGATCTCTACGCGGCCTATGACGAGCAGTGCCAGCGCGAAGGCGTGGTCGATTTTGCCGAGCTGCTGCTGCGCTGTTACGAATTGCTGCGCTATAACGACGCGATCCGCCAGCACTACCAGCATCGTTTTCGTCATGTGCTGGTGGACGAGTTCCAGGACACCAACGTGCTGCAATACCAGTGGCTCAAGCTGCTGGCCGGCTACGGGTCTGGCCATGCTGCGGCGGTGTTCGCGGTGGGCGACGACGATCAGAGCATCTATGCGTTCCGCGGCGCCAACGTCGGCAACATGCGCGATTTCGAGCAGGAATTCCGCGTACGCCACATGATCAAGCTGGAGCAGAACTACCGCTCGCATGGCCACATTCTCGACTCCGCCAACCACTTGATCTCGCATAACGCGCGGCGCCTGGGCAAGAATCTTCGTACCGATGCCGGACACGGCGAGCCGGTGCGCGTGTTCCAGGCGGGCTCGGACGGGCAGGAAGCGTCGTGGATCGTTGAGGAAATCCGCGATCAGATCGCGCAGGGCATGTCGCGCGCCGAAATCGCCATCCTGTACCGCAGCAACGCGCAGTCGCGGGTGATCGAGCACGCGCTGTTTTCGTCAGGCATTCCCTATCGTGTCTACGGCGGCCTGCGCTTTTTCGAGCGCGCCGAAGTCAAGCACGCGCTGGCCTATCTGCAGTTGATCGAAAATCCGCGTAACGACGCCGCGTTCGGGCGCGTGGTGAATTTCCCGACGCGCGGCATCGGCGCGAAATCGCTCGAAACGCTGCAGGACGCCGCGCGTCAGTACAACTGCTCGCTGGCCGAGGCGGTTGCCTACGTGCCGGGCAAGGCCGGCAGTTCGCTCGGCGCGTTCCTGCGCCTGATCGAGCAGATGCGCGCCGAGACCAGCCGGATGACGCTGGCGCAGACCGTTGAATATGTCACCAACACGTCTGGACTGATCGCGCATTACCAGACCGAAAAGGAAGGCCAGGACCGCATTGAAAACTTGCAGGAACTGGTGACCGCGGCGCAGGCATTCGTGGTGGAAGAGGGCTATGGGCTGGATGCGCTGGCGCGCATGCTGCCCGTGCATCGTGATGCGCCGCCGGCGCTGGCGCAGGGCGACCAGGACCAGCAGGTGCTGGACCCCGAGCAGTTGCCGGTGGTGATGACGCCGCTGGTAGCGTTTCTCACGCACGCATCGCTGGAAGCGGGCGACAACCAGGCGCAGGCCGGGCAGGACGCCGTGCAGATGATGACGGTGCACGCGGCCAAGGGGCTCGAGTTCAACGTGGTGTTTATCACCGGGCTCGAGGAAGGGCTGTTTCCGCATGAAAACAGCGCGATGGAGGCGGACGGCCTTGAGGAAGAGCGCCGGCTGATGTACGTGGCCATCACGCGCGCGCGCGAGCGGTTGTACCTGTCCTTCGCGCAAAGCCGCGTGCTGCATGGCCAGATGCGATATCACGTGCGCTCGCGCTTCTTCGAGGAGCTACCCGAGGCGTCGCTGAAGTGGATCACGCCGCAGGGTCAGGCGTATGGCACTTATGGCGCCGGGCGCCAGTCGTCCGAGCGGGAATCGGGCTGGGGCCGCGATTGGTTCAAGCGTGCCGAAGACGTGCCGTACACGGGGCGCAAGCCCACCGGCGGCATGGACACCGGCAAGAACTATGCGGAAGAAAAACGCGCCGCCGCCACGGGATTCCGCGTGGGGCAGAACGTGTTCCACAACAAGTTTGGGGAAGGCCGGATCAAGGCGCTCGAGGGCGAGGGCGCCGATGCGCGCGCCAACATCGATTTCAAGCGCCACGGCGCCAAGTGGCTGGCGCTCGGCGTGGCCAAGCTCGATCCGATCGATTGAAGCGCGCCGCCGGGCGGGTGAGGCCGCCTCGCTCGTGCAAGCGAGACGGCAGGCGCCTCAGGGCTGCGGCGGCTGCGGCGCGACGTCCGCGGCCTCGCCGGGCGGCACGATATTGAAGCAGCCGCGATAGGTCGCGTAGAACGAGCAGTACAGGATCGCCAGGATCAGCAGCGAATACGGCGTCACCAGAAACGACAGCACCGCTTCGCCGCCGAACGCCGCAAATACCGTTTCCAGCACCAGCGGCACCGCCACCATCAGCACCGCAAACAGCACGGCGTAGGTGAAGAACGCGCCGCGGTTGCGCCAGCATGCGGTCCAGCTGAAAAACAGCGCCTTGACCGGCGGCACCTGGTGCCAGGCCGACAACAGCGGCGCGAACCAGAACATCATCGCCACGGGCGTGTAGAGCAGCGCGCCGAT
This sequence comes from Cupriavidus sp. GW822-FHT06G04, assembly GCF_058799075.1. NCBI lineage: Bacteria > Pseudomonadati > Pseudomonadota > Betaproteobacteria > Burkholderiales > Burkholderiaceae > Cupriavidus > Cupriavidus sp. GW822-FHT06G04. The sequence continues at coordinate 107,861 of NZ_JBXALD010000002.1, read as the reverse complement.
CAGCAGCGCGAGATACAGTTGGCGCACGGTTTCCGCGGATGGCTCCTCGCCCTTGAATACCATCGGGGCGACCGCGCCGATATCGACCACCGTGGTGGCGATCAGGCTGAGCGTGAATACCAGCGTCGCATAGATGCCGCCCAGCACCAGCAGGTTGCGCGTCGCCTGTTTGCCGTTGGTGCGAAACCCCGCCAGCAGGATGGTGGGCAACACGCGCTTGTTCTGGATGACTTCGCGGCATGCGGTCATCACGCCGACATACAGCCCGGGCGTGACCACCAGCAGTGCAATGATGCCGAACAGCGGCACGAAGATCGCCAACTGCGCGGCAATCAGATAGATGAACAGCAGCATCAGGAACGCGAGCGGGTTCTTGCGAAACAGCCAGACGCCCTGGCGAAACCAGACGTAGCCTTCCTTGGCGGAAACTTCCAGTAGTTGCATGGCGAATCAGATCCAGGGGAGCGCGGCCGCGTCGTCGATGCGGCGGCGCAGAATGCGTTCGAAGTGGGTCGGATCGTGCGGCTGCAGCATATCGGCCTCGCGCGGGAGATAAAAATCCCACAGGCGCGAGATCCAGAAACGCAGCGCGCCGGCACGCAGCATGTCCTGCCAGTGCGCGGCCTCGACGTCCGTCAAGGGCCTGGCCGCATGATATGCCTGCAGCATGGCGCGCGCGCGATCGATGTCGAGCACGCCGGTCGGCAAATCGATGCACCAGTCGTTCACGGTCACCGCAAGGTCAAACAGCCACTTGTCGTTGCCCGCGAAATAGAAATCGAAGAAACCGCCGAGCTTGTGCCTGCCGTCGACCTCGTCGAAGAGCACGTTGTCGCGGAACAGGTCGCAGTGGCACGGGCCGCCTTGCAGCGCGGCGTAGTCGGCGCTGGCGAAGAACGCGCTCTGGTGGGCGATCTCGTCGGACAGCAACTCGCGTTGCGATGCGTCCAGGAACGGCGTGATCTCGGGCTGCGTCTGCCGCCACCACGCCAGGCTGCGCAGGTTGGGCTGCTGACGCGGATAATCCTGGCCGGCCAGATGCATGCGCGCGAGCATCGAGCCCACTTCCGCGCAGTGCTCGGCTTGCGGCGCCAGCTGCGAGGCGCCGGGCAGGCGCGTGACGATGGTGGCGGGCTTGCCCTTCAGGCTGCGCAGGATCTCGCCGTCGCGCGCGCGCATCGGCGCCGGCACGCTGATGCCGTGGCGCGCCAGATGGTCCATCAGGTGCAGGTAGTAGGGCAATTGGTCGAAGTGCAGCCGCTCGAAAATCGTCAGCACATATTCGCGCGTGACGCCGTCCTGCTCCATCGTCAGAAAAAAGTTGCTGTTCTCGATGCCCGACGCAATGCCGCGCAGCGCGCGTACTTCGCCGAGGTCGTAGTCAAGCAGCCAGCGGGCGATCTCGTCCTGCGAGACCGTGGTGAATACGGCCATACTGTTTAATTGGTGCGAATCAGGGGACGGCGGGACCGGAAGGACAACACGTTCCGCCGCCGCGGCATTTCTGCCGGAGGGCCGGCGCGATCCGCGTCGGCAAGCTGGCCGCGCGGATCGTGGGTAAGAAGACTATCAGGGTATCGCGGGCGAACGTCAGAACTTCAGGTTCACCGACGGCACGCGGTTCACGTCGTGGTCACGAATCTTGGGCGAGCTGTCTTCGGGCTTGCTCATTTCGTATTTGGTGCCGAATCCGGAATGCACCTGGATATCGGTGGCGCGGCCCTTGTCACGATATTCGGTCACCTGCGTGCCATCGCGCTCGCGCAACTGGAAGCTCGGCTCGCGCGGCTGGTTCAGTTGGCTCTTCACTGCCGGCGCGATCGGCTGGTTGTTGATCTGGTTTAGTTCCTGCTGCGTCAGCGCATTGCTCGATTCCGAGCCCTGAGCCAGCGCCGGGGTTGTCACCGCCAGCGCCAGCACGGCGGCGCCGAGCGCGGGCAGATAGCCGTGGCGGCCAAGGGCGGCATACAGATCGGCCAGCCTGGCACCCGGTTGCGAAGGGGAAGTCATCTGAGGCTCCTGTGCGCGCAGGGCAGCCAGCCCCGCAACGCGGATTTGGCCTGCGCACCCGGCGGCGCCGGAATCTGGCAGGCGGACAGGCTTCCATTCTAGCAATTCCTGCCGATTCCGGGCCGCTCTCGTGGCCTTGCGTCCACCCGGCGGACCGCCATCGCGGGAGAGCCGGGCTCCACTTTTGCCCTACAGATAGAACATTTCTTCCTTGGGCGGAATGGGATGGTCGCCACCACGTTTTTCGTAGTACTCGTAGACGGCTTCCAGCACTTCCTGCGGCTCGTCGACGATCTTCATGAGGTCGAGGTCGTGTTCGGCGATCAGGCCCATCGGCAGCAGCGTGAAGCGGAACCAGTCGAGCAGGCCCTTCCAGAAGCGGCTGCCATACATGACCACCGGCACCGAACGCGATTTGCCGGTCTGAACCAGCGTCAGCACCTCGGCCAGTTCGTCGAGCGTGCCAAAACCGCCTGGCATCACGATGAACGCGTCGGAGTTCTTCACGAAGGTGACCTTGCGCGTGAAGAAGTGACGGAATCGCATGGCGATGTCCTGGTACGGATTGCCCTGCTGTTCATGCGGCAGTTCGATGTTCAGGCCGACGCTGGCGGATTTGCCCGCGTGCGCGCCCTTGTTGGCGGCTTCCATGATGCCGGGGCCGCCGCCGGAGATCACCGCGAAGCCGGCGTCCGAAAACAGGCGGGCGATCTCGATGGTCTTCTGGTAGTAAGGCGAGTCTTCGCGTAGGCGCGCGCTGCCGTAGATCGACACGGCGGGACGGATCTCGGAGAGGTACTCGGTCGCCTCGATGAACTCTGCCATAATCGTGAACATTTGCCACGAGGCGCGCGCCTTCTTGGCCGTGGCGCGATCTTCGTCGGCCAGCGCACGCAGGCTCGGGATCATCTTGCGCGGATTGGCGCGCGCCGCCGCAGCGCGTGCGGCAGCTTCCTGTTCTTCGGGACTTTTGCCGGCCGCCGCGGCATCGGCCTTGGCGGCAATGGCTGCAGCATGCGCCGACGCTTTCTCGGGCGGCGGATTCACAGCATTACCCGAAATGTCGGAAACGTCCGTATCGGCGAGGGGGGCGGCGTTAGCACCGCCTGCGGGGGCACCAGTCAATTTTGAGTCCATGGGAATGTCGGATAGTCCAAAAACACTCTTGCTCGTCGATGGATCGAGCTATCTATATCGCGCGTATCACGCTCTGCCGGACCTGAGGAATGGCGAAGGGCTGCCCACAGGGGCAATCTACGGCATGATCAACATGCTGCGCAAGCTGCGCAACGATTACCCGGCACAGTATATCGCCTGCGTGTTCGACGCCAAGGGCAAGACGTTCCGCGACGACATGTATCCCGCGTACAAGGAGCATCGCCCGTCGATGCCCGAGGACCTCGCCCGGCAGATCGAACCGATCCATGAAGCCGTGCGCGCACTGGGCTGGCCCATCGTCGTGGTCGAGGGCGTGGAGGCGGACGACGTGATCGGCACGCTCGCCTGCCAGGCCACCGCGCAGGGCGTGCACACGGTGGTCTCCACCGGCGACAAGGACCTCGCGCAGCTGGTCAATGACCACGTTACGCTGGTCAATACGATGAGCGGCGAGGTGCTGGATCCGCCCGGCGTGCTGAACAAGTTCGGCGTGCCGCCCGAGCGTATCGTCGATTATCTGTCGCTGATCGGCGATGCGGTCGACAATGTGCCCGGCGTGCCCAAGGTGGGCCCGAAAACCGCGGTGAAATGGCTGACCGAATACGGCTCGCTCGACGCCATCATGGCGGCTGCGGACGGCATCAAGGGCGTGGTGGGCGAGAACCTGCGCAACACGCTGGACTGGCTGCCGCGTGCGCGCGAACTGGTCACGGTAAAGACCGATTGCGATCTTTCCGATGCGGTCCCCGATTTCCATGCCCTGCACGATCTTGGCGAGGACAAGGAAAAGCTGATCGCATTCTTCCAGCGCTACGGCTTCAAGACGTGGCTGCGCGAGGCCACCGGCGAGGCGCTGCCGAATGCGCGCGCGGCCGCGGCCCGCAGCGCGCCGGCGCCCGCACCGGCGCAGGGCGGCCTGTTCGACGCGCCCGGCGCGCCGGCCGAGCAGGACGCGCCGGCAGAAGACCTGCCGCCGGCCGAAATCCACTACGAGACCGTGACGACCGAGGCCGCGCTCGATGCGTGGATCCAGAAGCTGGTCGATGCGCCGATCGTCGCCATCGACACGGAAACCACGTCGCTTGATCCGATGATGGCGGAACTGGTCGGCATTTCCGTATCGGTCGAACCGGGCGAGGCCGCGTACATCCCGGTGGCCCATCGCGGCCCCGATGTCGCAGGCATGGACGATCACGGTCAGCTGTCGCGCGAGTTCGTGCTCGAAAAACTGCGCGCGTGGATCGAGGACCCGTCGCGGCCCAAGCTTGGCCAGCATTTGAAGTACGACGCCCATGTATTCATGAACCACGGGCTGACGCTGCGCGGCATCACGCACGACACGATGCTCGAAAGCTACGTGCTGGCGTCCTATCGCAATCACGGCATGGACAGCCTGGCCGAGCGCCTGCTGAACCTGAAGACGATCACGTACGAAGAGGTTTGCGGCAAGGGCGCCAGCCAGATCGGCTTCGACCAGATCGACCTGCAGCGCGCCACCGAGTACGCCGCCGAAGATGCCGACGTGACGCTGCGCCTGCATCGCAAGATGATGCCGCAGCTCGAGGCGGTCGACGGCTTGAAATATGTCTACGAGAAGATCGAGATACCGGTGTCGGTCGTGCTGCAGAAGATCGAACGCAATGGCGTGCTGATCGACGCGGACCGCCTGGCGGCGCAGAGCGCGGATCTGGGGCTGCGCATGATGCAGGCCGAAAGCGCCGCACATGAAGCGGCCGGACAACCGTTCAACCTCGGCTCGCCGAAGCAGATCGGCGAGATCCTGTTCAACCAGATGAAGCTGCCGGTCGTGAAAAAGACCGCCAGCGGTGCGCCATCGACCGACGAAGAGGTGTTGCAGAAGCTGGCCGAGGATTATCCGCTGCCAAAGCTGCTGCTCGACTATCGCAGCCTGTCGAAGCTGAAGTCCACGTACACGGACAAGCTGCCGAAGATGGTCAACCCGAAGACCGGGCGCGTGCACACCAGCTACGGCCAGGCCACGGCGGTGACCGGACGCCTGGCGTCGACCGAGCCGAATCTGCAGAACATTCCGGTGCGCACCGAGGAAGGCCGGCGCATTCGCGAGGCCTTCATCGCCGCGCCTGGCAACGTCATCGTATCGGCCGACTACTCGCAGATCGAGCTGCGCATCATGGCCCATATTTCGGGCGACGAAAACCTGCTGCGCGCGTTTGCCAATGGCGAGGACATCCACCGCGCCACGGCGAGCGAGATCTTCAATGTCGAGCGCGAAGCGGTCACGAGCGAGCAGCGCCGTTATGCCAAGGTGATCAACTTTGGCCTCATCTATGGCATGAGCGCGTTCGGCCTGGCAAGCAACCTCGGCATCGAGCGCGAGGCGGCCAAGCACTATATCGACCGGTATTTCATGCGCTATCCGGGCGTGGCCAACTATATGGAAGAAACACGCCAGAAGGCGCGCGACCAGGGTTTCGTGGAGACCGTGTTCGGACGCCGCCTGTGGCTGCCCGATATCCGTGGCGGCAACGGTCCGCGTCGTCAGGCCGCCGAGCGTGCCGCCATCAACGCGCCCATGCAGGGCACCGCGGCGGACCTGATCAAGTTGTCGATGATTGCCGTGCAGGACTGGATCGAAGCCGAGAACCTGGGCGCGCGACAGATCATGCAGGTGCACGATGAACTGGTGCTCGAAGTGCCGCAGGCCGAGTTCGATCTGGTGAAGGTGCGTTTGCCCGAGTTGATGTGTTCGGTGGCGCAGCTGAATGTGCCGCTGGTTGCCGAAGTGGGCAGCGGCGCCAATTGGGAAGAGGCGCACTGAGCGCAACAACGCTTGCCGTGTCAGTTGGGAGCGCGCCAGACCGGTACAGTCTGGCGCGTTAGCGCTGTCTGCCGCGCGATGCCGATGTATGCACGAGAGTACCGATTGAATCGACTCGGCAAGGCTTGCCAGCTGTGTTGCTCTGCAGCACACTGGCGCTAACCGAGCCGTATTTTCCGTATTTTTCTGAGCAGCATATCGGCCTCGCGGTGCGAAACCACAACAAGAAGTCGAAAGACAAAAGTCGCCGCGGGCCTGCACCGGTTTTCAAATTGAAAACATCGGGTAGACCATGAGCAACGCACAAGGCAGAGAGGAAAGCGCCCCCATTCCGACCGACACCATTGCGCGCGATGCACGCATCGACAGCGCGCCGCGATCGGCCAACCAACCGCACCGCATCGTCGTCGTCGGTGGCGGGGCCGGCGGGCTTGAACTCGTAACCCGCCTCGGCGACAAGCTTGGCAAGTCGCGCCAGGCCCACGTGACGCTGGTCGATCGCATGCCGACGCATATCTGGAAGCCGCTGCTGCATGAAGTAGCGGCCGGCAGCATGGATCCGAACACCCACCAGCTGGAATATGTCGCCCAGGCGCGCTGGCACCATTTCGAGTTCCAGCAAGGCGAACTGACCGGCATCGACCGCGCGCGCAAGGTGATCCATGTTGCCGCGTGCGTCGACCAGGATGGCGAGGAACTGCTGCCCGCGCGCGACTTGCCTTATGACACGCTGGTGCTGGCGATCGGGTGCGTGACCCACTTCTTCAATGTGCCGGGCGCCGCCGAACACGCCATCGCACTCGACACCGTCGATCAGGCCGAGCGGTTTCGTCGCAAGCTGATTGCGGCGTGCGTGCGCGCGCAGAACGGACGAGGCCGCACGGGCGAGGACGGCCGCCCGCGCGTCGATGTGGCGATCATCGGCGCAGGGGCCACCGGGGTGGAGTTGTCGGCGGAACTGCGCAATACGGCGCATGTGCTGAACGCTTACGGGCTACATCAGCTCGATCCGCGCCGCGACGTGCGCATTCACATTGTCGAAGCGGGGCCGCGCATTCTGCCCGCCTTGTCCGAACGCGTGTCGGCCGAGACCACCAAGCTGCTGCGCAAGCTGGACGTCGATGTGTTCACCTCTGAGCGCGTGACCGAAGTCACCTCGGACGCGGTGCTGACGGCCAGCGGCAAGCGTGTCGATGCGGACCTGACCGTATGGGCGGCCGGCATTACCGCGCCGGGCGTCCTCCGCACGCTTGGGCTGCCGGTCAGCAAGATGGGCCAGATCGTGGTGGGCCCCACGCTGCAGAGCGAGATCGATCCGGACATCTTTGCCTTCGGCGATTGCGCCGCAGCGCCGTGGCCGGAGAAGCAGACCAGCGTGCCGCCGCGCGCGCAGGCGGCGCACCAGCAGGCCACGTTCCTGTACGACGCGATGCGCGCGCGCCTGGCGGGCAAGCCGTTGCCCAGGTTCGGCTTCAAGGATTTTGGCTCGCTGGTGTCGCTGGGCCACTTCAGTGCCGTGGGCAGCCTGATGGGTGGCCTGATCGGCGGTTCGATGTTTATCGAGGGCCTGATGGCGCGCTTCATGTACACGTCGCTGTACCGGATGCACGTGATGGCGCTGCATGGCGCGATCGGCATGGGTCTGGACACCGTCACGCACTGGCTGCGCAGCAAGACCAGCCCGCGCGTGAAGCTGCACTGAGGAATCCCGGCGGCAGGGCATGGCAAGGGCAGGCAGGAACGATGGCTGACGGCGCGTGCGTTGTCGGCCATCTTTGCTTAGAATCGACGCGCAACGCTTGCGTCACTTCCGACGCGCGATCACCGATCAAGACGTCCTCGATGCCAGGAGACCGTTCATGCTGAAACCCGAAGTGGAAAGCCTCGTCCCCGGTCAGTCGTTCGACCGCCGCAGTTTCGTCAAGACCGCGCTCGGCTCGGCGTTCGCCGCGGCCGTGTTGCCGGTGACGGCGCAAACCATCAAGACCGATTTCAACGGCCTGACCGCCGGCGAGGTCACCGTGGCGTCGGGCGGCTTCAGCATGCCGGTGTACCGCGCCCAGCCGGAGGGCAAGAAGAATTTGCCCGTGGTGCTGGTGATCAGCGAGATTTTTGGCGTGCACGAACACATCGCCGATATCTGCCGGCGCTTTGCCAAGCTCGGCTATCTGGCCATTGCGCCCGAACTGTTTGCGCGCCAGGGCGACCCGAGCAGCTACGGCACGATCCAGGAATTGCAGACGAACATCATCCAGAAAGTGCCCGACGCCCAGGTGATGGGCGATCTCGACGCCTGCGTCGCGTGGGCCGCGGCCAATGGCGGCGATGTCGAGCGGCTCGGCATCACCGGATTCTGCTGGGGCGGCCGCGTGACGTGGCTCTACGCGGCCCATAACAAACGCCTGAAAGCCGGCGTTGCGTGGTATGGCCAGCTCGTGGGAGAGCCCAGTGCGCTAAAACCGACGAATCCGGTCGATGTGGTCGGCAACCTGCACGCGCCTGTGCTCGGCCTCTACGGCGGCAAGGACACGGGAATCACACAGGAACACGTGGCGAAGATGAAGGCGGCGCTGGCGGCGTCGCCCAACCCAAATGCCAGGGCGTCGACGTTCGTGGTCTATCCCGAGGCCGGACACGCGTTCAATGCCGACTACCGGGCCAGCTATGTGGAGGCGGCGGCCAAGGACGGCTGGCAACGTTGTCTTGCCTGGTTCAAGGAGCACAAGGTCGCGTAGGCCGTTTCGCGCGATTGGCCCCGATGTCCGCGCGGATGATTTGCAAAGTCGGCACGGACCTACGTACAATGCGGTCTTCGCGTTTTTGCAACATTGTTGCGTTAGTGCGCGAAAGTAGTCAGTCGGCGATGACTGCCCGGTGGTCGGGCGGGGGCCGGGCCGGGAGTTCATCATCCATTCCACGCTTTTGTACATCCTGCTGGCGGCGACGATTTCGGGCGTCGGCAGCATTCTGGGTGCGGCGCTGCTTTCGTTGACGGTGGCCTCGCGCGTGGTGGAGCGCATGGTGAGTTTCTCGGTCGGCGTGCTGCTGGCCACTGCGCTGCTGCACTCGCTGCCCGAAGCGTTCGAATCCGGCGCCGATCCGCGTGCGCTGTTCGGCACGCTGCTGGCGGGCCTGCTCGGTTTCTTCCTGCTGGAAAAGATCTCGCTGCTGCGCCATTCGCACCATCACGAAGGCGATGGACATCACCATCATCACGGCCACGACCGCGAGGAAGCGGGCCGCAGCGGCCTGACCATCCTGGTGGGCGACACGTTCCACAATTTTGCCGACGGCATCGTGATTGCGGCGGCGTTCCTGGCCGATCCGCATATCGGCCTGGTCACGGCGCTGGCCATCGCAGCGCATGAGATCCCGCAGGAAGTGGGCGACTTCATCGTGCTGCTGAACGCGGGATTTTCGAAGTCGCGCGCGTTCGCGTTCAACCTGCTGTCGAGCCTGGCCGCGATTCTGGGCGGCCTCGTCGGCTATTTCCTGCTCGACCAGCTGACGGGCTGGATCCCTTATGTGCTGGTGATCGCGTCGAGCAGCTTCGTCTATATCGCGGTCAGCGACCTGATGCCGCAGATGCAGCGCAAGCCGCGCCTGAAGGAGTCGGCGGTGCAGGTGGTGCTGGTGGCGGCCGGGATTGCCGCGATCGTTTTCATTACCAATGGCGTGCACGAGCAACATACGCATCGCCATTCGCAAGTCAACACGGAAACGGCGTCACACTGAGCGGACGCCGGAGAACGGATCAGCCGCCGGTGGCAACCGGCCGGTCCGGGTTTGCGCACCATTCGCTCCACGATCCCGGGTAGAGCGCCGCGCCGGTCAGGCCGGCCACTTCCATCGCCACGAGATTGTGGCAGGCCGTCACGCCCGAACCACATTGCATGACCGTTTGCGCCGGCTCTTTGCCGCCAATGACCTGGCCGAATTCCGCGCGCAATTGCTCGGCGGGTTTGAAATAGCCGTCGGGCGTCAGATTGTCCTTGAAGAAGCGATTGACGGCACCGGGGATGTGGCCGCCCACCGGATCGAGCGTCTCGTTTTCTCCCCGGAAACGGTCCGCGGCGCGCGCATCGACGACCAGCATCGACGGCTGGCCGAGGTTGGCCAGCAGCGCGTCGGCGTCGACGGTGCGCACCAGCGACGCCTTGCGCGTCAACTGGCCGCCGACTTCCGGATCGGGCGTGGCGCCTTGTTCGACTGGCAGGCCGGCTGCGATCCACGCATTCTTGCCGCCATCGAGCACAGCCACGGTTGCGTGGCCAACCCAGCGCAGCAACCACCAAAGGCGCGCGGCATACATCCCGCCTTGCGCGTCGTAAGCCACCACCAGCGTGTCGTCATTGACGCCCAATGCACGCAATCGCGCGACAAACAACTCGGCGTCGGGCAGCGGATGCCGGCCGTTGACGCCGGTCTTGGGGCCGGACAGTTCGTTGTCCAGATGAAGATAGTAGGCGCCGGGGATGTGGGCCTGCTGATAACTGTCGCGGCCCGCCGCGGGGGCGGTCAGGTCGAACGAGCAATCGATGACGACGGTATGCGGCTGTCCGGCGGCGCGCAGCCGGTCCAGTTCTGAAGCGGTGATCAGCGGTGATGGCATGAACCTGTCTCGCGGTGAGTGAAAGTTTGCCGTAAATGCTACACCGACACGGGATCAGACCTCGGGATGGACTTCCGCTTCCGGCGATTTCACCGGCGTGGCCGGGGTGGGATGCTTGTCGTTGTCGCGCGCGCGGGTCAGCGTGGTGGCAATGCCGCTAGCCACGATCAGCGCCATGCCGAGCCACGAAATCCAGTTGAGCTTGTCGTCCCAGACCAGCGTGCCCCACAGGCTGGAAAACACGATGCCCGCGTATTGCAGGTTGGCCGTCAGCAACGTGTTGCCGCGCTTGTAAGCGCGCGTCATCGTCGTCTGGCCCAGCGTGGCCAGAATCCCGATGGCGAGCAGCAGCCCCACGCCATGCCAGGTCAGCGGGCTCATGCCCGAGTACAGCATCCACACCAGGCCGCAGACCAGCCCGACCGCCGAGAAATAGAACACGATGCGGCCTTCGGGCTCGCCCAACTGGCCCAGCTGGCGCACTTCCACATAGGCCAGGGCCGTGAACATGCCCGAGATCAGTCCGATCATGCCCCCAGTCAGTTGGTCTTTGCCGACCGATGGCTGCAGCAGGCAGATCACGCCGGCAAACGACAACAGGATCGCGCCGATCAGTTTCTTGTCGGCCGCCCCGGCCGTGCCCGCCAGCGCCGCACTCGCGCCCAGGATCAGCGCGATCCAGACCGGCGACATGTAGTTGAGCGTCATGGCCGTGGCCAGCGGCAGCAGCGTGATCGATGTGAACCACAGCAGCAGCGCCGTCACGCCGAACAGGCTGCGCTTGATGTGCGTGACCATGTGCGGCGTACGCACCGAAATGCCCTGCGACGCCAGCATGATCCACATGATGGTGACGCCGATCAGGCTACGGTAGAAGACGATCTCGCCCGTGGTGTAGAACTCGGACGCCAGTTTGACGCCAACCCCCATCAGCGAAAACGAGAAGGCGGCAAACAACATCCAGAGCGATTGCATGATGAGAGGGGCGGTTCAGGTGAGACAACGCGCAGGCGACTTTTGATGATCCTGAGGCGCTGCGGGAGAAAACCGTTGTATTGGCAACGATTGAGTGTGCGATTCTAGCAGTGCACCGAGCGGCGCTCCAATGCGAAACGGACCGTTTTCACGGTCCGTTTCGGTAGCCCCACAGATCGCGGGCGATCAGCGCACGGTCTTGCGGACGATCAGCGCTTGTTGTAGTTCATCGCGCTGCGATACCACTCATGGAAGTGCTGCATGCCGTCTTCCATCGGCGACTGATAGGGGCCGGTTTCGCTGACGCCGCGCTTCATCAGCGCCAGTCGGCCCGCGTCCATGCGTTCGGCAATTTCGTCGTCCTCGATGCACGTTTCCATGTAGGCGGCGCGCTCGGCCTCGACGAATTCGCGCTCGAACAGCACGATTTCCTCGGGGTAGTAGAACTCGACGACATTGCGCGTCTTGCGCGGACCCACAGGGTGCAGCGTCGAGATGCACAGCACGTTCGGATACCACTCGACCATGATGTTCGGGTAGTACGTGAGCCAGATCGCGCCGTGCTTGGGCAGCTTGCCGTTGTTGAAGCGCAACACGGCGTCATGCCACTTTTGGTACGTCTGGCTGCCCGGCCGTTGCAGGCCCGCATGCAGGCCCACCGTCTGCACGCTGTGCCATTCGCCGAACTCCCACTTGAGGTCGTCGCAGGACACAAAGCTGCCCAGGCCCGGATGGAACGGCACGACGTGGTAGTCCTCCAGATAGACCTCGATGAAGGTCTTCCAGTTGTAGTTGCACTCGTGGACTTCCACATGGTCGAGCATGTAGCCGTCGAAGTTGAGATCCTCGGCCACACCCATGCGGGCGAGGTCGGCGCGGACGTCGCGCTCGCCTTCGAACAGCATGCCGTTCCAGTTCTGCAGCGGCGACCGGTTCAGGTGCACGCACGGCTGCTCCGCAAAATGCGGCGCGCCAAGCAGTTCACCCTTGAGGTCGTAGGTCCAGCGGTGCAGCGGGCAGACGATGTTCCTGGCGTTGCCGCGGCCGTTCATCATGATGGCCTGGCGATGGCGGCAAACGTTGGACAGCAGTTCAATGCCGCCCGGGTTGCGCACCAGCACCCGACCTTCATCCTCGGCGGCCAGCGTTTGGAAATCGCCGGTTTCCGGCACCATCAGCTCGTGTCCGACGTACCCCGGGCCCTTCTTGAACAGCAGTTCCAGTTCTTGTTGATGCAGCGCCTCGTCAAAATAGACATCCACGGGCAACTGCGAATCAGCCGGCGCCAGCTTGAGCGCGGTGCTGAGATTGGACATTATCCCCACTCCCTATGACAGGCGAAAGCAGTGAACAACCCAACCATCGAAATATGAATCGATTTGGGAAACCGTGTCAGACGAGTTTGATCCAGACCGTTTCCTGATGTCATGACCAGGAAAAATGCGTGATGTACGCGATGAGCCGGAACTCGCTGACGAGCCGGGGATTGTACCCGAGCCCAAAAGTTAAGGGACTGATTATTTTGCCTTTTTGGCGAAAAAGTCGACCCGGGTCGTCATGGAGGTGCCCTTTGGTGCCCATTCCGAAAGACGACCCGGGCGCACACGTCACTTCTGTGCAGAGCCGGGGTGGTCGAGCGGGTCGGTCCACGCAACAGACCGCCTTCCCCGGTCCTAATAAGACTGTTCAGCGACCGAGCCCCGGATTGACGTAAAATCGCGAATTCCCCAGATCGAGGCCTGCCATGCCAAGAACCACGACCGCCCCGGTCGAGCCTGAAGATTGCCCGGACCCCAGCGTGGCGCCGGCGTCCTATGAAGCCGCAATGGCCGAGCTGGAAACACTGGTGGCGAGCATGGAAAGCGGCGAGTTGCCGCTGGAAGCGTCTTTGGCCGCGTACCGCCGCGGCGCGGAGCTGGTGCGCTATTGCCAGCAAAGCCTGGAGCGGGTGGCGCAGCAGGTCAAGGTGCTTGAAGGTGACGCACTCAAGGCATTAACGGGCGAACCTTCGTCCCGTACCGATAACAACAGCAACGGCGCAGATTTCGAATGAGCGATTTCGCTACCTGGATGCGGGCGCAAGGCGCCCGGACCGAGGCCGCCCTGGAAGCGGCACTACCTTCCACGGACACAATTCCATACACCTTGCACGAAGCCATGCGCTATGCTGTGCTCGGCGGTGGCAAGCGGGTTCGCCCATTGCTGGTTCATGCCGCCGGCGAGATGGCCGGCGCAGCCCCGCAGGCCTGCGACGCAGCGGCCTGCGCGGTGGAGATGATCCATGCGTATTCGCTGGTCCACGACGACATGCCCTGCATGGACGACGACGACCTGCGCCGCGGCCGGCCGACGGTCCACAAGGCTTACGACGAAGCCACGGCGCTGCTGGTCGGCGATGCGTTGCAGTCCCAGGCGTTCATCGTGCTCACCCAGGCGCCGGCGCTGGACGCCGAGGCGCGCCTGAAGCTGGTGGCCGAACTCGCGGTCGCATCGGGCTCGGTCGGCATGTGCGGCGGTCAGGCGATCGACCTGCAGAACGTGGGCCTGGCGATGACGCGCGACGCGCTCGAAGGCATGCATCGCATGAAGACCGGCGCCCTGCTGCGCGCCAGCGTGCGGATGGGAGCGTTGTGCGGAAACATCGATCGCGACGGTCTGGCTGCGCTGGACCAATATGCGGCCGCCGTGGGATTGGCGTTCCAGGTGGTTGACGATATTCTCGACGTCACTGCCGATACGGCGACGCTCGGCAAGACTGCCGGGAAAGACGCCGCCAATGACAAGCCGACCTACGTGTCGCTGCTTGGTCTGGATGCCGCACGCGCACTGGCTTCCCAGCTGCGCACGGACGCCCACGAGGCGCTGGCGGGATTCGGCGCGCGCGCTGGCCGGCTGGCCGAACTGGCCGACCTCATCGTGCTGCGCTCAAACTGAACTGAAAAGCCGGACGCACAGAATCCGGCAGCCGAACGGACACCATGACCTACACGCTGCTCAACAACATCGACGACCCCGCGGACCTGCGCAAGCTGGATCGCCGCCAGCTCGGCACGCTGGCCGATGAACTCCGCGCCTATGTGCTCGAATCGGTTTCGCAAACCGGCGGCCACCTGTCGTCCAATCTCGGCACGGTGGAGCTGACCATTGCGCTGCACTACGTTTTCGACACGCCCAACGACCGCGTCGTGTGGGACGTGGGTCACCAGAGCTACCCCCACAAGATCCTGACCGGCCGGCGCGACCGCATGTCGACGCTGCGTCAGTTTGGCGGTATCTCCGGCTTCCCGCGTCGCGCGGAAAGCGAATACGACACCTTCGGCACCGCGCATTCGTCGACCTCGATCTCCGCCGCGCTCGGCATGGCGCTCGGCGCGCGCACGCTGGGCCAGAAGCGCGTGGGCATCGCCGTGATCGGCGACGGTGCGATGACCGCGGGCATGGCCTTCGAGGCCATGAACAATGCTGGCGTCTATAAGGACCTGCCGCTGCTGGTGGTGCTGAACGACAACGACATGTCGATTTCCCCGCCGGTCGGCATGCTTAACAAGCATCTCGCGCGCCTGATGTCGGGCCAGTTCTACGCGGCCACGAAGAAGGGCATCGAAAAGGTGCTGTCGGTGGCGCCGCCGGTGCTGGAATTCGCCAAGCGCCTCGAGGAACACGCCAAGGGCATGGTCGTGCCGGCCACGCTGTTCGAGGAATTCGGTTTCGACTACATCGGCCCCATCGACGGTCACGACCTCGAATCGCTGGTGCCGACGCTGCAGAACATCCGACAGCGCGCCCTGGAAGGCCACGGTCCGCAATTCCTGCACGTCGTGACAAAGAAGGGTCAGGGCTACAAGCTGGCCGAGGCCGACCCGATCCTCTATCACGGCCCGGGCAAGTTCAACCCCGCCGAAGGCATCCGCCCGTCGGCCAAGCCGTCGCGCAAGACCTATACGCAGGTGTTTGGCGAATGGCTGTGCGACATGGCCGCCGCCGACAAGCGCCTGATCGGCGTGACGCCGGCCATGCGCGAGGGCTCCGGCATGGTGGAATTCGAGAAGCGTTTCCCGGATCGTTATTACGACGTCGGCATTGCCGAGCAGCATGCCGTGACGTTTGCCGGCGGGCTGGCCTGCGAAGGGCTCAAGCCCGTGGTCGCGATCTACTCGACCTTCCTGCAGCGCGGCTATGACCAACTGATCCACGACGTGGCGCTGCAGAACCTGCCGGTGGTGTTCGCGCTCGATCGCGCGGGCCTGGTGGGCGCCGATGGCGCGACGCACGCCGGTGCGTACGATATTCCCTACCTGCGCTGCATCCCCAACATGATGGTGATGACGCCGGCCGACGAGCAGGAATGCCGCCAACTGCTGACCACCGCATTCCAGCAGGATTGCCCCACCGCCGTGCGCTATCCGCGTGGCGCGGGCGTTGGCGTGGCGACGCAGCCCGAGCTGACCGCGCTGCCAGTGGGCAAGGGCGAAATTCGTCGCGAAGGCCATGCCCGCGCGGGTCAGCGCGTGGCGTTCCTGGCGTTTGGCTCGATGCTGCACCCGGCGCTGGCAGCTGGGGAGGCGCTTGACGCCACGGTCGCCAACATGCGATTCGTGAAGCCGCTCGATGTGGAGCTGGTGAAGCAACTGGCCGCCACCCACGATTACCTGGTGACGGTGGAAGAGGGTGCAACGATGGGCGGCGCGGGCAGTGCCGTGCTCGAAGCGCTGGCCGAAGCCGGCATCGAGATCCCGACGCTGGTGCTGGGTCTGCCGGACAAGTTCATTGACCACGGCGACCCGGCATATCTGCTGTCGCTGTGCGGGCTCGACGCAGCCGGCATCGAGCGTTCGGTGCGCGAGCGCTTTCAACTGGCGGAGCAATCGGTCAAGGTGGCAACGCGCGTAGCCTGACGCCGCTAGTCACCTAGAGCCAAAACCGGCGCGGAATTCCCGCGCCGGTTTTCTTTTGGGCGTCATCCACCGACGAGATGCCGCGGCCAATGCCGGCGGCATGCGGCAAATACGCGGAATCACGAGCGATGGCGGCGAGCATCGGCAATATTGCGTAGAATCCCCTTTCCCATTTTTGTGTTCGCAACTACGGGCCGGCGCCCCAAAGATGCATCGTGCCTGGACCCGTCGTTTCACACTCGTTGCGCGGCGTGGAGAAATCCTGCGAAAACGTCGCGACCGTAAGGATGGCCGTCACCCCCTGCCGGCCTCCTGGAGGAAACCGTAGATGAATGACATCAATCCAGCCTTTGTGATGCCCGACGTGCAATCGAGCGTCGATACCCGCCAGATCGTGATCCAGCGCGTGGGTGTGAAAGGCGTGCGATATCCGCTGACGCTCAAGACCGCGCGCGGCGAAGTAGCTACCGTCGGTACGTTCGACATGGACGTGCGCTTGCCGGCCGACCAGAAGGGCACACATATGTCGCGCTTCGTCGCGCTACTCGAAGACAACCGCGCTCCGCTGGATCTGGCCGCGTTCCGCGCGCTGCTCGACGACATGCTGGTGCGCCTCGAGGCGGACGCCGGCCGCATCGAAGTCACGTTCCCGTATTTCATCGCCAAGACCGCGCCGGTATCGGGCGTGCAATCGCTGCTGGACTACGAGGTGACGCTGATCGGTGAGAAGCGCGACGGGCAGACGCGCCTGTTCCTGCGCGCCCTGGTGCCGGTGACGAGCCTGTGTCCGTGCTCGAAGAAGATTTCGCAGTACGGCGCGCACAATCAGCGTTCGCATATCACGATGAAGGTCGAGCTTTCGGCCGATCTCGATGTGGAAACGCTGGTGCGGATGGCCGAGGAAGAGGCGTCGTGCGAGCTGTGGGGATTGCTCAAGCGACCGGATGAAAAATTTGTGACCGAGCGCGCCTACGAGAATCCCAAGTTCGTGGAAGACCTGGTGCGCGACATCGCGATGCGCCTCAATGCGGACAACCGTATCGTCGCCTACACGCTCGAAGCCGAGAACTTCGAATCGATCCACAATCACAGCGCCTATGCGCTGATCGAGCACGACAAGCGCCTGGGCTGATTGTGTGTCGCCGCTGCCTTTGCCTGCGCCTTGCAGGCAAAGGCCGGCAGCATCAGCGCTACGCTGGCAGGCGGATGTCGGAAAGATCCCAGCGCGGCGTCACGCCGTAATCGTAATCATGGCGCGCCAGCCCTGGCGCGGCCTGCAGGCGCATGGCGCCGGCAAAGGCGATCATCGCGCCGTTGTCGGTGCAGAACGCCAGGTCCGGGTAGTACACCTCCACCTTGCGGCGCTTGCCGAGGTCATTCAGGCGCTCGCGCAGTTGCGGATTGGCGCCGACGCCGCCGGCAACCACAAGGCGCTTGTGGCCAGTCTGCTTGAGCGCGTTGAAGGATTTTGCGGCCAGCACATCGACGATCGCATCGACAAACGAGCGGGCAAGATTGGCGCGATCCTGTTCGCAGGGGTTGCCGAGCTTGCGGGTTTGCGTCAGCACCGCGGTCTTGAGACCCGCGAACGAAAAGTCCAGATTGCCTGAATGCAGCATGGGCCGCGGCAGGTCGAACGCGCCGGGGTTGCCGAATTCGGCCAGGCGCGACACCTCCGGCCCGCCGGGATACCCCAGCCCCAGCAACTTGGCGGTCTTGTCGAACGCTTCGCCGGCGGCGTCGTCCAGCGTTTCGCCCAACAGCGCATAGTCGCCGATGCCCTTGACCTCCATCAGTTGCGTGTGGCCGCCCGATACGAGCAGCGCGACGAACGGAAACGGCGGCGGCGCGCTGGTCAGCAGTGGCGACAGCAGATGGCCTTCCAGATGATGCACGCCAATCATCGGCACATCGAGCGCAAATCCCAGCGCATTGGCAACCGAGGCGCCGACCAGCAGCGCGCCGGCCAGACCAGGCCCCTGGGTGTAGGCGATCGCATCGATATCCGCGCGCGCGCGTCCGGCTTCGTCGAGCACCTGCCGCAGCAGCGGCAGCACGCGGCGGATGTGGTCGCGCGACGCGAGTTCTGGCACCACGCCGCCATATTCGCGATGCATGGCGATCTGGGAGTGCAGCGCGTGCGCGAGCAGCCCGGCCTCGGTGTCATAGAGGGCGAGCCCGGTCTCGTCGCAGGAGGATTCGATACCGAGGACAAGCATGGCTTCTGGTGCGGCCGGCGCTGATTTCGGACTGCAACTGCAGCCATCATGCCGGCAAAAAACGGGAGGGCAGCAGGGTAGCACACCCGCATCGCGCGCGCTTGCCCGGCCCGTATTCGCTACAATCGCGGCTTCTTGAAAGGGCAACATGACACAAGGCAGGAACGACCGGTTCGATGTGGCGGTGCTGGGCGCAGGCGCCGCCGGCATGATGTGTGCCGCGGTCGCCGGTCAACGCGGCGCGCGGGTGGTGCTGGTCGACCATGCGACGCGACTGGCCGAGAAGATTCGCATCTCGGGCGGCGGCCGCTGCAATTTCACCAATCTGCAGGCCGGCCCGGCCAATTATTTGTCGTCGAATCCGCACTTCTGCCGGTCCGCGCTGGCCCGCTACACGCCGCAGGATTTCCTGGGCCTGCTGCGCCGCCATGACATCGGCTGGCACGAAAAGCATCGCGGCCAATTGTTCTGCAACGACAGCGCCGAAGACATCATCAACCTGCTGCGCGCGGAGTGCGATGCGGGCGGCGTGCGTTGGCAGACCGGCTGCACCATCGAGGAAATCCGCAAGGAAGGCGACGATTTCCTGCTCCTCACCACGCAGGGGACGGTGCGCGCCGGCGCCGTGGTGGTGGCGACCGGCGGGCTGTCCATTCCCAAGATCGGCGCGACCGATTTCGGTTACCGCATCGCCCGTCAGTTCGGGCTCAAGGTCGTGGAAACCCGCCCGGCGCTGGTGCCGCTGACGTTCGACGGCGGCGCCTGGCAGCCGTTTGTCCCGCTGGCCGGGGTGTCGATGGAAGTCGATATTGCGACTGGCAGCGGCAAGGCGGCGGGCGCGTTCAAGGAAGACCTGCTCTGGACGCACCGTGGCCTGTCGGGCCCGGCAGTGCTCCAGATTTCCAGCTATTGGCGGCCGGGCGAGCCGATCGAGATCGATCTGTTCGACGGCGAGGACGCCGCGGCCTGGCTGATCGACCACAAGAAGGGCAATCGGAAGCACCTGAACAACCTTCTGGCCGAACGCCTGCCCGCGCGGCTGGCGGCGGCATGGTGCGCGGCGGTGGGTCTGCCCGGCGAACAGCCGGTAGCCGATCTGCCGGACAAGGCGCTGCGCCAGCTAGGCGAGACGTTGAATCGCTGGCGCGTCGTGCCGTCGGGCACCGAGGGCTACAAGAAGGCGGAAGTGACGCTCGGTGGCGTAGACACGCGCGGACTGTCGTCGGCCACGATGATGGCGCGCGACGTGGCCGGGCTGTATTTCATCGGCGAAGTGGTCGATGTGACCGGCTGGCTCGGCGGCTACAACTTCCAGTGGGCGTGGGCTTCCGCCGTGGCGGCCGGCGAGGCGGCTGCCGAAGCGGCACGCGGGGCGGTGGGCGCTGTTGCGTAGGCGGCACGACATGTGTCCATGCGTGTCCATCGCGAGCAGCGCGACAGGCCTTGCGCTACAATCGGCCGCTCTCGCTTGCCGCCGGCCGGGTTCCGGCACTTGATCCTGTTTGTCTTTCCTTTTTTGGCCAGATGACCACGATTCGCCTGAAAGAAAACGAACCATTCGAAGTCGCGCTGCGTCGCTTCAAGCGCACCATAGAGAAAAATGGCCTGCTCCCGGAGTTACGGGCGAGAGAGTTTTACGAGAAGCCGACCGTGGAGCGCAAGCGAAAGCGCGATGCGGCTATCAAGCGCAATTACAAGCGCCTGCGTAGCCAGATGCTGCCGAAGAAGCTGTACTGACACCCGCTTCACGTTGGCTTAAAACCCGCTGAGAGCACGGCTCTGGCGGGTTTTTGCGTTACGGTCCGACCTGACCTCAATTTTTCGGAAGATTGCTATGTCCCTCAAAGCCCGCATCAACGATGACATGAAGGCCGCCATGCGCGCTCGCGAATCGGAGCGCCTCGGCACGATTCGCCTGCTGCTGGCTGCCGTCAAGCAACGCGAGGTTGATGACCGCATCGAGCTGGACGACGCGGCTGTCACCGCCGTGATCGACAAAATGATCAAGCAGCGCAAGGACTCGATTTCCCAGTTCGAACAGGCCGGTCGCGACGATCTGGTAGCCAAGGAAAAGGCCGAACTAGACGTTCTGGCCGCCTATATGCCGGCGCAGCTTTCCAGCGCCGAAGTGGCCGCCGAGGTGGAGAAGGCGGTCGTCGAGGCGGGCGCCACGGGTCCACAGGATATGGGCAAGGTGATGGGCCTGGTCAAGGCGCGCCTGGCCGGCCGTGCGGACATGACGGCGGTATCGGGCCTGGTCAAGGCGGCCCTGGCGCCAAAATGATTGACCGAGGGGTCAGTTATAAGCATGATTAGCAGTCGCGATACACGAAGATATCGTCGGGTTGACGGGGCTTGACGGTCAATGTCGGCTAAGTCCGGCAATGCGTTGCGGCTGCACTACAATGATTCGATAGCAGTCGTGCGTCGTTTCGTGCACGTATTTCAAAAAAGGGGTCGCCGGTACGCCCGGCAAGCCTCACCATCAGGACGGTCAGTCGGGTGATTCCGCAATCCTTCATTCAGGACCTGCTCAACCGCGTCGATATTGTCGACGTGGTGGGAAAGTACGTGCAGTTGAAGAAGGGTGGTGCGAACTTCATGGGCCTATGCCCGTTCCACAACGAGAAATCGCCGTCCTTTACCGTGTCGCCGACCAAGCAGTTCTATCACTGCTTTGGGTGCGGCGCGCATGGGTCGGCCATCGGCTTCCTGATGGAGTATTCCGGGCAATCCTATCCGGACGCCGTGCGCGAGCTGGCGCAGTCGGTGGGATTGTCCGTGCCCGAAGAGCGCAACAGCTTGCCGCCGGCCCAACGAGCGGAGCAGCAGGCCCGGTCCGTCGCGCTCAGCGACGCCATGTCGCGGGCCTGCGAGTTCTACAAGAAGCAGTTGCGCGGCGCGCCCCAGGCTATCCAATACCTGAAGGGCCGTGGCCTGACCGGCGAAATTGCCGCGCATTTTGGCCTCGGTTACGCGCCCGATGACTGGCAAGGCCTGGAATCGGTTTTCGGCAGCTATCGCGACGATGCCATCGCCGCGCCGTTGATCGAAAACGGCTTGCTGATCGAATCGCAGGAAAAACGCGATGCCGACGGCAAGCCGCGGCGCTATGACCGGTTCCGCGACCGCATCATGTTTCCGATCCGGAATACCAAGGGGAATGTGATCGGCTTTGGCGGCCGGGTGATGGGGCAGGGCGAGCCAAAGTATCTGAATTCCCCCGAAACGCCGCTGTTCAGTAAGGGAACCGAACTCTACGGCCTGTTCGAGGCGCGGCACGCCATCCGCGAAAACGGTTACGTGCTGGTGGTGGAAGGCTATATGGATGTGGTGGCGCTGGCGCAGCTTGGCTTTGCCAATGCGGTGGCGACGCTAGGCACCGCTTGCACGGCGGTGCATGTGCAAAAGCTGCTGCGGCAAACCGACGCAGTGATCTTTTCATTCGACGGCGATGCGGCGGGGCGCCGCGCGGCCCGACGGGCGTTGGAAGCGTGCCTGCCCCACGTGGCCGACAACAAGACCATCCGCTTTCTGTTTCTGCCGGCGGAACACGACCCCGACAGCTACGTGCGTGAAGAGGGCACGGACGCGTTTGCGCGCCAGGTGCAGAATGCGATGCCGTTGTCGCGTTTTTTGCTGCAGATCGTGACCGAAGAGCAGGATTTGCGGCAAGCGGAGGGGCGCGCGCGCGCCCAGTACGAAGCCAAGCCCCTGCTGCAGGCCATGCCCGCGGGTGGCTTGCGGCTACAGATTGTGCGCGAACTTGCCGATGCTACGGGTACGACGCCTGCCGAGATCGAAGCGGTTTGCGGGCTCGGCAGCGACTCGTCGCGTGTCGGCCGCTTTGCCCAGCCCCGTCCGCGTGCGCGCCGCCAGGCGCCGACGGGACTGGAGCAGCGCGTGATGCAACTGCTGATCACCTATCCGGCCCTCGCTGCTCGCCTGGATGACGATGCCCGCGCCTTGCTGCTCGATCCGCAGCGGCCCGAGGCCGAAGTGTTGACTCACCTCGTGGCGGCTTGCGACGGTATTCAGGGCGAGGTCAACTTCGCCGCGTTCAGCGAGCAACTGGCGCAGACGCCGTTTGCCGACGTCTATGCAAGTGCACGGGCCGCGGTGCTGAGAGAAGATATCGAAGAGGAGCCCGCGACACTTGAGTTCGACGGCGCGATTCACAAATTACTTGCCGATCCGCTTCAGCGCGAACTCGAAACCCTGCAGGCTGCCATCATCGCCGGAACCGCCGACGAGGAGGCCCGAGCCCGCTTCCGCTGGCTTGTCCCGGAGGTGCAGCGCAGGCGACAGATGGGCTGGCGCCCGGCGTCGGCAACGGATGACTAGCCCTCATCACTTCTTTGACTCGTCGCGCGTGGGCGGCGGGGCAAGTGCAGTAGGAAAGGTATAAGACAGGATTTTCGGCTTGAGTCGTTGCGCATGTGACCCAACTGTCGGCGAAAGGATGGGTCTAAACGCTTAAGCCTTGATTTTTCAGGTGAAAGCTATACCTGACAGGAAGCCGGGAAGTGGCGACGTGCTACAATGCCCGGTTTGGATTGCGAAATCTTTCTCTCCAGTACTGGCGAAAGTGAGCGTGCCAATGGCAAAGGCCAAAGCAACCGAAAGGGTAGCCGAGAAGGCTCCCTCCAAAGCTCCCCAATCAGGGAGCGGCAAGGCGTCCGTGAAAACAACGGCGGCGAAGACATCGACCGCGTCAGTCAGGACGACATCAGCCCGGTCTGTGCCAGCAAAAACCGTGCGTAGCGCCTCGGCGCCCGCCGGAACCGCTTCCGTCAGGAATCGCAAATCCGAAAATACCAAGCCCTCGACTTCGGCACGCGAGAGCGGCAAGAACGCCAATACAAGCGGCAAGAATGCCGCTGCACCAGTGAAAGGTAAGAGTATCACCGTGGCGAAACAGCAGAATACCGAAGTCGAGAGCAAGCGTGCGGCAACGACGGCCAGCACACGGAACAGCAGCGCCAAGGCGGGCGCAACTGCCGTGGCGCCCAAGGCCAGTGCCGCGACTCCCGCACCCGCAGCATCCGAGCGGCCCGCTGCTCCGGCCGTCAAGCCTGAGCCCAAGAAGCGTGGCCGCAAGCCCAAGGCTGAGATGCAGCAAGACGACAGCACCATCGAAGACGTGACTGAAGAGTTTTACGAAAACGACGCACCTGCAGCGCCTGCTGCGGCGCCCAAGACCGAGAAGCAGAAAGCCAAGGACCGCAAGGCCAAGGAAAAGGCCCTGCTCAAGGAATTTGCCTCGTCAAACCAGGCTGGCAGCGAGGAAGAGCTTGAAATCCGTCGCCAGAAGCTGAAGGCGCTGATCAAGCTGGGCAAGTCACGTGGTTACTTGACCTATGCCGAAATCAACGATCACCTGCCGGACGACATGGTCGATTCGGAGACGATCGACACGCTGGTCGCCACGCTGAACGACATCGGCATCGCCGTCTACGAACAGGCGCCGGACGCCGAGACGCTGCTGCTGAACGACAACGCGCCGTCGGCCACCAGCGAGGAAGAAGCCGAGGAAGAGGCCGAAGCCGCGCTGTCCACGGTCGACTCCGAATTCGGCCGCACCACCGACCCGGTTCGCATGTACATGCGCGAAATGGGCACCGTGGAATTGCTCACGCGCGAAGGCGAAATCGAAATCGCCAAGCGTATCGAGGCAGGCCTCAAGGACATGGTCATGGCCATCTCGGCATGCCCGGTCACGATTTCCGAAATCCTGGCGCACGCGGAGCGCGTGGCCAACGAAGAAATCAAGATCGACGAATTCGTCGATGGCCTGATCGATCCGAATGCGGAGGAAGTCCAGGACAACTCCGCCCAGCCGGCCGCGTCCGAGGACGAGGACATCGAGTCGGAAGACGATGCCGACGAGGAAGGCGAGGAAGATGACGACGACAGCGGCGCTGGCGGCGGCGCTTCGGCACGTCAACTGGAAGAACTGAAGGTCGCCGCGCTGGAAAAATTCCGCGTGATCGCCGAACAGTTCGACAAGATGCGCCGTGCTTTCGAAAAGGAAGGCTACAAGTCAAAGCCGTACGTGAAGGCGCAGGAAGCCATCCAGGCAGAACTGATGGGCATCCGCTTCACCGCGCGCAATGTCGAGCGTCTGTGCGACACGCTGCGTGGCCAGGTGGACGAAGTGCGCAAGCTCGAGCGCGCGATCCTCAATATCGTTGTCGACAAGTGCGGCATGCCGCGTGCCGATTTCGTGGCCCGTTTCCCGGGCAACGAAACGAATCTGGACTGGATCCAGTCCATCGTGGCGGACAACAAGCCGTACAGCACGATCGTCGAGCGTAATGTCCCGGCCGTGCACGAGCTGCAACAGAAGCTGATCGACCTGCAGGCGCGTGTCGTATTGCCGCTGAAGGAACTGAAGGACGTCAATCGCAAGATGTCCGAAGGCGAAAAGCGCGCCCGCGAAGCGAAGCGCGAAATGACCGAGGCCAATCTGCGTCTGGTGATTTCGATCGCCAAGAAGTACACGAACCGCGGTCTGCAGTTCCTGGATCTGATTCAGGAGGGCAACATCGGCCTGATGAAGGCGGTGGACAAGTTCGAGTACCGCCGCGGCTACAAATTCTCCACGTATGCAACGTGGTGGATTCGTCAGGCCATCACGCGCTCGATCGCCGACCAGGCTCGTACCATCCGTATCCCGGTTCACATGATCGAAACGATCAACAAGATGAACCGGATCTCGCGTCAGATCCTGCAGGAAACCGGCAACGAGCCGGATCCGGCAACGCTGGCCGAGAAGATGGAAATGCCGGAAGACAAGATCCGCAAGATCATGAAGATCGCGAAGGAACCGATCTCCATGGAAACGCCGATCGGCGACGATGACGACTCCCACCTGGGCGACTTCATCGAAGATACGAACACGCTGGCCCCGGCCGAAGCCGCATTGCATGGCTCCATGCGCGATGTTGTCAAGGACGTGCTGGACAGCCTGACGCCGCGCGAAGCGAAGGTTCTGCGCATGCGTTTCGGCATCGAAATGAGCACGGACCACACGCTGGAAGAAGTGGGCAAGCAGTTTGACGTCACGCGTGAGCGTATCCGTCAGATCGAGGCCAAGGCGCTGCGCAAGCTGCGTCACCCGAGCCGCTCGGACAAGCTGAAGAGCTTCCTGGAAGGCAACTAAGCCGTACGCCTTCCAAAGGGCCTCTAGCTCATGCCTGGTTAGAGCAGCGGACTCATAATCCGTTGGTGCCGTGTTCGACTCACGGGAGGCCCACCATTGAAATCAAAAGGGGTTACAGCGCAATTGCCTGTAACCCCTTTTTTATTTTTCGATCCGGTGCGGCGATTGCTCGCAGGTACGTCGCCGTGAGTGTCTTGTCCACCTAGTCGCGATCATTCGCGGCGCGTAGTAATTCGAGCCGCGTCTTTCCGTCTGGCGTGAAGTGCGTGCCGAAGCGAACCAGCCCGGACTGACGCAAATGGCAGCTCATGGTAAAGCTGACCAGCATGCCCGGCTCAGTGTCATCGATGACGAGGTCGATGGCCTTGATCCGGGGCTCATATCGGAGAAGCGTCGTTTCGATCTGATGCTTGAGCGCATGCACCGAAGCGGGTAAATGACAATAGATGCGGGACAAATCGCCGAGTCCATAGTCGGGTAAATGGACAAGTCCACCCCTTCGACTGTCGAGTATGCGCTGCACATTGTCTTGGACGGACAAGAACGTCTGCGTTGACGCATCGACATCCTCGATAGCCATCCCGTTGGCAAAATGTCCCGTCACGATTTCAAACAGCCCGGGCCCGCCGCGCATTATGTGCGCCTTCGTGTCGACGCGCCGGCGCCTTCGTCGAATTCGAGTTCTACGCCATCGGCCTCGGAGAAAGAAAGCCGAATCGCTTTTGGCACTTGCCTGCCAGACATTCGCACCAGCAACCCACGTGATAGTGCCGGCAGAATTTGCTGGTCGAGCAGGTTGTCGATATTGCGCGCGCCGGAATCGGGCAACAGGCACGCCCGGGCGAGCGCTTTTACCAAAGCTTCGTCGCATTGCATCGGGATGCCGAAACGCTGCACAACACGCTCGGCCACCTTCGCAAGTTTCATGCGTACGATGGCATTCATGGCCTCTCTCGATAATGGCCGATAAAGGATGGTCTGAAAACGCGCCAGCAACGCGGGCTGGAAATGATCGAGCAGGACCGGACGAACGATTTCCATCAGCGTGGAAGCATCGAGCGTGGTTCCTGCCTCGGCTGCACAATCTGTTGCCGAGAGAATTTCCTCGCTGCCCAGATTCGATGTCATTACGATCACTGTGTTGCGGAAATCAATCACGCGGCCCTCTCCGTCGCGCATGCATCCGCGGTCGAAAACCTGGTAGAACAGATTCAACACATCGCGATGCGCCTTTTCAACTTCATCGAGCAGGACGATGCTGTAGGGGCGTTGCCGCACCGCTTCGGTCAATATCCCGCCTTCGCCGTAACCGACGTAACCGGGTGGCGAGCCCTTCAATTGCGATACGGTGTGTGCTTCCTGATATTCCGAAAGATTAATGGCGATAAGAGAGCGATCGCCTCCAAACATCAAATCGGCCAGCGCACGCGCCGTTTCCGTCTTGCCGACACCTGAGGGTCCCGTCAGCAGGAACACGCCAAGCGGCGCATTTTCCGATGTCAGCCCAGTCTTGGCAGCACGCAGGCTTTTACCCAATGCCGCAAGCGCATCGTCCTGACCCACCACGGTCTGACCGAGTCGGTCTTCAAGTTCCAGCAAGGTTGTCAATTCACTCGACATAAGGCTGTCCATCGGTACGCCAGTCCAATCGGCGACCACTCGGGCGATTACGGTTTCGTCCACTTCCGTATGCAGCAAGGCGTCTTGCCCGTACTTCGCCAGTTCGCCATGCGTGTTCTGGATCGACGCGGTCAATTCTCGCCGCGCCGCCGCCTCGTCGGTGGCTTGCCATGCATCCCGCAGCCCGATCAGCGTTTCGGCCGTGCCGGTTTGTTCAGCGAATACGCGCCGATGGTGTTCCAGCTCGCTGTCTAGTGCGACGAGTTCCGTATCGATGGCTGCCAGCCGCTCATCGACTTCCACGCCAGTGGCGCCCTGATCCATCATCAGCGCGGTGCGTTCGATCTCGAGTGCGGCGCGTTGCGCCTGGCGGGTCGAAATGGCAAGCGGTGTAGCCTCCCGGCTCATGCGAACGCGCGCCGCGGCCGTATCGAGCAGATCGATGGCCTTGTCGGGTAACTGGCGCCCTGTCAAATACCGCCGCGACAGTCGTACGGCAGCGCCGATTGCACCGTCGGTGATGTGCACGCCGTGATGCCCTGCATAGCGTTGCTTCAGCCCGCGCAGCATCAGGCAGGCGTTGTCGTCGTCGGGCTCGTCAACCTTGACCATCTGGAAGCGGCGCTCCAACGCGGCATCGCGCTCGAAGTATTGCTTGTATTCCGACCACGTTGTGGCAGCGATGGTGCGCAACTCGCCGCGTGCCAGGGCGGGCTTGAGCAGGTTGGCGGCATCCGCGCCGCCCGCGTTATTACCCGCGCCAATCAGCGTGTGGGCCTCGTCGATAAACAGCAGGACCGGCGTGGGCGCGTGCTGCACCGCGTCGATGACGTTCTTCAGCCGTTGCTCGAACTCGCCCTTGACGCCGGCGCCGGCCTGCAACAAGCCTAGGTCAAGCGTCAGCACGCTGACGGCGCGAAGTGCGCTGGGTACATCGCCTTCCGCGATCTTCAGCGCAAGGCCTTCGACGAGCGCGGTCTTTCCCACACCGGGCTCGCCGACCAGAATCGGATTGTTCTTGCGCCGGCGCGCCAGAATATCGACCATCTGGCGGATCTCGGCATCACGACCGAATACGGGGTCGATCTTCCCATCGCGGGCCTTCTGGGTGATGTCGGTAGTGAAACGCGCCAGCGCGGACATATCAGCCTGACCATGCGCAACCGGCGCGAGATCGGGCCTGAAGGCCCCTTCCTGCGTCGCAGGGTCCTCGCCAGGCGCCGTCAGGCGCGGCGATGGGGCAAGCGATTCGACCGAAATCTTGTCCAGCCGGGTCGTCAATCGTTCGATCTGTGCGGCGGACACCGACAGTAGCTGCCACGCATCGGGCGCGCGCAACAGATGGGGCGAATCGGCCAGCGCAGCGAGCAGGTGCGCCGAGCGGATCGAGGCCGGCGCGGCGTCGGGATTCGGCTCGAGCGAAGCGCGCATCCATGCGGCTTGCAACCATTGGGCGACACGCGGCGACAACCCCGGCTTGCCACGCAAATCGCGCGGAAGCCGGTCGATCGCCGCGAGCAATGCGTTCCAGATGCCATCGACGTCCAGCTCGTACATGCGCAATATCGCCAACAGATCGCCATCTCCGAGCTCGAGCAATTTGATGAGCCAATGTTCTATCTCGATGTCGCGATGCGCGCGGGTCTCGCAGAGGCTGGCGGCTTCGGTGAGCGCTCGGGCGCAGTGGCCATTCAGACGACGCAGGAGCGCGGTGGGGTCGTAGGCAGTCATGGGCGATGATGCACAAATATTGAAGACGTGCGCGGGCCACGATTGTGGATCGCGTAGGCGGGGTGACCGGCCGCACGGGCCGGTCGCTGCGTACTACGATCGCTCGTTCCAGCTATCGTCGTGGATGATGTTGCCGTCCTTGTATGCCCACGTGATTTTCTCGTAGCGCAGTTCGATGTCTTCCAGATGGTTGTGCTTCTCGAACGCCGGGTTCTTGATGTCCAGCATCCTGGGTGTGACGCCTACCACCTTCACGTTTTCCATCCGCGTGTTGAAGTACTCCTGCTCCTTGCCGGAGTCATCGATCTTGTACCACTTGATCTCGACCGCCTGCAGCGTCTGACCCTTGGTCACGGCCTTGTAGAGGTAGGGGGTCGACGCGTCGGTTTCCTTGGTCAGAACGACCGGCTTGTGCACGCGCGTGCCGGTGAGTTTGCCGGTATTGGAATCGGTCGGTAGATGAACGCCGTGGTCGAACGCCACCACTTCGACGCTGCCTTCGCGGCCGGACACGGTGACCGAGCCTTTGATGTCGGCGCCGCCATCGTCCTTGATCCACATGTATGCGGGAATTGCCATTTCTTCTTTCTCCTTCTACTGGAATGAACAGGCCTGATGGCCCGCGGTTATCCGACCGTCACGACGATCGTCGCGGCAATCGGGGACGAGCGTGATCTCGACGCGGCGGTTTGCGGCGCGTCCGGTCTCCGTAGTGTTCGACGCGCGCGGGCGTGTGTCGCCGTAGCCTTGAATCGCGAAGCGGGTCGGCGGCAGCTCCGCGGCGTAGGCCAGCCAGTCGCGGACCGCGGCGGCGCGCGCCAGCGATAGCCGGATGTTGCTGCGGGCGTTGCCGAGCGAGTCGGTGTGTCCGGCGACGACGACGCGCATATCGGGATGGGCCGCGATCATTCTTAGCGCGTCGATCAGCACGCGATTCGATCCGGGATTGAGCGTCGCGCTGCCGCTGTTGAACAGTGACAGGCTGTCGAGTTCGATGGTGGTGGGTGGCGGCGCGGGCGGCTGGTAGGACGCGATCAACGCGTTGAGACGATTCAGCAAGGGATCGCCGCGATAGAAACCCAGCCCGAGTCGCAGCGGCGTGCCGGTGCGAGCATAGCGATCCAGTTCGTCACGATCGGCCTTGATCGCATCCAATGCATCGAGCCGCGCCGCATCCTGATCGGGAGTCAAGGCGCTATAGCGATCGATATGGCCGATGACGCGCGTGGCCAGCGCGCGGTTTTGCCATGCCGACGCGGCACACGCGGCACAGAACGCAATCAAGAGCACGATCAGCGCGTGGGCGAGCGCCTGCGGAAGAATGCGCCGCACGGGTTGAGCGCCAATGCCCTGGATAAGCGGCGCAGGAAGATAGGGCGATGAGCGGGGTCCATCCGTTTCGATCTGGCGCAATGCCGTCACCTGTTGACGGAATCTCGCTAATAACGAGCCGACATTGGGCGTGCCGGAAATCAACGTAACGCCGAACGCCACAACTTTCAGCCGATGGCAGCGCTCGGCTTCGCGAGTTCGCGCGTTGACAAACGCGGGGAGCACGGCCTCGACACTCCATCGCGCCAACGCGTCGACACGGGCGGCGCGTCGCATGCGTGCTGCGCGGCATTCAGGCGTGGCGCCATGCGCGTATTGCATCGCCCGCGCGGCGATCAGCGCCGCGTGCGATTTCCCCTGAATTGCGTCAGATCCAGACATGCCGAACCATGGGCAGGCGTCGTCGGTGTCGCCCGTTTCCTCGCCATATACGGCAAGGCAGACTGGCAATGCATAGCCGAGCGCGCGGCTGGCCCCGCCAATTGCGGATTGCCAACGCCGGAGCGCGGCGTTCAGCATGGCCGAATCGGTCCAATGATCGGCGCCGACCATGCATGCGATGCCGTCGGGGCCTTGTCCAGCACGCCATTGGCTCAGCGCGTGGGCGATATGAGCGAGTTCGCTGGCGTTGTCGACACGGATCCAGATCGCCGCGTCGGTGACCGTCGTGGGGGATTCGTGGAACATCGAATCGGCGGCGCCGGGCTCGGTCAATACAAGTATCAGCGGCGTATTGCGCCGGATATCGCCCGGCAGCGCATCGAGCGACGCCGACAGCGATTCCAGTACCGGCAACGCTGCGTGGCGTTGCGTCCGTTGCTGGCGACTCAGCAGGATGACTGTCGCAACCGTCAGTGCGACGACAATGGCGCCGATGACAGCGTTCGACGCACTCGGCAGTGGTGAGCTGAACGCCAACCACGCGAGCGCGAGTCCCGTGCCCCAGACAACGAGAGTGCGGTGCGGATAGCCGGTCGCGAGCGTCATTTCAGTTCGCGAGCCGGGCAATCGAAACGGTCAGCCAACGATTCAGCGCAACGTAGATCGATGCCGCCGCCACGCAGGCGATTGCCACCCAGGCAAGGGGAGGCAACGCGTGCTGTCGACGGGGCACGTCGTGGGTGACGAGAATCGGACCGTCGCCGATCCGCCATCCGGCTTGAACCAGATGTTCATCAATTGCGGACACCAGCGCGGCACGGGCGGCTGCGTCTCCAAGCGCGTAGCGTCCCTGAAATCCCAGTCCCAGCACGACGTCGAAGACAGCAAGAAGGGCGGTCACCGGCTGTGGCGCGGCGAGGCGTCGTTCGATGCGCGAGAACAGGGCCTCGCCCGCATCGTGGGTCTGGAATTGCAACACCTGTAGCGGCTCGCGTTCCCACGCGTCGCGATCGAGGCCGTCCAGCCTGCCCAGAGCAACTTCGTCGAGCAGCGCACATTGCGCGTAGGCGGCATCGTCGATGACATCGGCCGGATGACCTTGCGCCACCAGTTCTTCTCGCAGCCGCGCTACTTGGTCGAGACATTTGCTACGGAACCCCTCGAAACCAAGTGCGGGCTGCGCGGCGTCGCGCAGTTCTGTGACGGTGAGCGCGGTATCGCGCAGCGCCAGCGGCATGAGAATCGGAGTAGGTGTAGTCATTCTGGCAGCACCGCAAAAAGTTCGAGCGAAACTTCCGGCAGTGAAGCCGGAATGTAGAACTGGCACGCGCGCGCCGCCAGCATGCGTTTGAAGGCCGGGTGTTGACCATCGAGGGCGAAATACTGGTTCTCGATGCGTACCGGAATCGCCGCCGGCAGGCGCGACATGGCGCGGAGCGGGATACCCGTTAGCGCGGAGTTCACGACCTGCGCAACTTCGTCCGGTGCTCCGGCCTTGCATAGACGCGGCAGTTGATCGAGGAGCGCGTGCGCGGGGAGTTCCGCCTGGACCGACAGATAGAAATCGGCGCCCTCAACTAGTCGCTCGTCATGAAGCGCACCGGTCCAGATGGTAGGCCGCGTGTGTTCCAGCGCGACGGGTATCACACGCGACGGAATCACAGTGTCGAGCAGCGCGCGGATCAGCGCTTCCAGTTGCGAAAATATCGGCTCGATCCGCGAGTGGTCATAAGCCGGGATGGCGCGCAGCGACTCCGCGGTCGAGAACGTGAGCAACGCGCCAGCCAGCCGCGCGAGCAGCGCATACAGCCGCTCAGGGTGCTGCTGCGGAGCTGCGCACAGGCGCGCGAGTTCCGGCCAACTGCTATTGATGCTATGCAGCAGCCAGAACAGCGCTACATCGGCCACGGCATAGTCGGCGATCTGATCGGATCGTTCCCGACGCCGGACCGCGAGGCTCGCACTTTTGGCCAGCAGGATTTCCGATAGTCGGCTCATCCGCTCGGTGAGGCGCGTGTGCGCGGACAGGAACAAGCAGGGCGGGACAAATGTCGGATCCAGTTCGAAACGACCCTGCGAGGTGCGGACCAGCCGCGCTATCGGACACGTGACGTAGTCACTATGCGTTTCGTAGTCGAACAGCAGTGCCAATGCATGCCGCTCGACACTGATTTCATCCTTTCCTTCGCCGTGCAGATCAACGACCTCGAGGTACTCCCGCAAATAGCGGCGTGGGCGCGGTGGTCGGTCGCCGATGTCGATGCAATTCCCACCTTGCGCATCAAGCAGTGCAAGGCCTGCCAACACCGTCACGGATTCCTGCCCTGACGGGATGTCCCCAATATCTCGCGCGGGCGGCACCCAGTCGGAAGTCTGCGTATCGACGATGGCGCCATCGGGCAGGCGCAGCGCCAGATCGTTGACGACGAGCCGATGAATCGACAATGCCTGCTGATCGATGGCGACGCGAACGATTCCCCATGGCTCGGGAGTCGTCATGCGCGCGATCTGTTCGTCGGCATAACGGTCCCACAACGCCTGTTGCTGGAAATGCTGCGGCGTCATGAAAATGCCCTGCGCCCACAGCGGTCTGGTTATCTTCATCATGCACAACTGAATTGCGGAAAGCGCCATGGCGCAGGATCAGCGCCGCACGGTGGAACAACACCGTGCGGCGGACGGCGTGACATCGGAGTGACGCTGCGCCGACGCTAGTTCTTCGCCTTCGGCATTTGCGATACGAGCGACAGGTTGATGTCCATCCCTTCAATCTGAAAATGCGGCACGATAAAGAGCTTGATGCGGAAGAAGCCAGGGTTATCGTCGATATCCTCGACGATTACCTTCGCTTCGCGCAGCGGATGCGACGCCTGCAATTCGTCGCCAGGGTCGGTCATCTCGGTCACAAGCGTCTTGACCCATGTGTTGAGTTCCAGCTCAAGCAGTCGTCGGTCCTTGGTAGTGCCGATGTTCTCGCGCTGGATGAGCTTCAGATAATGGGCGATGCGGGACAGCAGGAAGATATAGGGCAGGCGAGCATTGACCCGGCTGTTGGCAGTGGCTTCCTTGGTGTCATAGAGCGCCGGTTTTTGCGCCGAATGGGCCGAGAAAAAGCAGGCGAAGTCGTGATTCTTGTAATACGAGAGCGGGACAAAGCCCAAATTGGCAAATTCGAACTCGCGGGTTTCGGGTATCAGCACCTCGGTGGGAATCTTGGCCTGATTGCCGGTCCCAAGGTCGTACAGGTGGATCGGCAGGTCTTCGACCAGCCCACCGGCTTGCGGGCCGCGAATCTGCACGCACCATCCATTCTTGATGAAACTGCGCACCATGTTGGCCGCAAATGCAAACGACGCATTGGCCCATAGGTAACGGCTGTGGTCGGGGCCCTTTACCGCCTCGGTATAGTTGAAGGCACGCACTGGTACGGTTTCCGGTCCATAGGGAAGACGCGCCAGGAAATTCGGAAGCGTGAGCCCGATATAGCGTGCATCATCCGAATCGCGGAAGCTCTTCCACTTCAGATACTCGGCGCGATCGAAATAATTGCCGATATCCCGGATGCTGGCGACTTCCTCCATGGATTCCTTGCCGAAGAACGCTGGCGATACGGCACCAACGAATGGCATATGCGCGGCAGCCGATACCTTGGCGATGTTGCGCAGCAGCGCGATATCCTGCGCGCTGCGGTCGAATGAATAATTCGAGATGATCGAGGCGATTGGCTCGCCGCCCGGCGTGTCGTATTCCTGGATATAGGTATGAAGGTAAAGACCGCTCTGGATGACTTCCGGCGTATCTTCAAAATCCTGACGTAGCGCGTCTTTTGATACATCAAGAACTTCAATTTTTACGTTCTTCCGAAAATCGGTTCGGTCGACCAGAAACTTGAGACCCCGCCACGCTGATTCGATCTGCTGGAATGTCTCGTTGTGCATGATCGCATCGAGCTGCCGGCTGATTTGGCGATCGAGATGCTCGATGTGGAAATCGAGCAGACTCTTGTCCAGTCGGTCTACCTGTTGCGACGAATCCTGAATCAGTTTCAGGAATACGTTCATAGCCTGCGCGATGCGCTCGTCCAGCGAAGACTCGGAAAGCGAGTCGGCGCTCTGGAACGATTCCACCGGGCGCGTGCTCTGGACCGGCGTGAGATTGATTCGCTCGCACAGTGCCTCGTAGACACTCTTGCCCGGGGCGTCCAGAACGATGGTTGCAGCGTCTTCGGTGGTGTTCCCGCGCGCGCTGATTTCGTGTTTTTCCATGACTTTGCTCCGCAAGTGGGACGATCAATGGGATGAGGCCGAGGCGTGGGACGCGTTGCCGATCTTCTGCAGATCGTCGCGGAGTCGCTGCGACAGCGCCGGATCCTTAAGAATTTTCTCGAGCTCGCGGCGGAACATGGCGTTATCGAGCAGGTTCGATTTGAGATCGCGTAACAGATTGCGGGCCGCCATCAGCGCCCGCAATTCCGGGACCTTGCCCGCCACGACCTCGGGCTTGAAATCGTTCATCGACTTGAAGTCCAGGTCGATCGGCAACTCGGTGGCATCGCCGGAGAGCGTATTTTCTACCGCAATTTTTGCTTTGGGATTGAGGTCAGCTAGTACCGAATCGAAATTATTTTTATCGATGGAAATCTTTGCTCGCTCGGTGAGTGCGCGAGTGTCGCGGCCGTTGCTGTAATCGCCCATAACAAGCAGCTTGAGCGGCAATTCCAGCTTCTTCTGGGCGCCTCCGGTGTGGAGATCGAGCTTGATGTTGACGCGTGCCTTGGGTACTTCGTTCTGAAAGCTTTCGGCCATCTTTAATCCTTTTCTATCAGATGTTAGTAATACATTTCAGCGACGAGCATTCCATCGGGATGCGAATCTATACCACGTGATCGTCCGAGAAATTAATAGTCAATTTCAGATTTCGAATGAATTCGAGCCAAATTTTTGATGATCGACAAGAGATGGCTCTGAAGGGATTCCATTTGCCAAACGAAACCTCTAAGGTGCGGCGCGCGGAGCATTGAACTTTGGGGAGACCTTTGCAGAGCGACCTCAACGACCACATCCACAACGGAGCCAGCGCATGACGGGTCTAGGGAAGGAGCTCAGCGATTTCGGCGATGCCATGCGCGCGGGACTGGCGGTGCGCCAGGCCTATTTCCTGGAAGGTCCCAGCACAGCAAGCGCCAAGGCGCTGCCGGTGTTGTCATTCGAAGCAGTGCAGCGGCTGCGCGAGCCCTATGACGTGACGGTGCAGCCGACGCATCCGCTGATGCTCGATCGCGCCGACCAGCTGGATCGGGATGACATGTTCCTGATCGATCGGTCCGATGGATCCGAAGCCTGCCGCCTTGCCGGCCGCATTACGCGCTTCTTGCAGACCCGCCAGACCCAGCACCTCCACGGCTGTGAAATCGTCATCGAGCTGCCGCTCGCGCGGCTGCGATTGACGCAGGCCAGCCGCATCTATCGGCGAGGCACGGACAAGCCGTGATGAAGGGGGCAGGACGGAACGACGATCTCAATCACGCAGGAAGAGGAAGGGCATGAGGCGAATCATCAATGCGATTGCGGTGGCGATATTGCTGGCGATGCTGGGCGGCTGTGCCATCGGGCAACCTAGCGGGTGGGTGGAGGCGTCGGCGTGGGGGGCCAACTATACAGAGGACTTCATCTATGACTTCTGGATCTACGCCGAAGACGGCAGGGATACGGGAGTCGGAAGTGTCCTCCTTAACGAATTTTCGAAAGGCGGCACGACGGGGAACATCTGCTGCGGCTTGATGCCGGGCGTGGGTCAGACCGTCAAGGTGGTCTGGCGTGTGGGTGGGCGTCGAGAAGAAGAGGCGCTGTGGAGGACATACCGCCGCGATGTCGTCGTCATGGGTGCAATGCCAAAAAAGAAAGATGCTTACAACATCCTATTGGTCCGATTCTTTTCCGAGCATGAGGTGGAGGCGGAGCTTATTCCTGATCGCGGCGAAGCTGGCGGGTTGCCGAGCCCACGCGTCGACAAGTTATTTTCAGGTCAACGTGTTATGCGTCAAAAAGGAGAATAGGGATGCAGGACTGGTTCACAGACTCCCACGAGTCGTTTGCGAGGACGGTTGAAACCATGCTCGGACTGTACGGCGGAGACTTCGAGGCATGCGCGACATGTGAGGAGCAGCCTTGGTTCAGCTTCTTTTTCGACGGGACTGGAAATAATCTCAAGGTTGATGAGCCAAAGCTAAAGCTTTCCAATGTCGCTCGCCTATACCTGGGGCATGTGAAGAAGAGGGAAGACCCGCTTATCAACGACTTCTACTATCCCGGCGTCGGCACTCCGCTCAATGCGAGCGATCCGAGCTGGTGGGAAAAGCTGCGCGACAGCGAGGTGCTCGGCGGCGGCGCGGGGTTGGGGTGGGACGTGCGCTTGACAACGGCGGAGAAGGAATTTAACGAGTATCTGAAATACAACCACCGAATCACGCGCATCGACATCGCCGTATTCGGTTTCTCGCGCGGCGCGACGTTGGCGCGCGCGTTCGTCAACCGGCTGCTTGCCAAATGCACGATGAAGGATGGTGTGCCGCACTGGCCGTGTGGGACCGCACTGGACGGAGAGTCCGCGCCGCTCCATATCCGCTTTCTCGGACTATTCGACACGGTGGAATCGGTGGGCCTGCCCGCGCACAACCTGAGCGACATGCTTGTGCATATTCCCGAACAGGTCGAGCGCTGCTGCCATATTGTCTCGGGCCACGAACTGCGTGCCTGTTTCCCGCTGACGCCGGTGGGCGACACGGCCGCAAGCTGCGAGGAGCTGGTTTTTCCAGGCGTGCACTCGGATATTGGCGGCGGTTATCGTCCCAATGAGCAGGGCCGGTCTGATCTGCTCGGCCGCCTTGCGCTGAACCGCATGCGGCTGGAGGCGGTCATGTGCGGGGTGCCATTCACACCGCCCACGGAGTTAGCGAAAACAACCGCCGAGCTCTTCGAATACGACGAAGAGCTCAAATCGTTGTTCGATGAATACATGGCCACGATTGGCCGGTGCAGCGGGATCGAAGATCAGGTCTTTCGGCACATGCGTCTCTTCTATGGCTGGCTAAAGGTGCGTTTTGGCGACGCGCCGTGCGATCTGTACGAGAACATGTGTTCGACGGATCCCGAAATTCAACAAGCGCTGCAAAGAATCCAGCAGTACCACGGACGCCTGAAGGTCGAGGCCGATACGATGAACTGGCGTTCCTATCTGACCCAGCTCTGGAATACCGACCGCAGCGAATACCTGCGCACGATCGAGACGGCGGGCGGGCGACGCGAGACAAACGAACCGCTCTCCGCAGATGAACTGGCGTACTGGAAGGCGTGGTTGAATCCGCCCGAACTGTCCGCGAATCTGATCCGATTCTTCGATCGGTACGTGCATGATTCACGCGCCGGTTTTATCCGCATCGATGGTGGCGGATATTTGCTGCCACGCCAATTGGTCGCGGTCGCGCCGCCTGCGAACGCGATGACGACACCAAGCGAAGGCGAACCAGCCACCCACGCCGCCCCGATCACCCCGCACTATTCCGCAGCGTATCCGCAAGCTGTCTCGCGCTATAGCGGTGTCATGGGTCACTAAGGACGCAAGCGCATGTTCAACAAGCTCCTCAAGGCATTGTTCGGTCCGCGCGCGCCAACGGACTTGGCCAGATCTTCGCAGGCGCGATGGGAAGCGTGGTTGCTGCCGGTGCGCGACGGTGCGCCCACCGGCGACGATCCCTCCTACGACGATGCATTCCTGGCAATCAAGGATGAAGTCGCCAAGCTGTCCGATATCGACGACACGCTGATCGTGGACGCATCCGAGCGGCTGTTGAAGACGGTGGCAAAGGATGTACGGCTCGCGGTGTATTACCTGTATGGCCGCATGCGCCGCGACGGAGCGGAAGGCGTCGGCGACGGCTTCGAGCTGTTGTCGGCGCTGATCGACCGCTACGACGCGCAGCTGTTGCCGGCGCGTGTCGAAAGCCGCAAGGCTGCGTTGGAGTGGCTGGCCGGCTCGACATTCACAGACCGGCTCGAGCGCGTACACGGTCTTGCCGGCGCACCACTTGAACGCACGATGTCCTCGCTCGCGTTGATCCTGGCGCGTACCGCGCAATGGCCGGAAGGTGCGCGCCCGTCGCTGGAAGGCCTCACTCGCCGGCTCGCCGACCGTGTCGAATCCCCGGGCAGCGGGACTAACGCGATGATTGACCGATCGCGCCTGCCGCAGACCGCGCCGGTGTCGGCAGTGCCAACCGCTGACAGAGTGACGTCGACACGCGACTTGCTCGATCAGGCGCGCCAAATGTCGCAGTACCTCAGGGACCAGCCGCACGGCTATCTCGCCGCTTACCGGCTGATGCGCTGCATTCGCTGGGATACGCTCACCGAATTGCCGCCGCACGATGCAGCGCGCAAGACGCGGCTGATCGCGCCGCGCGCCGAATTGCAGACCCAGCTCAAGCGGCTGATGCTGCAAAAGCAGTGGCCAGAACTGCTCGACCGGATCGAACAGGCCTTTGCCGAAGGCGCCAACCACTTCTGGCTCGATTTGCAGTACTACGCGTTCGTCGGGCAGGAACACGCGGGGGCCGCGTTCGCGTGCTTGCGCGATTTCCTGGCGACCGATTGCGCATTGATGCTGGACCGCCTGTCCGGCCTCGAGCACCTGGCGTTTTCCGATGGCACGCCGTTCGCGGACGACACGACGCTGGAATGGATCGCGCGCCACGCCACCGTGCGCGACATCGAGCGCGGCGACCCGGTTTCGCCGGTGTCGGTGTCGTCCGCCAGCACGGACTGGGCGGAGACCGAAACGCAGGCGCTCGAAATCGCCGCACGGCAGGGACTGGACGCGGCGTTTGCATGGCTGCAGACCCTACCGGTGAAGGATGGCGAGCGCGATCGATTCGTGCGTCAGGTGGTCATGGCGCGCGTCGCCGAGCGGGCCGATCGCATCGACACTGCTCTTCATCTGCTATCCGCAATCGACGGCGCCGCCCAGCGTTTTCATCTGGCGCGATGGGAGCCATCGCTGGCGTTTGAAGCCAAGCATCATCTGGTGAAGCTGCTGAAGATCCGCGTGATGCGCAAGGACGCGGACAAGGTGGCGCTGGCGCAGCGCATCGACGCGCTTGTCGGCGAGATGACCGCAATCGATCCCGCCCGCGCTGTAGCGCTCGTCCAACCGTAGCGGACACCCAATGAACCATTCGACCCAAGACAACGAAATTCTGCGCTATTACGAGGCGGAAATGCGCTACCTCCGCGAGGCCGGCAAGGAATTCGCGCAGGCTTTTCCCGACCGCGCGCGCATGCTCAATATCGACCGGATCGGAGAGCGCGACCCGCATGTCGAGCGGCTGTTCGAGGGTTTTGCATTCCTGATGGGCCGCCTCCGACACAAACTCGACGATGAACTGCCGGAACTGACCGAAGGACTGGTCAGCATGCTCTGGCCGCATTACCTGCGCATGATTCCGTCGCTGTCGATCCTCGAGATGACGCCGGATCTGGGCGCGCTGCAGCGCCACGAGGTGTTGCCTGCCGGGCTGGAGGTCACCTCCGATCCGATCGCACTGGATTCGCAGGTCGACGGTTCGGGCGAGCGCGTGGAGTGCATCTATCGCACAACCCAGCCCGTTGACCTCTATCCATTGCGCCTGACTGAAGCTGGCGCCTATACGCGCGAGGACGGCCGCTCGGTGATTCGCTTGCGGCTGGCGCTGCAGACGCAGGGCCGGCGCGAGCAGCTGTCCGTGCCTCGTCTGCGGCTCTATCTTCATGGCGATCGCCCCCTCGCGCTGGCGCTCTATGCGGCGTTGACCGCGAAGCCGCTGGCGCTGCAGGTTCGGATTCCGGACAGCCCGGCCAACTCAGCGAATTCGGCCAATCCGGAAGATCCGGCGAATCCCGCGAATCCGGCCGGGGGGACGGGGTGGCCGGGCGCACCGCGTGCGATGCCAGGCCTGCATCTGGAACCAGCGGGATTCGACGCAAACGAACGGCTTTGGCCAAAGCCGGACAATGCCTTCGGCGGCTATCAACTGTTGCTCGAGTACTTTGCCTTCCCCGAGAAATTCATGTTCGTGGATCTTGTGGGACTCGATCTTGACGCAATTCCCCACGATGCGCCCCATGTCGATGTGGAAGTGGTGCTGGCCAAGCCGTTTCCGGACGACATGCGCTTCTCGGCGGAGAACGTGCGGCTGTTCTGTACGCCGATCATCAATCTGTTCGAGCTGGAAGCCGATCCGGTTTCCGTCAATCATTTCGAATGCGAGTACCGCGTGCGCACGCAGCAGCACGGCAAGCATGTCGACGCATACGCGGTCGATGCGGTGCGCGGCTTCGAGGCCGGCAGCGGCCGGCGCTTCGAATACACCCCGTTCGCGGCATTTCGCCATCGTGGCGGCATGCTGCGCCACGAGATGCCCGAGCGGTACTTCCACACTCGCGTGCGGCGCGGCGCATCGGGCCGATTCGACACGTGGCTGGTGCTCGGCGGTCATGCGTGGGACCAGCAGCAATCGTTGCCGGACGAAACGTTGTCGCTATCGGTGACCGGCACCAATGGCATGTTGCCGCGCAAGGGCCTGCGCGAGGCCGGCATCAGCGGCATGCGCGGCGGCTTCACGAGCATCGTCGCAGTGCGCAATCTCATCGCACCTACCGCACCGCTGTATCCGCCTACGGCCGATCGCTTTCACTGGCGCGTGTTGTCCCATCTGGCGCCGAATTACCTTTCGCTGCTCGATGCGGAAATCTTGCGCGGCAGCCTGGCGTTATACGACTGGACAGACGGCGAACTGAACCGCAGACGGATCGAAGCGATCAAGGACGTAGGCCATCGGCCATTGCAGAAGCTGGTCAAGGGCGGCCTGCTGCGTGGCGTGGAAATCGAGGTAACGCTGGACAGTACGCGCTTCGCCGGCGCAGGCGATGTTGCGCTGTTCGGCGAGATGCTTAACCGGTTTCTGTCGTTGTACGCCGGCGTGAATCTCTATACGCGCCTCGTCATCGTGTCGCAGCCAAGCGGCGCCCGGCTCGCCTGGGCCGACAGCAAGGCGGAAGGAGCGCCGTTTTGATCGATTCCGATGCCTTGAATGCCAACGCTGCGGCAAGCCGCCTATTGCCGACGTTGCTTGCCAATGCGCCGCTGATGAATTTTCTGCGCTTCTGCGAGCTGATCGAGTTGGCGGCGCCGCAGTGCGCACCGCTCGGAACGACTGATTCGCCGGCGGGCGATCCAGTGCGGTTCCGATCGCACGGCAAGCTGGGCTTTCCGTCGCGCGAGATCCATATGGTCGAGCGGGATGGCGATGTTCCCGACGCGCCGCCCGTGGTCAGAACCACGTTCCTTGGGCTGTACGGCGTCGATGCACGCATGCCGTCATATTTCGTCGACGAGATCGCGCAGCGTCGCGACGGGGCCGAGCCGCTCGCAGCGTTTCTAGACTTGTTCCACCACCGCATCGTGACGCAGTTCTACCGCGTCGCGCGGAAGTATCGCTATCCGATGGGCTTCCGGCCGGGCGGCCGGGACGAGGTATCGCGCTGTCTGCTAAGCCTGCTTGGGCTGGGCTTCGGCACGGAGCCTACGAGCCAGCGCGGCGATGCTGCCGAGCCGCTGGAACCGCGCAGGCTGCTGTCGATGCTCGGGCTTGGCACGCAACGCACGCGCACCACGGAGGGCCTGGCCAGCGTGCTGAAGGATGCGGTGCCGGATGCGCACGTGAAGGTGGAAGAGTTTTATCCAGTCTGGGTGCGCCTCGATCAGGGCGATCGCATGCCGCTCGGCGAGAACTGTGTTTTGGGCGGCGGCTTCTACGATCGTGCAAATGCCGTGCGGGTTGTGATTACGCCGCAGTCGCGTGAAACCGTGCTGGGGCTGATGCCGGGTAAGCCCTTGAACCAGGCACTAATCGGCCTGCTGCGCTTCTACCTTGGCTATGTCGCGCATGCCCATCTTGAAATGCATGTGCGTCCGACGCTGATGCCCGCGCCAGGTTTGCGTTGCGATCAAGTGCGGCTCGGCTTCACGACGCAACTCCCGGCCGCAGCCTGTGCGGATGGCGACGCATCCCGGCTGTCGACATCGCGCATCACGCGCGTTCGGCTGGGGATCTGGAGCGGCAGTCATGCGTGCGTGCGTCGCCGCTGAATGGGGCGCACTGCCGGCACAACATCGAGCTTGATTACGTTGAGGATAAAAACGATGAGGCGACAGTTTGGGAGCACGATCGGATTGTTGGCCGCCATGCTGGTCGCGGGCTGCGGCGTCGGGCAGAAGGTAGCGGACGGTACGGTCGATTTGGCACGATGGGCGTTCACGACAGAGGTCAAGACGATGAACCTCGATCTCGTCAGCCGCGCCGCGCTGAACCCGAGTGGCGCGGGACAACCGTTGTCGACGGTGGTGCGCGTCTATCAGCTGAAAACGCCGCAGACGTTCGAGCAGCTGAGTTACGCGCAACTCGAATCGAATGACCTGGAACTGCTGAAGGCCGATGTGCTGGCCACCAGCGACGTCGTGTTGCGTCCCGACGCCAGCGTGAGTCTGGCAGAGCCGATGCATGCCGACACCGCATATGTGGGCGTCGTTGCCCTGTTCCGTGGCGGCGACAAGGAC
The DNA here is from genome assembly GCF_058799075.1 of Cupriavidus sp. GW822-FHT06G04. NCBI lineage: Bacteria > Pseudomonadati > Pseudomonadota > Betaproteobacteria > Burkholderiales > Burkholderiaceae > Cupriavidus > Cupriavidus sp. GW822-FHT06G04. The sequence goes on along the minus strand of NZ_JBXALD010000002.1, from coordinate 64,315 downwards.
ACCGTCTGGCGGCTGGTGGTGCCGAAGAAACAGTGGAAAAAGACCGATCCGGTGAAGATCGAGCTGCGCGGCAGCAAACTGGATTTGGCCTGACCAGTCGCGCCGGCGGCGACGGAGGCGCAGCGTTGCTGTTGCCGCCGTGTGCGCCGACGCATCCTGGCCGAGCAGCGCGTCGATCGATGACCGCGCCGTGCAGGCTGTCCTCGTGGTTCAGCCAGCTACCGCGACACGCACCTGTTTCAACGCATGGAACGGATCGAGCTGGATGGCGGTGGCGGCGGCGTCCGTCACCAGCGTCCACGCGCGTTCCAGCGGCGTCCAGTGTTGTTGGCGCGCGCGGCCAAGCTTGGTCGAATCGGCCAGCACGAAGATATCGGCGGCCTGGCGGATGATGCATTCCTTCAGATAGGCTTGCTCGGCGGTGGCCTCGCACAACCCGACGCCGGCCACCACGCCATCGGCGCCGAGGAACGCCTTGTCCACGCTGATGCGCGACAGCGCCACCTGCGCCAGCGGTCCGAACGTGCCCATGCTTGAAGGGCGAACGTCGCCGCCGATCAGTGTTACGCGGATCTTCGGCAGTCCCGCCAGGGCGGTGACCGCCAGCAGGTTGGTGGTGTAGACGTGCAGGTCCTCGCGCGCTGCGAGCAGCCGCGCCAGGGCCGCGGCGGTGGTCCCGCTGTCAAGCAGCACGGCGTCACCGTCCTGCACGAACGAGGCGGCCAGCCGCGCAATCGCTTCCTTCTGTTCGCGCTGCAGCGCCTTGCGCTCTTCCAGCGAGGCTTCGGGTTCGTGGCCGCCCAGTTGCATCAGCGCCGCGGCGCCGCCATAAGTGCGCACGATGCGGCCCTCGCGCGCCAGCGCGGTGAGGTCGCGGCGCACCGTTGCCTCGGATACGCCCAGGCTTGCCGTCAACCGGTCGACATTGGCGTCCTCTCCCGCGAGTACGAGTTCGAGGATGGCGCGGCGGCGGTCGGCGGCTTTCATGATGTGGCGGCAACAAAAAGGGGATCGCAAAGGACCCCCGATCTTACAGCAGCGGGGCCACAGGCCGAGCGGCCTGTCGGGCCCGCCCGCTCAGACGCGGCGCGTGGCCAGTTCCGCGCCCTGGCGCAGGGCTTCCAGCAGGCTGCGCTCGTCCGCGATGCCCTTGCCGGCGATGTCGAACGCGGTGCCGTGATCGACCGACGTGCGGATCACGGGCAGGCCCACGGTAATGTTGACGCCGGCTTCAAGCCCCAGCACCTTGACCGGGCCGTGTCCCTGGTCGTGATACATCGCCACCACCAGATCGAAATCGCCACGGCCGGCGCGATAGAACAGCGTATCGGCCGGCAGCGGGCCTTCCACGTCCACGCCCTGCGCGCGCAGCGCTTCCACTGCCGGGATGATCTTCTGTTCTTCCTCGCCCTGGCCGAACAGGCCATTTTCGCCCGCGTGCGGATTGATGCCGCACACGCCGATGCGCGGTGCGGCGATGCCGGCGCGCTGGAGTGTGGTGTTACCGCGTTCAATCGTGCGCTGCACCAGGCCGGGCTCGATCTTGCGGATGGCATCGATCAGGCCGATGTGCGTGGTGACGTGAATCACACGTAGCTTGGGCGCCACCAGCATCATCGAAACTTCCGGCGTGCCGGTCAGATGCGCGAGCATTTCGGTATGGCCGGGGAACTTGTGGCCGCCCGCGTGCAGCGCTTCCTTGTTGAGCGGCGCGGTGCAGATCGCGTCCAGCTTGTCCTGCTGCGTCAACTGGACGGCACGCTCGATATAGCGGAACGCGGCGTCGCCGGCCACGGCCGAGATCTTGCCGAAAGGCAGGTCTTCGGGAATCAGACCCAGGTCGATGCAGTCGATCGTGCCAGGTTCGAAGCGCGCTTCATCGGGCGAGCCGATGGCGCGCACCTTGAGCGTGGAGTTCACCAGCCTGGCGGCCAGTTCGAGACGGCGCGCGTCGCCGATGACCAGCGGGCGGCATTGGGCGTAAACGCTGTCGTGCGCCAGGCTCTTGACGATGACTTCGGGGCCGATGCCGGTGGCGTCGCCCATCGTGATGCCGATAATCGGAATGTAGTCGCTCATTTGTCCATCTCAGTCTTGGCGCATGGCCTGCCAGGCCAGCCATAGCGCGGCTTCGGTGCCGAACGCGCCAGCCTTGGTGGCAACGCGCCGGGCGGGGGATTCCAGGGTGGCCGACAACGGCACACCGGGTTCGACTTCGCGCAGCAGCGCCAGAGCGTCGATGCCTGCGGCGGACAGCATCGCGCGTGCGGTTTCGCCGCCGGTCGCGATCAGGCCGCCGACGTGGGCGAAGTGCGGCAGCACCAGCGCCGCCAGCGCGGTGGAAAGGCGCGGACCTTCCGCCGGGTCGAAGGCGTCGTCGCGGCCGATGCTGACCAGCATATCGCGGCCGGCGCGCAGCGTGGCGCCGATCGATTGCTGTGTGGCGTGCCAGTCCGCATGGGCGACGCCATTGCGCAGCACCTGCGGCGCGACGCTCAGGCAGTCGATTGCCGTGCGCTCGCACAGGTATGCCGTCTGCCTGCCAGAAATGCCGGACATGCTGCCGACCAGTGCCAGTACCGGTCCGGTGCGATGGGTAACGCCGCCGGCGGGCGCTTGCGCAGGCTGCGGCGCCGCCATGGACAGCGCGCGCGCCAGGCCGCCGGAACCGACACAGAAGTGCGCGGCATCCAGTGCGAGCGACGCTGCGGCCAACGTGAGCAGATCCTGCTCGATCTCCGCATCGCACACCACAGCGTGAAATCCGGCGTCGATCCACGCGGCCAGTTGCGATCGCGTGGCAGCGGCGCCGGCGCGCAGCGTCTGGAGTGGCATGCGCACCGTGCGCAGACCTTGCGCGGCCAGCAGGTCGACCATGTCGGCGGGACCGCGCAGCTTTTCCACGCGCCAGATGTCGGTGTCTTCGAGCGGCTGCCCGTGGACGAACATGCGCCCGTCCTGCGTGGTGCGGCCCGTGGCGGGAAATGCAGGTGCAACGATTGCCAGCCCGGCCGCCGGCTGTAACGCCGCAGTCTCCGCGGCCCAGTTGCCACGCAGCGTGGAATCGATCTTCTTGTACAGGCGTCGTTCCTGGCCATCGGCGCGGCGCCACACGTCGAGGTTGCACGCGGCGGCGTCTTGCGGGGCCATGCGGCGGCTGTCCGCGTCGGCGGTAATGACGTCGGCATGCGCGATGTCGGCCACTGTGTCCGCGTTCAACGTGACGACCGTGCGCGCGCCGTGCGCGGCAAAGCCGATCGCGCAGTCGGCCGCGCCGGACAGGTCGTCGGCGATGATCAGCCAGTTCATGCCGGCGACCGCCCGACTGCCGCTCCGGCGTTGCCGGCCACGCGACGCGCTACCCATGCAGTGACCAACGGCGTCATCACGGCGGTCACGACCACGCAGGCGGCGACGAGGATCGTCGCGTGCTTCGCGGCTTCCGTGTAGGCCGGATTGGCGGCGGCGACGAGTGTCGGCACCGCGGCCGCATTGCCGGCCGTGCTGGCGGCCGCCACACCGGCCACGCCGGTGCCGCCGCTGAGCCGATCGGCGATATAGAGCGTGGTACCAGTCACCACCACGACCGCCACGCCAAGCCCGAGGCCCAGCATGCCGGCCTGCCAGACCTTGTGCAGATCGAGTCCCGCGCCCAGCGCCAGCGCGAAGAACGGAATCATCACTGGCACGGCCTTGCTCAGGAAATCGCGCATTTCACGATCCAGATTGCCGAGCAGCATGCCCAGCATCAGCGGCAGGATGCTGCCGACCAGCGTGGGCCACGGAAATGCGGAAAGCCCGGCCACGCCAAGCGTCACCATCGTGAGGAACGGCCCGGATTCCAGCGACATGATGGTGTACGCGCCAACGTCCTCGGGCTTGCCGTACTGTCCCATCAGCGCCATGTACAAGCCGCCGTTGGTGTCGTTCATCGCGGCGACCACCGCCAGCGTCGACAACCCCGCGAACATGCCCGCGCTGACCGGCGCTTCGCCAAGGAAGTGGCCGAGGATCACGCCAAGGACAATGGCAGTGCCAACCTTGGTGGCAAACAGCACGCCGCCTTTCTTGACGATATAGGGCGTGGCCTTGATGTTGATGCTCGCGCCCATGCAGACATAGAACACGGCCAGAATCGGCAGCGCGCCCGTGAACAGCGCATTGGTGAACGACCCAAAGAACTTTGGACCATCCGGGATAAACGTGGCCACCAGCGAACCGATCAGCAGCGGCACGATCATCATGCCGCCCGGCACGCGCTCGATGGCGCGCTTGATATGAATCTGCATCGTCGTCTCCTGCCGCGTGGGGTGCGGCAACCTGTGTGTTGTGATCAGGTGATTGATCGAAACGATCAATCTTGGGCGGCAGTGTAGGCGAAATGGTCGATATTGACTAGTTTGATCATAAAAATGATTGAAGTGATCAAAAATTGCCTTGGTGTAATGCGGCTGCCAATGCACCCGCGATGCTCCGGCCGTTTTTGCACAGGACGCGAGCGATCTGGTTAGACTTCAGCGCTGTGGCGGCCGCCGCGACGCGCTTGGCGCCCGGCGGCTTTCGATCCGGCGTGCCGCCTTCCGAATTTGATGACCTGGAGCCCGCAAGATGAGACTGATTGGCATGCTCGATTCTCCCTATGTGCGCCGCGCCGCCATCGCGATGCGATTGCTTGGCGTGCCGTATGCGCACGAATCGGTATCGGTGTTCAGCACGTTCGAGCAGTTTCGCGCGATCAATCCCGTGGTCAAGGCGCCCACGCTGGTCTGCGATAACGACGTCGTGCTGATGGATTCCACGCTGATCATCGACTATGCCGAGGCGCTGGCAGGACGCAGCCTGATGCCGTCGGACCTGCCGGCGCGTCAGCGTGCGCTGCGCATCGTCGGGCTGGCGCTGGCGGCATGCGAGAAGGCGGTACAGAACGTCTACGAACACAACCTCCGCCCGTCGGAAAAAATGCACGCGCCGTGGGTGGCGCGCGTCGATGGCCAGCGTGACAGCGCCTTCGCGTTGCTGGAGCGGGAAATGACCACGCTGCCGCTGCCGTCGTCCGAGCAGGCGCTCGACCAGGCCGGGCTGACCGCTGCCGTGGTGTGGACCTTCACCCAGGCGTTGCTGCCGGGTAAGGTCGATCCGGCCGAGCATCCTGCGTTGGCGGCGTTCACGGAATCGGTCGAGCGATTTCCTTCATTTGTAGCGCTGCCGCACGCCTAACCGCGCCGCGTCACCCGCATGGGTCACATCGCGCCGCGCTCGGGCGGCGTTTGGACCACCTCACGTCTCGGCTCGGTACGCTACCCCACCAAGCTCCCCACAATCGGGTGATGTGCGGCGCGTCGTGATCTTGCAAGATATTCAGCGGGGCAACAGGATCCTTGCCCCGCTACCACTTCTGCCCCGCGACCTCCCCGGCCTGCGGGGCTTTTTATTGGCGGCGCGGCCGGTGCGGCTGCGGATGACGAGATGGCGTGCGCCGAGGTCAGCGCGCTTTCAGAATCGACTCGATCTTCGCGGCCGCGCGCTGCAGAGGCGGCAGCAGATGCGACTCGAGCCGCGCGGCGTCGCGGCTGCCCAGCACCATGCTGATGCCGAGCCCCGCCACGACCTTGCCGCTCTGATCGCGCAACGGCACCGAGATCCCGGCGAAACCGTCGGCCAGTTCGCTGATCAGCGTGCAGTAGCCGTCCTGTCGCACCTGCGCCAGCTTGCGCGCCAGCGCGGGACGCGAATCGACCGTGAACGGCGTCAGCTTGCGCAACTCGGCCCCTTTGAGATAGGCGGCCAGTGCGTCGTCGTCCAGCCCGGCCAGCAGCACGCGCCCCAGCGAATGCGCGTAGGCGGGCATGCGCCGGCCAATCGCCATGTCCACCCGCAACAACTGGCTCGGTTCCTCGCGCGCCACCAGCACCACCGATTCGCGGTCGAGCATGCCGATCGAGCAACTCTCGCCCACTTCGGCGCAGAGCGCCTGCAGATAGGGACGTGCCAGTTGCGGCAGGTTCATCGACGCAAAGTACGCGTAGCCCAGATCCATCACCTTCGGCGTCAGAACGAATTGGCGGCCTTGCTGGGCGACGTAGCCGTTGTGCGCCAGCGTCAGCAGCAGGCGGCGCGCCGCGGCGCGCGTCACGTCGAGCTGTTCGGCCACGTCCTGCATGGTCAGCCGCTCCACGCCGCTGGCGTACAGGCGCAGCAAGGCGAGCCCCTTGGTCAGGGAATCGAGCAGCTCTTCTTTCTTTGGCGCCTCGGGAGCGTCGTCGGCGTGCTGGGCGTTGCTTCGCGGCATGAGTAATGGGAAATGAACGGCATCTGCGGGTCTTACCGGACTTGCGTCCGGCTGTCCGATCCGTATGATAGCGTTTCGCGAACTTTTGTTCGCAAAACGTGGATCGGTAGAAACCACGACGGCACAAGACTCAGGAGACAGCGATGAAGGTGATCACCACCGCGCAGGCGGCGGAACTCGTCCAGAGCGGCTGGACCGTGGCCAGCGCGGGGTTTGTGGGCGCGGGCCATGCAGAAGGCGTGACCGAGGCGCTCGAGCAGCGCTTTCTGCGTGACGCCATGCCGCGCGATCTGACGCTGGTCTATTCCGCGGGGCAGGGCGACCGTGGCGCACGCGGGGCGAATCACTTCGGCAACGCCGGCATGACGCGCGCCATCGTGGGTGGTCACTGGCGCTCGGCCACGCGGCTGGCCACGCTGGCGATGAACGAGCAATGCGAGGGATTCAATCTGCCGCAAGGCGTGCTGACGCATTTGTATCGCGCCATCGCCGGCGGCAAGCCCGGCGTGCTGACCAAGATCGGCCTGCACACGTTTGTCGATCCACGCAGCGGGCTCGATCCGCGTTACCACGGCGGCGCAGTGAACGAGCGCGCGCGCAACGCGATCGCCGCCGGCACCGCCAACTGGGTCGAGGCGGTGGAATTTCGCGGCGACGAATATCTGTTCTATCCGAGTTTCCGCATCGATTGCGCGCTGATTCGCTGCACGGCGTCCGATCCGCGCGGCAACCTGAGCACGCATCGCGAGGCGTTTCACCACGAACTGCTGGCGATGGCGCAGGCCGCGCACAACTCGGGCGGCATCGTGATCGCGCAGGTCGAATCGCTCGTCGACTATCACCAGAACCTGCAGGCCATTCATGTGCCCGGCATTCTGGTCGATTACGTGGTGGTCAGCGAGCAACCCGCCCATCACCAGATGACATTTGCGGAGGCCTATAACGAGGCGTATGTCCGGCCGTGGCGCGGCGAGGCGGCCGATGCCGCCGAGAAGGCGAGCGAAGCCGAGGCGCTGCCGCCGGCGTCCGCGCCGCTCGATGCGCGCACCATCGTCCAGCGTCGCGCTGTGATGGAACTTGCCGCGCGCAAGCCGCGCGTGGTCAATCTGGGCGTGGGCATGCCCGCGGCGGTCGGCGCGCTTGCGCATCAGGCCGGGCTCGGCAATTTCACGCTGACCGTGGAGGCGGGGCCGATCGGCGGCACGCCGGCCGACGGCCTCAGCTTTGGCGCATCGGCCTATCCGGAGGCCGTGGTGGACCAGCCCGCGCAGTTCGATTTCTACGAAGGCGGCGGCATCGACCTGGCAATTCTCGGTCTGGCCGAACTCGATGGTCACGGCAACGTCAACGTCAGCAAGTTTGGCGAAGGTGAGGGCGCGCTGATCGCTGGTGTCGGCGGCTTTATCAACATCACGCAGAGCGCGCGCGCCGTGGTCTTCATGGGCACGCTGACCGCTGGCGGGCTTGAGATCCGCGCCCAAGACGGCCGGCTGGAAATCGCCAAGGAAGGCCGCGTGAAGAAGATCGTGCCGGAAGTTTCGCACCTCAGCTTCAACGGCCCGTACGTGGCGTCGCTGGGCATTCCGGTGCTGTACGTGACCGAGCGCGCGGTATTCGAGATGCGCGCCGATGCCGATGGCGAGCCGCGTCTCACGCTGGTGGAAATCGCGCCCGGCATCGATTTGCGGCGCGACGTGCTCGACCAGTGCGCCACGCCGGTGGCCGTGGCCGATGACCTGCGCCTGATGGATGCGCGCCTGTTCCGCCCGGACGTAATGAAACTCTGAGCGCGCCGCAGCGCGTTCCGAAGGATCGCCCCTGCAATCGTTCTCCCAACACTAGAAACGCATCGGCCGCCCCCGGTTTGGCCGATCGATATTGGAGGAAACACTGTGCAACACCATCGTCAATCCCGTCGTCTCGCGCTGGGCGCGCTTGCCCTGGCAGCATCGCTGCCGTTCGTATCCGTGAGCGCGTTCGCGCAACAGAACTATCCGGACAAGCCGATCCGCCTGGTGGTGCCGTTCCCTGCCGGCGGCCCGACCGACACCGCGGCGCGCATCATCGGCCAGAAGATGGGCGAAACGCTCAAGCAGACCATCGTGATCGACAACCGCCCCGGCGCGTCGGGCACCATCGGCACCGATACCGTGGCCAAGGCCGCGCCCGATGGCTATACGCTGGTGATGCTGGCCACGCCCGCGCTGCTGGCGGCGCACCTGTTGCCGCGCCGGACCTACGACGTCTTCAAGGACTTCACGCCGATCGGCAATGCCTATGAGCTGCCGATCGTGATGGTCGTGAATCCCACCGCGCTCCCGGACGTGACCGACCTGCAGCAGTACATCGCCAAGGCCAAGGCCAGCCCGGGCAAGATGAACTACACCAGCGCCGGCAATGGCAGCTTCGGGCATCTGTCGACGGAGCTGCTGAAGAATTTGGGTCATTTCGATGTGCAGCACGTGCCGTACAAGGGCAGCGCACCGGCGATTTCCGACCTGCTGGCCGGACAGGTGCCGATGATGTTCTCCGACATGATCGCCGCGCTGCCGCATATCAAGGCCGGCAAGCTGCGCCCGATCGCGGTCGGGTCGATCAAGCGCGTGTCGTTTGCGCCCGATGTCAAGACCGTGGCCGAGCAGGGTTTCCCGGGATTCGACGCGACGTCGTGGGGCGCGCTGCTGGCGCCTGCCGGCACGCCGAAGGACGTGGTCGCCAAGTTGTCGGCTGCGCTCAAGGGTGCGTTGGCCGATCCGACCGTGCAGCAGAAGATGCTCGGCGCCGGCACCGTGGCTTCGTATCTGCCGGCCGATCAGCTGGCCGCGCGCATGCAGGGCGACTATGTGAAGTGGGGCAAGGTCATCAAGGACAACAACATCAAGAGCGACTGATGCCTTGCCGCCGCGCAGTGCCGGTCCGCGTCGCCCCGGCGGCGCGCTTCAGGCCTGCGCCGGCAGTGTCTGCTGGAATTGCGACACGCCGTTCATGTCGCGCAGGTCGACCGTCATCGCCCGCGACGCCGGATCGATATTGACTTCGCCGAAGAACTGGAAACCGGCAAACGGCGACATGTTCTGCGCCGTCGGCGCCTTCTGGTAGACGATGCGCGGGCCGAACGTGTTGTCGAGCGGATTCGGTCCGAAGCTGCCGGCGTTGAGCGGGCCCGCGACGAATTCCCAGAACGGGTCGAAATCCTGATACACCGCGCGCTCGGGCGCATAGTGATGGGCCGCGCAGTAGTGCACGTCGGCGGTCAGCCACACCACGTTGCGCAGTCCCGCTGCCTTGATGCGCGACAACAGCCGGGCGGTTTCCAGTTCGCGGCCCAGCGCGGGGCCGTTGCCGTTGGCGATCGCTTCCCATCGTTCACGGCCTTGCGCGTCCTTGCCGTCGGGCACGCCAAGACCGATCGGCATGTCGGCGGCGATGACCTTCCATGTGGCCTGCGACGCTTCCAGCTCTGCCATCAGCCAATCGATCTGCGCATTGCCCAGGAATGCGGTGGCGGCGCTTTCGGTCGCCTCGCGGTTGTAGCCGTTCGGGCCGCGAAAGCTGCGCATGTCGAGCACGAACACGTCCAGCAGCGGACCGTAGGCGATCTTGCGATGCACGCGCTCGGCCAGACCCTGGCGGTGCCAGCGCATTGGCGCGTTTTCCAGAAACGCGCGGCTGCCGCGCGCCACCAGCAGGCGCACGTCTTTTTCGGTGTAGCGCGCGTCGGCCGACAGGTCTTTCGAGTCGGACCAGTTGTTGGTCACCTCGTGGTCGTCCCACTGCCAGATCTGCGGGACCTGGCTCGCGAAGCGGCGCACATTGACGTCCATCATGTTGTAGCGATGCCGTCCGCGGAATTCCTTCAGCGTTTCGGCCACCTTGCTGACTTCCTCGGTCACCACATTGCGCCAGATCCGTCCGTCCTCGGCCTTCTGCTCGGCGCTGATCGGACTGTCGGCGTAGATCGTGTCGCCACTGTGGATGAAGAAATCGGGATTGCGCTGGCGCATGGCTTCGTAGATGCGCATGCCGCCAAGGTCCGGATTGATGCCCCAGCCCTGGCCGACCGTATCGCCGGACCACACGAAGCGGATCGGGCGGTCGGCCGTCAGTGCGCGGGTGCGGAAGCCGCCTTCCATCCATGCGCCCAGGCCGCGGCGCTCGCCCGGGTTTTCGAACGCCACGCGCACGTGGTACTGCTGGCCCGGCAGCAGGCCGGTAAGCTGGGTGCGCGCCGTGAAATCGGTCTCGCTGCTGGCCAGCGGGCCCGAAATCCGCATCGCATTGCGAAAGTCCGGCGCGGTGGAGTATTCGACCACCATGCGCGACTGGCGCTCGGCACGAGCCCACACTACAAGGCCGTCGTCCGACGGATCGCCCAACTGGATGCCGTCGGGCGCGCCGGGGCGGCTCGCCGATATCACGGCCGGGGCGGCCAGCGCCGATGGCCCCAGCACGGCCACGCCGGCGCCAAGGCCGAGAAAGCGGCTGGAGGTGCGCAAAAAGCTGCGGCGGGTGCTGTCGCTGGGCTGGGTGGCGGTCATGGGTGATCGTAGGGTGTGGTCTGGTGTCATGGTCGTAGCGGCGCTCGGCCGGCGCGCTATGCTCGCGAGCTTGTGTGACACGCTGTTGACATGCGCTTGACATGGCGGACCGCAATACTGCCTGGCGCACCGATGTCCGTCCCCGGGACTCTGGTGGTAGAATCCAAGTCTTTGATTTTCCGGGCAATTCATCTGTTCGCCAGTTTTTGGCTGCGAGCGGCCCGTTGACCAGTTCCAGACGCGTGTCCGTTGCCTCGGCTCCGCGCCCTGCACCGACACTCCATTGATGACGATGACAACCACCCCAGACCAGACCCCAGCCGCAGAGCAGACGTTCGAAAGCTTCGGGCTGGACGCGCGAATCCTGCGCGCCTTGTCCGACCAGGGCTACACCAAGCCCACGCCGATCCAGGCGCAGGCCATCCCCGTGGTGCTGCTGGGCAAGGATGTCATGGGCGCGGCGCAGACCGGCACCGGCAAGACCGCCGGCTTTGCGCTGCCGATCATCCAGCGCCTGCTGCCGATGGCCAACGCCAGCGCGTCGCCGGCCCGCCACCCGGTACGCGCGCTGATGCTGACGCCCACGCGCGAACTGGCCGATCAGGTCTACGACAACGTTGCGCGCTACGCTCAGCACACCGACCTGCGCAGCACGGTGGTTTTCGGCGGCGTCGACATGAATCCGCAAACCGACGCGCTGCGCCGCGGCGTGGAAATCCTGGTGGCAACGCCGGGCCGTCTGCTCGATCACGTGCAGCAGAAATCGGTGAATTTGTCGCAGGTGCAGATGCTGGTGCTCGACGAAGCCGACCGCATGCTCGACATGGGCTTCCTGCCCGACCTGCAGCGCATCATCAACCTGCTGCCGGCACAGCGCCAGACGCTGTTGTTCTCGGCCACGTTCTCGCCCGAAATCAAGAAACTGGCGTCGAGCTACCTGAAGCAGCCGGTGACGATCGAAGTGGCGCGCAGCAATTCGACCAACGAAAACGTGCGCCAGATGGTGTACCAGGTTGCCGACGGCCACAAGCAGGCGGCCGTGGTGCATCTGCTCAAGCAGCGCGCCACCGGGCAGCAGTCCAAGCAGTGCATCGTCTTTGTCAATAGCAAGATCGGCTGCTCGCGCCTGGCGCGGCATCTTGAGCGCGAAGGCATCAACGCCGCGGCGATCCACGGCGACAAGACGCAGACCGAGCGCATGCAGACGCTCGAAGGCTTCAAGAACGGCACGATCGACGCCCTGGTGGCCACCGACGTCGCCGCGCGCGGGCTCGATATTCCGGCCATGCCGTGCGTGATCAATTTCGACCTGCCGTTCAGCGCCGAAGACTATGTGCACCGTATCGGCCGCACGGGCCGCGCCGGGGCCAGCGGCGATGCGCTGTCGATCTACACGCCGGGCAACGATGACCGCCTGCTTGCCGATATCGAGAAGCTGATCAAGCGCAGCGTGCCGCGCGGCACGCTCGAAGGCTTCGACCCGACCGGCGAGCGCGCGCGTCAGGAAGATGCCGAGCGCCGCCGCCAGCGTACGGACACGCGCCGCCCGCGCGAGAACGGCGAAGGCGAGGAATCCACGCGCCGCCGCCGTACCGAACCCGCCGGCCGCCAGGCTTTCCGCCCGTCGGACGATCCGTTCTTCTCCCGTCCGTACGAGCCTTCGGGCAACTACACGCCGGCGCCCCAGGCCGAGGACCAACTGGCCGCGGCGCTGACGCGCGGCCGCCAGACCACCAAGCGCCCCGTTGCCGCACTGCTGGGCGGCGTGCCGCGCAAGTCGTAAGTTCCCAAGCGCTCGCGGGCGGGCGCCATTCGCGCGTCAGCCCGGCACCTTGCCGTACTGGTGGCCTCGGGCCGTCCTGGCCTGGTTCGATTTGGCGAGCATCTGCCGTCCCTTATCGTCGGCTGCCCGCTATCCAATGCGCCCGCCGCGTTACGCCTGCGCGCGCTGCCCGACCCACCGGGACGCCCATTGAGCGGTAGCCGCCGCCAGCCACGCCTCGATCGTTGCCTCCCCATTCACGATACCCAGATGCGCACCGGCCTGCCGCAGCGTTGCGAGTGGCGTCGTCGTATCCAGCGCCTGCGCGCCGCTTTGCTTGCTCAGTTTTTCCCCGGCCGCATTGACCACGACCGGCACGTGCAGATACGCAGGCGTCGGCATGCCAAGCAGATGCTGCAGATGAATCTGGCGCGGCGTGGAATCGAGCAGGTCGGCGCCACGCACGATATGCGTGATCGCCTGCGCCGCGTCGTCCACCACCACGGCGAGCTGATAGGCCCATAGCCCATCGGCGCGCCGCAGCACGAAATCGCCCAGTTCGGTTTCCAGGTTCTGGCACTGCCGGCCCTGCCAGCGATCGTCAAAGCAGATGATTGCGGCGGTGCCATCGGGCACGCGCACGCGCCACGCGCGCGGCAGCTTGCCGTGCAGGCCATGGCGGCAGGTGCCCGGATACCCGAGCGTCTGATGCCGCTCGCGCACGTGCACGAGGGAATCGGCAATCTCCTTGCGCGAGCATCCGCATGGATAGAGATGACCGGTTGCATCGAGCCGGCGCAGGGCGTCGGCATATAGCGTTTCGCGGCGGCTCTGCCAGACCGGCGGCTCATCCGGATGCAGGCCCAGCAAGGCCAGCGTGCGCAGGATGTCGGTATCGGCGCCGTTCACGCAGCGCGGATAGTCGATGTCCTCGATGCGCACCAGCCAGTCGCCGCCATGCGCGCGGGCGTCCAGCCAGCTGGCCAGCGCGGTGACGAGGGAGCCAAGATGCAGCGGGCCGGTCGGGGAGGGGGCAAAGCGCCCCCGATAGCGTTGCGGCATGGTTTTCTCGAGCGCCACAGGCTATTCGATCGACTCCGTCTGCCCCTGCGGCGACTGCTGCATCAGTGCCTGTGCCAGACGCGGGTCCTCAAGCTTGCTGGCCCACCACTGCAGCGCCTTGCCGCGCGTGTTGGTGCGCCATGCCACCTTGAAGTTGCCGGGCGCGCGCACCTCGACGGTCTCGCGCACCTGCAGCACGCCGTTCTCGATATGCGGCTGGGCCATCGGCGCCGGCAGCCAGCCGCAACCGAGCCCGCGGATCTGCGCTTCGAGCTTGTCGCGCATGGTGGGCACCACCAGCACGTCCTGCCCGGCCAGCACGCCATGCGTGCGGGCCGGCAGATTGCGCGATGTGTCGCCCACCGCCACGATGCGATGCTTGGCGATCTGGATCGTCGTCAGCGGGCCCGGCTCGGACGCCAGCGGATGATGCGCCGCGACCGCGAATACAAACGGGATGCTCCCCAGCGGACGCACCTGGAAGCCCTGCGTGCTCGGGGTTTCGTAGGCGCCGCCGATGATCATGTCGGCACGGTTGCTGATCAACGCGTCCCATGTGCCGCCGAGCACTTCCTTCGAAAATCGCAGGCGCGTGGCGGTGTTCTCGGCGTAGAAATCCTGGATCACCGGCAACAGCGCGCGGAAATTGACCAGATCGTCGACGGCGATGTTCAGGTTGGCTTCCCAGCCCGTGGCCAGCCGCTTGACGCGGCGCGCGAGGTCGTCGGCGGCGTGCAGCAGATGGCGTCCTTCGTCCAGCAGTGCGCGGCCGGCCGGCGTCAGCTCGGCGCGGTGGCGCCGGCGGTCGAACAGCAGCACATCGAGGTCTTCCTCGAGTTTGCGGACCACATAGGTCAGCGCCGATGGCACCTTGCCCATTTCGTGGGCGGCGGCGGCGAAACTGCCCTTGCGCTCGATGGCGTCAAGGACTTCAAGGGATTCGAGGGAGAGGGGCATATTCAGATTTTCTGAACGACTGCTTCTAAGACGGTGCCCGTAAATATACTCCCGCGGTTCTACACTGCCTAGCATCGAAACGCCGCTGACCTAGAAGCAACACCGAAAACCGGGCGGCGGCCCCGGCCACAAGGAGGGCCATCAAAATGATTGAAATCCGTAAGTCTGAAGAGCGCGGGTATGCGGACCATGGCTGGCTCAAGTCGTATCACAGCTTTTCGTTCGCCGATTATTACGATCCCCGCCACATCCAGTTTGGCCCGCTGCGCGTCATCAACGAAGACCGCGTCGCGCCCGGCATGGGGTTTGGCACCCATGGTCATCGCGACATGGAAATCATCAGCTATGTGCTGGAAGGTGAACTTGCGCACAAGGACAGCATCGGTAACGGCAGCGTGATCCGTCCCGGCGATGTGCAGCGCATGAGCGCCGGCACGGGCGTGCGCCATTCCGAATACAACCATGCGGCCGACCAGACCACGCATTTCCTGCAGATCTGGATCATGCCCGACCAGCAGGGCATTGCGCCTGGCTATGAGGAAAAGCACTTCGATGCCGCCGACAAGCGGGGCCGGCTGCGTCTGGTCGGCAGCCCTGACGGTGCGGACGGCTCGGTCGTGATCCATCAGGATGTGCGGCTGTTCGCGGGCCTGTTTGACGGCGACGAGGCGGCCACGCTGGCGTTGCAGCCGCAGCGCAAGGCATACGTATTTGTGGCGCGCGGCCGCGTGAGCGTCAACGGGCAGGTGCTGGAAGCCGGCGACGCTGCCACGCTGGAAGGCGAGGACGCCGTCCGCCTGACCGACGGCAATGGCGCCGAAGTGCTGGTGTTCGACCTGCCGTCTTGAGGCCCCGCGCGCACTGGCTGGCTGCAACGTCCGTCGGGCCCGGCGGACGTGCTGCCGGCCGGACGCACGGCGCGGTAACCGATGCTTACAGGTCTGATTTTTTGATACTGTGCCGCTATGCTATCGTCTGGCAATCCGCCATGCGACCGTCGCGGCACATCGCCGCGCGCCGACCAATCGTCACGCGATGACCTTCGTATCCATTCTTTTGGCGTTGATTGCCGAACAATTCCGAGCATTGGGTCGGAATAATCCTATTTATGACGTCGTCCGGGCGCTCGGCGATCGGGCCGAGCACGCGTTCGATACAGGACGCCCGCGCGACGCCGCGCTGGCGTGGCTGACCGTCGTGGTGCCGCTGGTGCTGGCTGCGGTGGTGGTGCACTACCTGCTGGCGTCGATCAGCGTGGCGCTGACGCTGGTCTGGAACGTCCTGCTGCTGTACCTGACGCTCGGCTTCCGCCAGTTCAGCCACTATTTCACCGACATCCACGAGGCGCTCAATCGCGACGACCTGCATGCCGCGCGCACGCTGCTGCATGAATGGACGGGGCAGGATACGGTCGACATGCCGGTCACGGAAATCGTCCGCCACACCCTGGAAGCGGCCATCGTGGCAGTGCATCGGCATGTCTTCGGCGTGTTTTTCTGGTTCCTGGTGCCGATTGGCCCGGGCGGGGTCGTGCTGTACCGCACCGCCGAATACCTGAGCCGGCTCTGGAACGCGCCGTCCAACGAGCGCAGCCCTGCGCTGGGCCGGTTTGCCGCGAAGGCGTTCTATGTGCTGGACTGGGTGCCGTCGCGCCTGACCGCGATCGGCTTTGCCATCGTCGGGAATTTTGAGGACGCGATCTACGCGTGGCGCAACCACGCGCGCAAGTGGAACGACGCGGTCAATGGCATTCTGCTGGCCAGCGGCGGCGGCGCGCTGGGCGTCCGACTGGGCCAGCCGCTGGCCGAGGACGACTCGCGGGTGATGCTGCGCACCAGCCTGGCGGGAGTCGATTACGCGCCCGGCATGAGCGATTTGAGCGATGCGGACCCGGTGCCGCCCGAATATGGCGCCGAGCCCGGCGTGCGCACGCTACAGTCGGCGGTGGGCCTGGTGTGGCGCGCCGTGATCCTGTGGATGCTGCTGCTGGCGATGATTTCGCTGGCGCTCTGGGTGGGCTGAATTTCCGCCACCCGGGCCGGCCCGCAATGGGCCGTGCCTATGCCCTGGCGCGGCCGCATTGCCAGCAGGCGGCAAACTGCGCCTCGTGCCACTCGCCGCAATGACGGCACTCCCAGCGCGGACCGGGCGACGGATTGGCTGCCGCGTTGAGCGCCGCCCAGGCGTCGGCCTCGGCCGCATCGTCGACGATCCATACCTGCGGCGCACTTTCGTTCAGCGGAATATCGCCCGCCGCGCCCGCCAGCCATGTGTTGCGGACCTGCGCGGCGATGCCGGCCGCGCGCAAGACGTTTTCGCAGTGCGCGGCATGGACCAGCGAGGGTGTCCTGAGCAGCAGTTTCATGATGGCGCGCTTCTAGCGGGCAACGTGCCTTTACCTTATCACGCGCGCTGCGGATTGCCAGCCGCGCTTACCACGGCTTCTGTTGGCGCGACTCGTGCAGCAACTGCGTATAGAGCTGGTGGCGGCGCGCCGAAATCGCGCCGTCGTCGATGGCCGCCAGCACCCCGCAGCCGGGCTCGTTGATGTGATGGCAGTTGTAGAACCGGCATTCGGTCAGGCGCGGGCGGAATTCCGGGAACGCGCGCTCCAGCATGCCTTCGCTCAGGTGATGGAGGCCGAATTCCTGGAAGCCCGGAGAATCGATCAGATAACCGGGCCGTCCGTCCACCACCGCCCATTCGCGGGGCAGGTGATACAGCCGTGTGAACGTGGTGGTGTGCTTGCCCGAATCGAGCTTCGACGAGATCTCGCGGGTCTGCGCCTCGACACCCGGTATCAGCAAATTCAGCAGCGACGACTTGCCCATGCCCGACTGGCCGATCAGGATGCTCGACAGCCCAGCCGTGCGCGGCTGCAGCGCCGCCAGCGTTTCCTCGGGGCGGGCATGTACCGACAACTCGACGGTGTCGTAGCCAAGGTCGCGATATAGCGCCAGGCGGCGCCGCGCGTCGTCGAGCCGGTCGGTCAGGTCGGTCTTGTTCAGGATGACCAGCGGGCGGATCTCCAGCGCTTCGGCCGACACCAGCGCGCGGCCGAGCAGATCCTCCGAAAAGCCCGGCTCGGTGGCCAGCACGATGATCACCTGGTCGATATTGGCGGCCAGCAGCTTGGACTTGAACTGGTCGGAGCGATACAGCAGGTTCTTGCGGGGATCGATGCCGGTGATCACGCCCTGGTCTGCCGCGGCCAGTTCGATGCGCACGTGGTCGCCCACCGCCGCATCGCTTTTCTTGCCGCGCGGAAAGGCGTGCAGGTGCGTTCCGTCCGCGCGTTCCACCACATAGTGGCGGCCGTGCGCGGCGACGATCAGTGCGGATTCGCCATGGGCGGCGTTGCCCTTGCCGGCGCCTTTCCCGGCGTTATGGTGGCGCACGCTGCGGTTCATGCGTACGACAGCAGGCGGTCGATCCGCTGTGCCGCTGGCGGATGCGAGTAGTAGAACGCGCTATAGATCGGGTCGGGCGTCAGCGTCGACGCGTTGTCCTTGTACAGCTTCACCAGCGCCGAGACCAGGTGGCCGGCGTTGGTCTGGTGTGCGGCGAATTCGTCGGCTTCGAACTCATGCTTGCGCGACGACTGGCTGGCCAGCGGGCCAAGCACGAAGGTGAACACCGGCAGCGCGAGGAAGAACAGCACCAGCGCCAGTGCATGGTTGCTGGCGCCGAAATTCGGCAGCACGCCCAGCCCCGTGAAGAACCATTCGCGCGTGGCCAGCCAGCCCAGCAGGGCCAGGAACACCAGCGACAGCGCGAAAGTGACCGCCATCATCTTGGCCACGTGGCGGCGCTTGAAATGGCCCAGTTCATGCGCCAGCACCGCTTCCACTTCCTCGCCGTCGAGCCGTGCCAGCAGCGTGTCGAAAAACACGATCCGCTTGGCCGCGCCGAAGCCGGTGAAATAGGCGTTGCCGTGCGCGCTGCGGCGGCTGCCGTCCATCACGAACAGCCCCTTGCTGGCGAAGCCGCACTTGCGCAGCAGCGCTTCGATGCGCTCGCGCAGGCTGTCGTCGGTCAGCGGCTCGAACTTGTTGAACAGCGGGGCGATGAAGGTCGGCACGATCACCTGCAGCAGCAGGCTGAAGGCGACCCACACCAGCCACGTATAAAGCCACCAGTAGCTGCCGGCGCGGTCCATCAGCCACAGCACCGCCAGCAGCAGCGGCAGGCCCAGCACGCAGGCCACCAGCGCCATCTTGATGAGATCGGCGAGCCACAGCCCGAACGTCATCTTGTTGAAGCCGAAACGCTGCTCGATCACGAATTGGCCGTAGAGCGAGAAGGGCAGGTCGACCAGCCCGCCGATCAGTGCCACGCTGGCGATCAGCGCCACGCCGTAGAAATAGCCGCCGCCGTCGAACACATGGAGCCAGAACTGGTTCAGCGCATGGAGCCCGCCCAGCATCGTGAAGCCGATCAGCAGCGCGGCACCGGCCAGCACTTCGAGCATCGACAGCCGCGTGCGTGCCATCGTGTAGTCCGCCGCCTTCTGGTGGGCGGCCAGCGCGATGGTGTCGGCAAAGCGTGCCGGCACCGCGCCGCGGTGGCGCGCCACATGGCGGATCTGGCGCGACGCCAGCCAGAGTTTGGTCACCACCATAATGACCAGCGCGGCAAGAAAGATAAGGGTGAACATCAGCAAGCCTGGTTGCGACGACACGCCGGCGAGAGTGCCGGCCGCGCCGTCTGGGGCGAATATGCGAGAATTATAAGTTGTTCGCCGCCGGCGGCTCCGCGCCCGGCGATTTCCCTTTCGAATTCCATATCGAGCCGTACCGCCAGATGACAAGCCCCGCCGCAACTTCCGTGAAAAGTGAAAACAACCTTGTCTGGCTGGACATGGAAATGACCGGTCTGCAGCCCGATACCGACCGGATCATCGAGGTGGCGGTGGTCGTGACCGATTCCGAGCTCAATATCCTTGCCGAAGGCCCGGTGCTGGTGATTCACCAGTCCGATGCAGTGCTCGATGGCATGGACAACTGGAACAAGGGCACGCACGGCCGCTCGGGCCTGATCGACAAGGTCAAGGCGTCGACGCTGACCGAGGCCCAGGCGGAAGCCGAACTGCTGGCGTTCCTGAAGCGCTGGGTGCCGGCCAGCAAGTCGCCGATGTGCGGCAATTCGATTTGCCAGGATCGCCGTTTCATGGCGCGCTACATGCCCAAGCTCGAGGCGTTCTTCCACTATCGCAATCTCGATGTTTCCACGCTCAAGGAACTGTGCAAGCGCTGGGAACCGGCCATCCACAAGGGCTTCCAGAAGCGCCAGATGCACACCGCGCTGGCCGATATCCTCGAATCGGTGGAAGAGCTGCGCTATTACCGCCAGCATTTCATCAAGACCCCGGCCGAGGCGGCTGCCTCGTTCCCGGCTGCCGATGCGCCCGCCGCACCCGCTGCCCCTGCCGACCCTTCGCCCGCTGCATAAGGCCATTCGCCCGATAACAACAACCCGGCGGGCGGGTCCGTAACGGACCGGCCACGCCGCCCGCTCCGTCCTTGCCCGGCGCCCGCCCGGCCACTCCGACATGTTCACGCGCATTGTCTCCATCATCACCCCGGTCATCCTGATCATCGTGATCGGCTGGATCTACGGGCGGCGCGCCCACCCCGACATGACCGGCATCAACCGCGCCATGCTGGAGGTGATCGCGCCGCTATTGGTGGTGTCGGCCTTTATCAGCAAGGACTTCGTGCTGGCCGATCAGTTGGTGCTGCTGGCCTGCGCGGTGGCCGTGGTGATTGGATCGGGTGTGCTGGCGTGGATCGTGGCGCGGGCGACGGGAGCCAATCCTCGCACGTTCGTGCCGCCGATGATGTTCAACAACAGCGGCAACATGGGCCTGCCGCTGTCGGTCTTCGCATTCGGGCAGGCGGGACTCGCGCCGGCCGTGGCGCTGTTTGCGGCGTCCAACCTGATGCATTTCACGATCGGCATGAAGATCGTCAACCGGCAGGCGTCGATGGCGCAGATCGCGCGCAATCCGATGGTGCTGGCGACGGTGGCCGGTGTAGCACTGTCGCTGGCGCGACCGGTGTTCTCATTGCCCGAGCCGGTCTACGAATCGATCAAGCTGCTCGGTGATTCCACGGTGCCGCTGATGCTGTTTGCGCTGGGCGTGCGCATGAAGGACGTCAGCCTGCGCAACTGGGGGATGGGGGTGCTGGGCGCCGTGGTCTGCCCGCTGGCGGGCATCGCGGTGGCACTGCTGCTGGCATGGTGGGTGCCGATGACCGATCTGCAGCGCGGCCTGCTGTTCGTGTTCGCGTCGCTGCCGCCGGCCGTACTCAACTTCCTGGTGGCCGATCACTATCGCCAGGAGCCCGATCAAGTGGCCTCGATCGTGCTGCTGGGCAATATCGCCGCCGTCGTGTTCGTGCCGGTCGGCCTCTATCTCGGGCTCCGGTAACGGCCGGAATCAGACCGTCGGCGCAGGTTTCGGCCGGATGGCGTTTTTCGGGCGGAATGCGCGCACGATGGCGTCGTCGGTCTCGATATACGGACCGCCGATCAGGTCGATGCAATACGGAATGGCGGCGAATACGCCTTGCACCACGGTGCGGCCTTCCACATCGCGCAATCCTTCCAGCGTTTCCCGGATCGCCCGTGGCTGGCCCGGCAGGTTGACGATCAGCGCGGCGCGGCTTGGCGTTTCGCGGATCACGGCAACCTGCCGCGACAGGATGGCGGTCGGCACGAAATGCAGGCTCACCTGCCGCATCTGCTCGCCGAATCCCGGCATTTCCTTGGTGCCTACGGCCAGCGTGGCTTCCGGCGTGACATCGCGCCGCGCCGGCCCGGTGCCGCCGGTGGTCAGCACCAGGTCGCAGCCGGCCACGTCGACCAGCTCGATCAGCGTGCGCGAAATCAGCGCCTGCTCGTCGGGAATCAGCCGTTCGACCGACTGCCACGGCGACGTCAGCGTCTTGCCGAACCAGTCGCGCAGCGCCGGAATCCCTTCGTCCTGGTAGGTGCCCGACGAGGCGCGGTCGGAAATCGAGACAAAGCCGACCACCAGTTCGTCGGGGTGGCTGCGCGGTACGGGGGCGGTCAGCGGTGGATTCATGATTCGGTGTCCTCGGCCGGTGTGTCGGCGGCTTCGTCCTTGCCGCCGCCCAGTGTGTCCTTGATGGCCTGGAACAGCTCGCGGTAATACTTCGGCGGCTTGCCCAGTTCCTTTTCGCGACGGGCGTTGCGGATGATGTTGCGCACCGCCTGCACGTCCACGCCCGGGTGCTCGCCGAGGAACTTGGTCAGGTTGGCGTCGTCGGCCAGCAGCAGGTCGCGCCAGCGCTCGATCAGGTGCAGCCGGGCAGTTTCGGCCTTGCTGGTGCCCTTGAAGCCTTCCAGCGCGCCTCGGATGGCCGCCACTTCGTCGTCGTCGAGCGTGCGCATCACCTTGCCGACAAACTGCATCTGGCGGCGCTTGCCTTCGTGGCTGGTGATCTTGCGCGCCTGGAGAATGGCGTCGGACAAGGCTTCCGGCATCGGCACGCGGGCCAGGCGGTCTTTGGGCAGGGCTTCGAGTTCGACGCCCAGGTCCTGCAGCGCGGTCATGTCGCGCTTGCGCTGGGACTTGCTCTTGGGCAGGTCGTCGTCCTCTTCCGGGGCAAATCCGCCCGGGAAGCGTCCGTTGGAGGTGTTACGGGTATTTCGCGTCATGGGCGGCATTTTATCTTGCTATGATTCCCGTTTGGACTTTTGATCACGCCCGCCCATATGAGCCAGACTGCCGAACAGACCGCGCATTTCACGTACACCCAGGACCAGCTCAAGACCATGGCGGCCGATGTGCTGCGTGTGGCACGCGAACTTGGCGCGACGGACGCCGCCACCGAGATTTCAGAGGGCAGCGGCCTGTCGGTGACCGTGCGCAAGGGGCAGGTCGAAACCATCGAGCAAAACCGCGACAAGGTGGTCGGCGTGACGGTGATGATCGGCAAGCGCCGCGGCAACGCCAGCACCTCGGATTTCTCCCCGGCCGCGCTGCGTGCGACCGCTGAAGCGGCGTACAACATCGCGCGCTTTACCGCCGAGGACGACTGCGCGGGCCTTGCCGAGGAAGAATTGCTGGAGCGCAATCCCCAGGATCTGGATTTGTTCCATCCGTGGACGATCGATGCCGAAGAGGCCATCGATATCGCGCGTCGCGCGGAAGCGGCATCGTTTGCCGTGTCGCCGAAGATCAAGAATAGCGATGGCGCCAGCGTGTCGGCCCAGCATTCGCAATTCGTGCTGGCCACCTCGCGCGGGTTTGTCGGCGGCTACCCGTACTCGCGTCACTTCGTCTCGTGCGCGCCGATCGCCGGCTCGGGCAACGCGATGCAGCGCGACGACTGGTACTCGTCCAAGCGCTCGCCGCAGGCGCTGGCCGAGCCCGAGGCAATCGGCCGCTATGCCGCCGAACGGGCGCTGGCCCGCCTGAATGCGCGCAAGCTGTCCACCCGCAAGTGCCCGGTGCTGTTCGAGGCGCCGCTGGCGGCCGGCCTGCTCGGCGCGTTCGTGCAGGCGGTGTCGGGCGGCGCGCTGTATCGCAAGTCGACGTTCCTTTACGACACGCTGGGCAAGGCGGTTTTTGCGCCCGATATCCAGATCTACGAACGCCCGCACGTTCCCGGTGCGATGGGCAGCGCGCCGTTCGACGAAGAGGGCGTGCGCACGCGTGAGCGCGAAGTGGTGCGTGACGGCGTGGTCGAGGGCTATTTCCTGTCGACCTATTCGGCACGCAAGCTTGGCATGCAGACCACCGGCAACGCCGGGGGATCGCACAACCTGACGCTGAGCAGTTCGCTGACGCAGCCGGGTGACGATTTCGTCGGCATGCTCAAGAAAATGGGCACAGGCCTGCTGGTGACCGAACTGATGGGGCAGGGCGTCAACTACGTGACCGGCGATTATTCGCGCGGCGCCTCGGGCTACTGGGTCGAGAATGGCGTAATCCAGTATCCGGTCGAAGAAATCACGATTGCCGGCAACATGGTCGAAATGTTCAAGCAGATCGTCGGCATTGGCGCCGATGCGCTGGTGCGCGGCACCAAGGAAACCGGCTCGATCCTGATCGAGCAGATGACTATCGCGGGCAACTGATCGCCCGACCGTATCGCGGAAATACTGCCGGGCTTATGTCTGGAGTGTTTCTAGCGCGGATCCCAAAAAAAAACGTGGCGCCTCGATCGGGCGCCACGTTTTTTTGTGTTCGGCGATTATTGCTCGTCCGACGGCGGCCGTTCGTAGGTCACGAATGCGTAGTCGAAACCGTTGGCTTCGGAATGATGCGTTTCGCGCGCCACTTCGATCCACTTCGACCGATCCACTGCGGGAAAGAATGCATCGCCTGGCACGTCGGCATCGATCTCCGTCACGATCAGCCGGTCGGCGCTCGGCAGCGCTTGCGCATACAGCTGCGCGCCGCCGATCAGGAACACTTGTTCCGCGCCGATGCACAGCCGCTGCGCATCTTCGAGCGAAGCCACCACCTCCGCGCCATCGAGCGTCAGGCCGTGATTGCGGCTGACTACGATGTTGCGCCGTCCCGGCAGCGGCCGGCCGATCGAATCCCACGTCTTGCGGCCCATGATGATGGGCGCGCCCAGTGTGGTGCGCTTGAAATGCTGAAGGTCTTCGGGCAGGCGCCATGGCAGCGCGTTGTCCCGGCCGATCACGCCGTTGCGGGCGCGCGCGACGATCAGTGTCAGCAGCGTCATACGGCCACCGGCGCCTTGATGGCCGGCCACGATTCATAGCCGATCAGTTCAAAATCGTCGTACTTGTAATCGAAGAGGCTCTCGGGCTTGCGCTTGATATGGAGCGTCGGCAACTTCATCGGCGTGCGCGCCAACTGGGTCCGCACCTGCTCCATGTGATTGCTGTAGAGATGGCAGTCGCCGCCGGTCCAGACGAAATCGCCCACGTCGAGGTCGCATTGCTGCGCGATCATGTGCGTCAGCAGCGCGTAGCTGGCGATATTGAACGGCACGCCGAGAAAAATGTCCGCGCTGCGTTGGTACAACTGGCAGCTCAGCTTGCCGTCGGCCACATAGAACTGGAAAAACGCGTGGCAGGGCGGCAGCTTCATTTGCGGGATGTCGCCGACATTCCACGCAGACACGATCAGCCGGCGCGAATCGGGGTTGTTGCGGATTTGCTGCACTACGTCGCTGATCTGGTCGATATGGCGGCCGTCCGGGGTGGGCCAGGCGCGCCACTGGTAACCGTAGATCGGGCCGAGTTCGCCGTTCGCATCGGCCCATTCGTCCCAGATCGTGACGCCGTTTTCCTTCAGGTACGCGATGTTGGTGGAACCCTGCAGGAACCACAACAGTTCATGAATGATCGACTTCAGGTGCAGTTTTTTGGTGGTGACCACCGGAAAGCCTTCGCCCAGGTCAAAGCGCATCTGGTAGCCAAACACCGAGCGCGTGCCGGTGCCGGTGCGGTCGGACTTTTCGGTGCCATGTTCATAAACATGGCGCATGAAGTCGAGGTACTGTTTCATCGGCGCGGAGGGGAAAAGTGATCTCGGCCAACGGGCCGCAAGCCGGGATTTTAGCCTGATTGCGAAACTGGCCGCCCAAGGGCGGCCAGTTTCATTTCAGCGGAGCCGGATCAGTGGCTCTGCACGGGCTTTTCGCCGGTTCCGCGATTATCGCGACGCTTCTGCGTCAGGTAACCAGCGCCCAGCACGCCGCCGACGATCACCAGGTACAGGCCCCACTTGATGGCCGGCTGCGCCTCGAAGAACGCCTTCGTGATCGGCTCGCCCAGGATCATCTTCACGGCCGTGAACGCCAGCACGCCGGCGCCCACATAGATGATGGCCGGGAAGCGCGTCATCAGCTTGAGCACCAGGCTGGAGCCCCACACCACGATCGGGATGCTGATCAGCAGGCCCAGCACCACCAGCAGGAAGCTGCCATGCGCGGCACCGGCCACGGCCAGCACGTTGTCCACGCCCATCACCGCGTCGGCGATGATGATCGTCTTCATCGCGCCCATCAGCGTGGCCGCACCCGCACCGTGCTCGCCGCCATCGTCATCGGCAGCCAGCAGCTTGTACGCGATCCACACCAGTGCCAGACCGCCCACCAGCAGCAGCCCCGGAATCTTGAGCAGCCACACCACGCCAATGGTCATGGCCGAGCGGACCACCACGGCGCCGACGGTACCCCAGACGATGGCTTTTTTCTGCAGATGGGGCGGCAGGTTGCGCGCCGCCAGGGCGATCACGATGGCGTTATCGCCAGCCAGCACCAGGTCGATAACCACGATCGACAGCAATGCCGTCAGGAATTGCATCGTGAACAGATCGGTAAACCACTCCATGTAGGCTCCTCAAATGTGCAATAGCTGCGGGCCGCTCTGGCCAGCAAGTTGTTTTGACACCTGGGATTTACGGAGCGCCGGAAGTGCGGGGCCGCCTTTGCAAACCGTAAATGCCAGGTTGCAAAGGTCTTGCTCGACGGACTGGTGCGGAATGCGCGCCAGGGTCAGCACAACCGGAAGCGGGTCGCGCTTCGGAATGACGATTGTGCTAAGGGCATTGGCCCCCAAGCTACTCCCCTTTTACTTCCCTCTCTGGAAGGGAACGGGCCGCGGGAATTGTCATTACCCGCGAGCACGTAGGACGCGATTATAAGGGAATTACGAGAAAAATGTCGCGCCGCCGGTGCCGTTTTCGCATGTATGCAACATGAGTCATGAGAGGGTCAGTGTTTGTAAAGTGATGCAACGCATCAGACGCGCATAAGCATATGCACCTATGCTATGTGGATTGGTTCGGCAGATGTGCGTCAGACTGAACAGGCGTATGTCCCGGCCCAGCCGCCCGCTCCGTCGGCCGCGGATTTTGAGAGGGATTCACCGTAGTGCCCATCGACAAAACAAGGAAACGTCATGTCGGCCCTTACGACGCCCAATAAGACACCGCTGAATCAGTCCCGCCCCCAGGCCTCCGCCAACCACCACAACCACAATCACAACAATCACCATCCGGCCGACGACCGCACCGCCGAAGCGGCTGAAGCGGCCGCGCGCATCGTCGTCGGCAACGGCCACGCGCGCCACGGCGCCGTGCCGCAGCCGGAATTCGTCCAGCAATACCGGGAAGACAGCGGCGCCATGCGCGCCGAAATCGTTGCTGGCCTGAGTCGCCAACAGGCCAGCATCAGTCCGAAATTCTTCTACGACGTGCTCGGCTCGCGCCTGTTCGAGGCGATCACCGACCTGCCCGAGTACTACCCGACCCGCACCGAAGCGTCGATCTTCGCCGCCGCTGCGCCCGCCATCGCCGCGCGCGCGGGCAGCGGCTGCGTGCTGATCGACCTCGGCGCCGGCAATTGCGAAAAAGCCGCGCGCCTGTTCCCGACCCTGCAGCCGGCGCAATACGTGGCGGTCGATATCTCCGTCGAATTCCTGCGCGGCACGCTTTCCAGCCTGCAGCAGCAGAATCCGCAGATCCCCATGCTGGGGCTTGGCGCAGATCTGTGCGGCACGCTCGATTTGCCGACCAGCGTCCGGCGCGGGCGGCGGCTGTTCTTCTATCCCGGATCGAGCATCGGCAATTTCGCGCCGATCGACGCGCTGGCGCTGCTGCAGCGGCTGCGCGCAGCGGCCGGGCGTGGCGACGGCGTGCTGATCGGTGTCGATCTGTTCAAGGACGCCGACACTCTGGTGGCTGCCTATGACGATGCGCTGGGCGTGACGGCGGCGTTCAACCGCAACGTGCTGCGCAACGTGAACCGCATCGTCGGCAGCGATTTCGCGCTCGAAGACTGGCGTCATGCGGCGTCGTTCGACGCGCAGGCGTCGCGCATCCAGATGCATCTGCAGGCCGCGCGCGACGTGCAGGTGCGCTGGCCCGGCGGCGAACGCCGCTTCGCCGCGGGCGACACGATCCACACCGAGGATTCGCACAAATATCGCCCCGACGATTTCGCCATGCTGCTCGAGGCGGCCGGCTTCAGCGATCCGGTCAGCTGGACCGATCCGAACGGCTGGTTCGCGGTGTTCCACGCGCGCGCCTAGCGGCAAAGCCGCGGTGCCATCAGGGGATAAGGGGACGTGCCGGAGCCTTCGGCGTGCGAGTGTCATAATGCGCGCAGCCGGTGGACGCCTTCTGCGCGTCCCCTGTCTTTCCATTCCTCTGTCAGGACCCTTCGATGAGCGGCTTCTCGATGCTTCCCGATCTTCACTTTACCGGCGGCAAGGCGGCCTGGCCCGACGCACGCCGGTTGCCGCGCGAGGGACTGGCGCAGGCGTTGGTGGAGTCGCGCAATCGCACCCTGGCATGGCTGGGCGCCTTCGGCCAGACCCGCAAGGGCTGGACCGTGCCGCGCCAGTACGATTGCAACCCGCCGCTGTGGACGCTCGGGCATGTCGCCTGGCACGCCGAATGGTGGTGCTTGCGCGGCGTGCGCCACCTGGAGCAGGGCGGCGTCCGCCTACCGGTGGCCAGCGAGCCGTCGCTGCTCGACGGCGCCGACGAATGGTTCGATCCCGATCGCATCGGTCCCGACGAGCGTTGGGAAATCGCATTGCCCGATGTGGCACGCGTGAAGCAGTACGCCACGCAAGTGCTCGACGGCTTGCTGCGCCGCATCGCGCTGCTGCCCGACGACGAAGATGCCACGCTGTATCCGTTCCGGCGCGCATTGCTGCACGAGGATGCGCAAGGCGAAACCATCGCCGCGCTTTTGCAGGCGCTGGATCTGGCGCCCGTCGAGCCCGCATCGATCGCCCCGTCGGTCTCGGCCGTGTCGGCGGGCACGCTGCATTTTCCGGGTGGCAATTTCACGCAGGGATGGAGCGAACCGGACGGTTTTGCATGGCCCGATGAATTGCCCGCGCAGAAGGTCTATGTCCCGGCGTTCGAAATGGACGCATCGCTGGTGACCAATGCGCAGTTTCTGGAATTCGTCGAGGACCGGGGCTATGAGCATCCCTCGTACTGGTCCACGGCAGGCCGCCAATGGCTGATGACGCAGGAACGGTCGGCGCCGCGCTACTGGTCGCGCCACGCCGTCACGCGCAGTTGGGTGGTGTCGCGCTTTGGCGCGCAGCGCACGCTCAATCCCGACGAACCAGTGCGTCACGTTACGCTGTTCGAGGCGCAGGCGTGGTGCGTCTGGGCCGGTCGCCGCCTGCCGCAGGAAGTGGAATGGGAGTTGGCCGCGACGCAGAATCGCGGACTGCAATGGGGTGCGCTGCGCGAGTGGACCGCCACGCCGTACGAGCCGTATCTCGGTTTCGCCGCCGAGCCGACCGACGTCGATATCGTCGGCCGCTTCGGCACGCACCAGGCGGTGCGCGCGGTGTCATTCGCCAGCCCCGCGCGCCTGCGCCATGTGCGCGCACGCGCCGCGCTGCTGCCCGAGGACGACGTGTCGTTCGTCGGCTTCCGCAGCTGCGCCGTGTGAGGTTGGGGCGAGGCTTCCAAGCGGGCGATCAGTGATGCGCGGGCCGATTGGGCGCGCGTGAGACGATGCTCGGGCGACGGCCAGCGCCGCGCCAAGTCATCGGCGACGATGCTCGCAGGCGTGACCGGCGAAACAAACAGAAATGGCACCCGAAGGTGCCATTTTTTTACGTCCGCGCCAAAGTTTCAGCGCATTCGCTTAACGGTCGTAGCGCGAACGGCTGTTGCGCTGGCCGCCGAAGCCGCCGCGGTCGCCAAAGCTGCGTTCGCCGCCAAAGCCGCCACGATTGCCGTCGCGCGGTGCGCCGTCGCGATTGCCGAAGCCGCGCGGTGCGGCTGCGTCGCGCTGGGCGAAGTCACGGTTGCCATACGAACGCTGTTCGGCGCCGACGTTACGGTCGCCGAAGCTGCGCTGCTGGCCTTGACCCTGGCCCTGGCCGCGATAGCCGCCGTTGCCGCGATCGCCGAAGCCGCGTTGCTCGCCACGGTCGCCGAAGCCACGATTGGCATCGCCAAACGGGCGCGGGGCGCTGCGATCGCCAAAGCCGCCGCGATTGCCGTCGCCGAATTTGCGTTCGCCGC
The DNA here is from genome assembly GCF_058799075.1 of Cupriavidus sp. GW822-FHT06G04. Classification (NCBI taxonomy): domain Bacteria; kingdom Pseudomonadati; phylum Pseudomonadota; class Betaproteobacteria; order Burkholderiales; family Burkholderiaceae; genus Cupriavidus; species Cupriavidus sp. GW822-FHT06G04. Next base: position 34,688 of record NZ_JBXALD010000002.1, on the reverse strand, counting down.
CGCCGGCGCTACGGTCGCCAAAGCTGCGCTCGCCGCCTTCGCGATTGCCGCGGTATCCGCCGCCGCCGCCGTTGCTGCCGCGATAGCCGCCGCCATTGCCGTTGCCACGGAACCCGTCACGGCCGCCGCCCGGCTTGCCGCCGAAATTCGAACGCGGCTTGGGCGAACGACGCGGCTCCAGGCCTTCGATCACCGATGCGTCGATGCGATGGTTGGTAAAGCGCTCGATACGGCGCCACTGGAACATGTCGCCATGGTTCACCAGGTTGATGGCGATGCCCGAGCGGCCGGCACGACCGGTACGGCCGATACGGTGCACGTAGTCTTCCGCCTGCTTGGGCAGGTCGAAGTTCACCACGTGCGTGATATCGGGCACATCGATGCCGCGCGCGGCGACGTCGGTGGCCACCAGCACGCGCAGGTTGCCCCGGCGCAGCGCCGTCAGCGTGCGATTGCGCGCGCCCTGGGTCATGTCGCCGTGCAGTGCGCCGGCAGCGAAGCCGGTGTCCGACAGGCGTTCGGCCAGCGAATCGGCATCGCGCTTGGTGGCCGTGAACACGATGGCCTGCTTGAGCGACGAATCGCGCAGCAGGTGGTCGAGCAGGCGCTCCTTGTGCGACATGTCGTCGGTGAAGTGCAGGCGCTGTTCGATGTTGCTGTGGTCGGCGTGGGCCGCGGCGATCTCGATGCGTTGCGGATCGCGCAGCTGACGCGAGGCCAGTTGGCCGATGCGCGCGTCGAGCGTGGCCGAGAACATCAGCGTCTGGCGCGATGCCGGCGTAGCGGCGACGATGGCGTCGATGTCATCGGCAAAGCCCATGTCGAGCATGCGGTCGGCTTCGTCGAACACCAGCATGTCCAGCGCCGACAAATCGATGCGGCCGGCTTCGATGTGATCGAGCAGGCGGCCCGGCGTGGCGACCAGGATGTCCGGCATGCGCGACAGCATGGCGAGCTGCTTCGGATAGGGCATGCCGCCCAGGATGCTGGCGCACACGATGCGGCGCAGATGGCGGCCGTACTTGGCGGCCGCTTCGGTCACCTGCAGAGCCAGTTCGCGCGTCGGCGTCAGCACCAGCAGCGCCGGCTGCGCGGCGGCCGGACGGGGGCGCTTGCCCTTCATGCGCTTGGCCGGTTCGGTCGGGCGCTGGGTAGGCGGCTTTTCGCTGATGCGCTGGATCGCGGGCAGCATGAAAGCGGCGGTCTTGCCCGAGCCGGTCTGGCTCGACACCAGCAGGTCGCGGCGGGCCAGGAAGGCCGGGATGGCTTGCGCCTGAACCGGCGTCGGGGTGTTGTAGTTGGCTTCGGCCAGGGCGCGCAGGATGGCGGCGTCCAGGCCAAGTTTGGCGAAGCCGTTTTCCGGCGCCGGGGCCGCGGCGGTTGCCGGCGCTTCATCGGCGTGGAGCAGCGCGTCGAGCTTGTCGAGCGGGCTCACGGCAGCGGCAGTCGTGGCGGTGGCGTCAGTGGCGGAAGCAAAAGGCTGCTCCGCACGGAATTCTTCGTGCTGGGTCATGTCGTCGTGCGAAATAAAAATGCATGGCACCCCAGGGCAGATATGCGCGAAGGGGTGGGCGCAGTGCAAAGTCTTTAAAAAGGCTTCGGCGCCAATCGGTAGGCCGTACGACAGACTCAGCTGGCAATACGGCGGCAGGCAGGGGGGCGGCTGGTTATTGGTGCGACCAACCGAAAATCCCTGGCAGGCAAACAGCGCAAATGACTACAGGCTGTTCATCAGGATCGGAGACGAGGCTACGTCAGGTGAGCGGTGCGTTCTGGCCAGGCACCTGTCGGAAACATCGTGTGATGACAGAGGCAGGGAGCAGAGCTTGGGAGGTATGCGGATGCGCCATGGCGTGGATGCCGGGCGCGGTGCGGAACTCACAGTGCGAAACTCACGGCGCGCAGTATAGCAGAACCCTTAGGAATTTGCTGCACCGCGAAATGGGCGCAAACGTAATCGGATGTAAGGGGAAGGCAAGCGGAAAGCGCCGGGGCCGTCGCTTGATTGTCGGAGGTCCCTGCCTATACTCCAGACCACGGGCTTCGCGCCCGTACGGGGCGGACGATCAACGTCCCGCCGATCCTTCCTTCGGCAAGGATGGCTTGCCGCTCTTTTCCGGCATTGCGGTCATTGGACGCCACTGCCAGATTTCCTCCGACTGTCCGGGTGGTCCGGATGGGCGTCCGCGTCATGGGCGGAATCCAAGGGAAACCTGCTTGGCAAAGCAATGACCGGAATTTGCCGGCGATGCAGACCCAGGAAGTCCGGGCCCGTCCGCAACCAAAGCCCGCCAATGATCTGGCGGGCTTTTTCTTTGCGGCCTTGCTGTAATGACCGGCCGTTGTCACGCGAGCGATGCGGATCACTCGCGGGTTGGCCGGCTCGCCCGTTCCTGCCCTGCAGCCTGTGATGTACCCGGAAAGCCCTGCGGATACTGGATCAATCGTGTCAGCGACGAACCGCGGTGCGCTTGCCAGCGATAGCTGCCGGCCAGCCTTGCGCCGCCCACGATGGCGAGCATGGCCTCGCGGTCGAGGTCGACGTTCTCGGACAAATCCTTGATGACGATGGATGCCATGGCGTTCTCCGGCGTGCGGGCCTTGCCTCGGCCGGCCGGTACGGCGCCGGTCGGGCTGCGCCGGGGCAGGCGCGGGCCCGCTTCAGTATAGGCAGCAATGCCCTTCCCGCGTGGCGTGCGAGAGGCGGCATCGCATCCCGGCGTGCGTCGCTCAGACCACCGCCAGGTTGCCGCCCCATTGCGACGGATTCACGCCCAGCTGGACGTGGCCCAGACTGGCGCCAATGATCCGGTTGTTGTTGAACGCGGCCACGTTCACCTGCTGCAACTGCTGCACGCTCTGGTTGACCGTGATGTTCACGTTGGCCAGCGGGCCGGTGTTGCCGACCTTGCTGAGCCAGTCGGTGCCGCCACGGATGGCGCACAGCGATTTGCGGTCGAGGTCCTTGCTGGCGGCAAGGTCGCGGACGATGATCGATGACATGGTGAGTCTCCTGGGTGCGGATGCCATGCGCGGCGCGCGGTGCGGCGCGCGACGCGCATCGGGTTCGGCGAGCGGAATCGGGTGCGCGATCACGCGTTGTTCTGCGCGTGCTGATTCGTGTACGCGTTGTTGGTCATATGGTCCTGGAAAGCCGACCCATTGGCGAAGTAGTTGCCCACCTGCTGCATTTGCTGGTTTTGCTGATCGATCTTGGTGTGCGAATCGAACGACAGCTTCACCGGTGCATATACGCTGGTCCACGGTGCGGCGATGAGGCCGAGTCCGCCGCGCACGGCTTGCATGCCGGCGCGATCGAGGGTGGCGGTGGTGGTCAGGTCGAGGATGGTCAGGGTGCTCATGGCAGTCTCCTAGCGGCAAATCGGGTGTGATGCGGTTGGGGCGATGCGGGATATCGGCGAGCGCGGCTTACTTCGCGCCGTACACGTTGTTCTCGGCGTGCTGGTTCGTGTAGACGTTGTTGGTCATGTGGTCCTGGAACGCCGAGCCGTTGCCAAAGTAGTTTTCCACTTGCTGCATTTGCTGGTTCGACTGGTTGATCGTCGTGACCTTGTCCACCGACAGCTTGAACGGGCTGTACACGGTGGTGATCGGCAGAAAGGCGATGCCGCCGCGCACGGACTTCAGCGTCGTGGCGTCGAGGGTTTCGGTCGAGGACAGGTCCTTGATGGTCAGCGTGGTCATGTCAGTCTCCTTGGGAGGAAGGGTGAAGCGGGTTGGGTGATGAGCATCGGGTTGGTGTCGCGCTCGGTATCCCTATCGCAGCAAGCGTGCCAGCGCCGGTCCGCGCGCCGACGAAAAACGCGGACGCCTTGTGCCGTGCGGGTTTGCGGTGCGTGGGGTGGTTTAGCGCAATGCGCACCGAGCGCGATGCGCGGTGCGAAGTGGTGGTGTGGGGCCAACAGAATGCGGTGGGATGTCTGCGCGGAGGCGACGCTCGCGCGCGTGGCGCGCATCGATGCGGCATTGCGGATGACCGGAGTGCGCACTAGTATCCATCGAAGGCAATATGCCGTGACGCGGCGGTTCCGCCCGTTGTGCCATCACTCGTCGGATGCACCGGATGCCCAGCCTGACCGAACTCATTCGGAATTTCCAGCGCGGCAATTTGAGTCGCGACGAATTCCTCGCCTCGGTGGATCTGGCCCTCAAGGACGATCGCACCGACTCCACCCAGTTTGCGCGCGTGCTCACTGAAGAACACACGCGCTTTCCATTGCCTGCCGCCGTGTACGCGGAAGTCATGGACCGCATCGATTCGCACATGGCCACGCAGTTCGATCCGGGCGGCGATGTCGCCACCGAGGCGATCGGCCATGCGGGGCGCGACGCGCTGAGCGAAGAAACCCGTATCGAACCCGATCCCTCGGATCGCCCGGCACCGGGCGCGTCGGATCCGTCGTCGGGCCCGGGCGGCAACACGGCCGGCACCGGCAGCCAGAGCGGGCTTTTCACCGGCGGGTATGTGCCATCGGGTCCCACCAAGGGCGTGGGCGATACGTTGAACGGCCGCTTTGTGCTCGAAGAATGTCTTGGCGTGGGCGGCATGGGCACGGTGTACAAGGCGCTCGATCTGCGCAAGCTCGAAGCGTCGGACCGCAAGCCGTATATCGCCATCAAGGTGCTCAATCTGCAATTCAGCGGTCATCCGAAATCGCTGATCGCCCTCCAGCGCGAGGCGCGCAAGGCGCAGCAGCTGGCGCACCGGAATATCGTCACGGTCTACGACTTCGACCGCGACGGCCCGACGGTCTTCCTGACCATGGAATACCTGTCCGGCAAGTCGCTCAATCGCGTGCTGCGTGCGCCCGATTTTGCCGGGCTGCCGTATGCCAAGGCGATGCCGATCGTGATCGGCATGGGCAATGCACTGGCCTACGCGCACGAGCGCGGCTTCGTTCATTGCGATTTCAAGCCGGCCAATGTGTTCCTGACCGATCGCGGTGAAGTGAAGGTGATCGATTTCGGCATCGCGCGCGGGTTCCAGCAGCCCACCGACGACGCGGACCAGACCGTGTTCGATCCCGGGTCGCTCGGCGGCATGACGCCGGCCTACGCCAGTCCGGAAATGTTCGAACACCGCGAGCCCGATCCGCGCGACGACATCTACGCGCTGGCGTGCGTCACCTACGAACTCCTGACCGGCAAGCATCCGTACGACCGGATGGCGTCGACCGAGGCGCGCGCCAGGAATATGAAGCCCGTGCCGCCGCCGTCTCTGTCGCGCGGACAGTGGAAGGTCTTGCGTCAGGCGCTTTCGCTCGATCGCGCCACGCGCACGCCCACCGTCACGCGCTTCCTGGCAGGGCTCGGCGCGGAGCCGCAGCGCGGCGGCGCGCATGTGCCGGTAATCGTCGGCGGCGCCGTGGCGTTGCTGGCCATTGCCACCGGCGTCGGCTTCTATCTGTGGCGCAGCACCGCCGCCGGCGATGCATCGAACGCATCGACCACGTCGACCGCATCGAGCGCATCGAGCGCATCGAACGGGCCGTCCGCACCGAATCCGGCCGCGCCCGCCGCCGCGCCGTCGCCGCCCTCCAACGTGCCGCTCAAGCCGGAAGCGGTGGCGCAGGTGCTGGCCGCCACGCCCTGCGCGCTGCTGACCGCCAGTGTCGACGGCAATACGCTGCAGGTCGATGGCTACGCGGCCGAAGCGGCGCTGGCGGGGCTGCGCGACAAGCTTCTCAAGGTGCCCGGCGTCAAGGCGCTGAAGCTCGATGCGCAGCCGCTGTCGCAGGACAAGTGCGATGTGGTGCGGACCGTGGCGCCGTACTGGTCGGGCAATCACAAGGCGGGCGAACAATCCGGCGCGAGACTGCGCACGCGCGGCGGCACGCAGTTGACCGAAGGTACGCCGCTGGTGCTGGACATCACCACGCCTGCGCATGAGTCGTATGTCTATGTCGATTACTTCGTGGCCGATGGCAAGGTGGCGCATCTGGTGCCCAGCCCGCGCGTGCAGGGCAATCAGGCGCCCGCCAGCTACACCGCGACGATTGGCGATGGCGGCGACTGGGTTGTCTCAAAGCCATTCGGCACGGAACTGGTCGTGCTGCTGACTACGCCGGCGCCACTGTTCGGCACGCGCCGGCCAGAGTTCGAATCGCGCCAGGACTATCTGCACGCGCTGGAAAAGCCGCTCGCGCAAATGGCCAGCAAGTATGGCCGCGGACAGATCAGCGCGGACCTCGTGCAGATTGCGACGCGCGCGAAATGACTATCTGGACTATTTGGCTTCGCGCACCACGCGGAAGCCGTTCTGCGATTGCCGCACGCTGGTGCTGTACTTGAAGCGCGTGGACGACACCATGTAGCTCGCGCCTTCGCGCCACGATCCGCCGCGTATGACGCGCGCGGTACAAGTGGGTTCGTCCCACGCGCGGCCATCGGTGGGCGCGTTCTTGTACGAGCTGTGCCAGCAATCGGCCACCCATTCCCACACGCCGCCGTTCATGTCGTGCAGCCCGTACGGATTGGCGGCGAACGAGCCGACGTTGGCCGGCGCCGCGTCGCTCCACGGATCGCCGCAGTCCTTGCAGTTGGCGTTGCCGCGCGCCATCCGGTCGCCCCACCAGTACGCCGTGCCGGTGCCGCCGCGCGCCGCGTATTCCCACTCGGCTTCGGTCGGCAGGCGATAGGTCTTGCCGGTGGTCTTGGACAGCCATGCCACGTACAGTTGCGCGTCGTCCCAGCTGATGTCGCGCGCGGGTGCGGTCTTGGCGTCCGGCGAATTGGTGGCGATGCGCGGGCAGGCGTTGGCATCGACGCAGGCGTTCCATTGTTCCGATGTGACCTCGTACTTGCCGATGGCGAACGGGCGCGCAATCGTGACGTGATGCGGCGGCCGTTCGGCCGGATCGCTGGTGTTGCTGCCCATCGTGAAGCTGCCGGGATTCAGGCTGATCATCGCCGGGCATTGCGGACAATCGCGCGCTTCCACGCCCTTCGCTTCGGCGCCCCCGGCCTTGGCCGATGGCGGCGCGTCCTTGCCTTCGGTCGCATAGGTGACCGTGCCCTGCGAGATCGCACCCCCGGCGCGCGAACGCGGTTGCGGGGTGTTGCCCGCCGATGGGGACGCTGGCGCGGCAGCGGTGGCCGACGGTGTCGATGCGGCACGTGGCGCGGATGCATCTGGCGCCTTCGATGCCGTGCGCGTGTCGGTCTTTGTCTCGGGGCGCGCAACCGGAGCGGACGCCGGCGCGGCGGCGCGCAGGCGTTCCACGCGCGCCTTGGCCAGCGCGGCGAAGCGTCCATTCGGATATTGCTTCAGGTACGCCTCGTAGTCGCCCGCGTCGCTGCTGTTCTTGATCGAATCCCAGAACGAGAGTTCGTATTGCTCGTCGCTATTCTTGGGCAGGATGCCGGCGCGCGCAGCCGACACGAGCCACTGCCCCGGCCGCGGCACGCCGCTGCCGCCGATGTGCAGCGCGCCGATCCCCAGCAGCGACACGACTATGATCTTCCGCCACATATTCAGCCCCCTTCGGATCGGCGCAGCGCGGTGTGGAGTTGCCGTGACGTGGTACCGGCCGTTTCACAATAGCACAGCGATTGTGGCGCGAAAGTTCGCTTTTTAAGCGCTGGCGACCTACGCTGTAGGACACATCGCCGGGCGCATCAAAAAACGTCGACCAAGAATCCGCTCATCGCGCGGGGAACCGTGTGCAGCGGACAGTTCTCCGGGAGGAGCCGCCATGTCCAGACGATCCCTGCTCCGCGCGCTGGCGGGCGCAATGCTCGCCGCGTGGTCCAGCTTCGCCATTCCGCTGACGCCCGCGCCCAAGGGCGCCGAGGTCTACATCATCTGGCCCGGCGACGGCGCCGTGATCGATGGCGGCAAGCTCTGGGTGCGCATGGGCCTCAAAGGCATGGGCGTGTGTCCCAAGGGCGTCGAGCGATCCAATTGCGGGCACCACCATCTACTGATCGACGCCGACCTGCCGCCGCCGGACAAGGAAATCCCGAACGATCGCAATCACCTGCACTTTGGTGCCGGTGAAACCGATGCGCGCATCGAACTTCCGCCCGGCAAGCACACGCTGCAACTGCTGCTGGGCGACAGCAAGCACGTGCCGTTCGATCCGCCGATTTACTCGAAGAAGATCACCATCACCGTGCGCTAGCGCATCAGCGTGAGCGGGAGAGAAGCCATGTCCAAGCCAGTCTCCGTGGTGACGCTGCTGCTGTTTGCGGCGGCCATGCTCCACTTCGGCGTTGCGCGCGGCGCGGATGCGTCGGCGCCCGCTGCCAGCGCGGCCAGCGGTCCCACGCCCGCGCCGAAGAACGCCTATCTGTACATCGGCTATCCGAACAACAATCAGACGCTGCCGGCCGGCAAGCCGATCAAGGTGTGGTTCGGCCTGCGCAACATGGGAGTGGCGCCCAAGGACGTCAAATTTCCGAATACGGGCCACCACCATCTGCTGATCGATACGGACTTGCCGCCGCTGGACAAGGAAATTCCGAACGACCGCAACCACCTGCACTTCGGCGCGGGCGAAACGGAAACCACGATCGAACTGCCGCCCGGCAAGCACACGCTGCAACTGCTGATGGGCGACGAGAAGCACATGCCAACCAATCCTCCGATTTATTCGAAAAAAATCACCATTTACGTAAAGTGAAAGGCGGTGGCCAGGTGATACGTCACGATGCGGACTCGGAGCAAAAATGGCGGGGCGGTCCGCCAGTCTCCGGCACGGCGCGCAGCGATGCGCGCCGTTTTTTTTTGAGTGTTGCCGTGGGACCGACAGAACAACGCGCCAGCTGTACGCCAGCATCCAACACTTCGCCGCGCCGTGCCGACGCGCGGTCCGCTGGGATTTCGCTGCAATGCCTTGCGCCGCAACGGATTGCGCGTTCTGGCAGCGGTTGGTTACGACGCTGGCACGCTTGCTGCGATAGGGATATCGAGCGCGACACCAACCCGATGCTCATCACCTAACCGCTTCACCCTTCCTCCCAAGGAGACTGACATGACCACGCTGACCATCAAGGACCTGTCCTCGACCGAAACCCTCGACGCCACGACGCTGAAGTCCGTACGCGGCGGCCTGGCGGTGTTTGCGCCGCGCACCTCGATCTTCACGCCGGTGAGCCTGTCGTTCGACTCGCACAAGACGATCACGCAATCGAACCAGCAAATGCAGCAAGTGGAAAACTACTTCGCCAACGGCTCGGCGTTCCAGGATCACATGACCAACAACGTGTACACCAACCAGAGCGCGCGGAACAACGCCTACTGAACACAGAGCGCGGCAACGGCGTCCGTCGCTATCGCATCACGCGCGACGCCGTATGCCGCTCGGGGAGCTTGTCGCCGGGGACACCTCCGCCCCGGCATTTTTTTGTCCGCGATTCCGGTTGCGCGCGCGTGCCGGGCTTGGCGTCCACGCGGCGCCGCACCACAATACAGATCGAATGCCAGGACGTGCTGCCACGGTCCGCTGGCGTTTCGCGCAGGAAGCCATCGTGACTGATTCCGCCCTCACTTCGCGCCGTATGCCGCCGTGGCTTGGCGCTGTCATCTGCGTGTCGATGCTGGCCGGTTGCGCCGATTTTCGACCACCCGAATACAAGCGTCCCGATACCCCGGCAAAGGCGGCGTGGACGCGCAACGAGTCGGTGAGCGTGTCGCCCGGCGAAACCATCGTGCCCAACTGGTGGCAAGGCTTTGGCGATCCGTATCTGGACCAACTGGTCGCCAAGGCGATGAGTGGCAATTACGACATCAAGGTGCTTGCCGCACGCATTCGCGTGGCCAACGCGCAGATCGCCGAGGTGCGCGCGGGCGCGCTGCCGGTGTTCGATGTCGGCGCGGGGCTCGATGTGTCCAAGACCACGGGGCAGGCGGTTTCTCGCACCTATAACCTCGGCGCCACGGTCAACTGGGACATCGACATCTGGGGCAAGGTCGAAAAGGGCGTGCAGGCGCAGACCGCCGAATTCCGCGCCACCGAAGCCGACTGGCGCGCCGGCTACCTGTCGCTGGCGTCCGACGTATCGATCACGTACTTCACGATCCTGCTGCTCGACGAACAGATCGACCAGCAGCGCCATACGCTGGCGCGCAACAACGACATCCTGACCACCTACAAGGCGATGCTGGCCAACGGCCTGCTGCCGCAGATCCGCGTGATGCAGCAGCAGGCGGAAATCAATCGCCTGACCAAGGACCTGATCGAACTGCGCAGATCGCGCGATGTGGCGGAAAACGCGCTGGCTACGCTGGTCGGCGTGCCGGCTGGCGAACTCAAGGTGCCGCCGGGACGCCTTCAGCAGCGCGTGAAGTTGCCGGTGGTGCCGGCAGGCCTGCCGTCGCAACTGTTGGCGCGCCGGCCCGATATCGTCGCGGCCGAATACCGCGTGCTGGCGGCCTATGACCTCGTCGGCCAGGCGCGTCTGGCGCAACTGCCCAGCATCAGCCTCACCGCGCGCGGCGGCACCGCCAGTTTCGCGTTGTCGGACCTGATGAAATCGTTCACGTTCGGCTTCATGCCGAGCATCAACCTGCCGATGCTCGATCCCAGCGTACGGGCGCGTGTGAAGACCACGGAAGCCAACGTCGGCGTGGTCGAGAACGAATACGGGCGCACCGTGATGACCGCCTTCGAGGAAGTGGAGAGCGCGTTGGTCAATGTCGATGCGCACAAGAAGCAGCGCATCGAGTTGCAGCAGCAGGTCGATCAGTTGCGCGTGGTGGGCGCGCAGATCGAGGCGCAGGCGCGCGAAGGCATTGCGTCGCAACTGGAAGTGTTCGAATCCGAACGCTCGCTGCTGACCGCGCAACAGGCGTTGTTGGCCGTGCACCAACAAATCCTGACCGATACCGTCACGCTCTACAAGGCGCTGGGCGGTGGATGGTCCGAGGTCGATGTCCGTCACGGCGCGCCAGACGCGAGGGCCGACACCGCCATGCCCGCTGCCGATGCAACGCGCTCGGGCAATCCGGAGCCGCGCAAGGCGGCGCGTTAGCCGCAACGGCGCGCAAAACGTTTCAACGTTGAAACCCGCCTGCGCCGTACGCACGCAGCAACGCTGCGGCGCAGCGCATTGACTCCCCTTACGCGTGGCCTACTATGTTTCTACCCGTGACCTGCCGCCCCTTGCCCGTCTTCGCGCCGCGCCCTCGCGCACGCAACACTGGCGATGCGCGGTTGCGCGCCACAGGCCCCACTGTTGGTTCTGGTGAAACATGACGCGCGACGATGCCCCCTTCATGGATATGCCGGTCATGGCGCAGCCAGCGGGCCAGTTGTTCGATGTCCTGCTGATGCCAGTGTCGCGCCCAGAGCTTGGCGAAATCCGCATCGGCGACGACCTGTTCGCGATCGGACGCGGCGAGGCGCCGTTCGCTGCCTATCCATCGGAAGCCGTGTCGGTGCTATCGCGTCGTCACGCGCGGATCTTTTCCGAAGACGGTTCGGTCTATGTCGCCGATCTGGGCAGTAAGAACGGCACGCGCGTGAATGGCGGCACCGTGGCGCAGCAGCCGGCGCTGTTGCGCGATGGCGACGAGCTAAACTTTGGCGCGGGGCTGTCGTACCGCGTCAGGCTCTATCCGCGCCCGCCCGCGCCGGAGCCGCCGCGCGTCGCGGTCACTCTGACGCCGGTGCGCGACGATCTCGGCCTGCAGCCGGTCGTCATCGCGCGTTTTCCGTTTATGGTCAACAAGACCGACGAGACGTTCGCGCGCTATCGCAGCGACTATCCGCACCAGGTGAACTACCTGTCGCGCCGCCACGCGCATGTCTACCTGAAGCATGGCGTGCCGTGGGTCGAGGATCTGGGCAGTACCAATGGCACGTTCGTCAATGGCGTACGGCTGCGCGACCAATCGATCCGGCTGGAATCGGGCGACGTGGTGGCGTTTGGTGGCAGCCACTTCGTCTATCGCGTGACCGTGGAGCGCGAGGCGGATGCCGACGCCACGGCCACGCGCACGTCGTTCCTGGCGCCTGCCGAGCCGGCGCGGGGCGACGGCGCGGCCGGGGTGCCGCCCGATGTCGATCCGGACAAGACCACGTTCGTTGGCGCGCCCGATTCGTTTCTCGATATTTTCTGTGTGGACTATCGCGCTGCGCAGGAAGACGAAGTCAATCCCGAGGCGCTGCCCGATGTCGGCGATCACGCGGCGCATGCGCAGCCGAAGCGCGGGCGGGTAGCCATGATGATCGTCGAGGCGTTGCGCCGCTTCGGCGTCCGTGACCGCCATCAGCTGGAACGCGCCGCGCGCATTGCGGTCCTGGCCATCTCGGTGATCGTGGTCGGTGGCACGTACATCTGGTGGCGTGGCGCGCCGGACCGCACGCTCCACGCCTTGGTCGAAAGCGGCGAATACGCGCGGGCCGCCGAGGCGACGGACAAGGTGCTGGCCGTGCATCCCGACAACGCGCAATACCAGGCGCTGGGCGCCGAGGCGCTGATGCGCGGCTTCGTACCGGCGTGGTCCGCCCGGTTGCAGGCCAACGACTTCGCTGGCGCCGACGCCGTGCTCGGCCAGATGCGTGCGCGCAGCCAGCATAACCGCGAGGGGCAGGCATTGATCCGGCAACTGGCCTGGGTGGGCGACCTCGAGCGTTTCGTGGTGGGCCGCGGCGGGATCGATGCGCCGATCCGGCTGTACACGGACGAGGCGAAGATTCGCGACCTGCTACGGCAGTGGGGCGACGATACCGCCGCGCATCAGCGCCTGCTCGGACGCATCGCCACCGATGTGCCGCCGTTCCGCGACACGTACGCGCGTGCATTGAGCGACCTGCGCCGCCTGCAGAACGACGATTCGGTCTATCTGGCCGCGATCGACCGGCTCAACACCGCCATCGCAACAGAACTGGCGCGCGATCAGCCCGAAGCACTGCAGGCGATGCTGGCCGAATACCAGGACAAATATCCGCGTCTGGCCGGGCTCGATCGGGTTTCGGCCGACCTGAAGCAGTACACGGCGATCATGCAGGCGCTGCGCGAGCGCGCGCCCGCCGCACTGGTGGCGCGGATGCGCTCGGCGAACATGTCGACGCCGCCGTTCCAAGCCGCGTATCAGGCGCTGCGGCCGCGCCTGCCCGGCGACGATGTGCTGGCGCAATACGCAAAGGCCGAAAAGGCGTGGGAGCAGGGTGACAGCACGACGGCCGTCGCTGCGCTCAGGTCGATCAAAACCGGCCCGTGGGCCGCCGATATCGCCAGGGACGCGGCGCGTCGCGAACAGGTGGCCCGGCAGTTCGCCGCCGTGTCGAACGCGCGCGGCAGCGCGGGCTACGACGAGCAGTTGCTTGCGCTCTACGCATCGCTCGATCCTCACGCCGACGCGTTCTTCACCCGAGCGGTCGAGGCCAATGTCGAGACCATTCGCGAAGGCGCCCTGCGGCACGCCAACACGCTGCTCAACCGCGCCGCGACGAACTGGCGGCAGTATCGCAACAACGGTCTGATCTCAAGCGAGCAGCGGCTGGAAGCGGCGATTTCGCCGAAGTTCCGCGCCCAGGCAAAGCTGCTGGCCGATGCGCAGGACGATGCGCGGCAGGGGCTGCGCATCTACACGCAACTAAAGATTGACGACACGGAGCAGTGGACGCGGATTCGCGACGATATCCAGGCCGAAATCGACGCACAGCGCCGCGCGGTCAACGAGCTGCGCATGGTGCTGGATCCGGCGGTATTGAAAGCGAAGCTCGTGCTGCTGGGCGAGGGCAGCAACCAGGCGACGGCTGCCACAACCGGCGCAGCGGGCGCGGGCGGTCCGGCGAGTGGCGCCACGGCGAACGTCCCCGCGGGGAGCGGGCCATGAAGGACGACCTGCGCGAACCGGGCGGGTCGCGGCTGCGTCCGCTGACCGAGGCGCTCGAGGATCACAGCGCCGAAGGCATTGCGCTGCTGAGCGCCGAGCCGCGCAAGCTGACCCTGCTGACCGTGGTGGTGACGGCGGCGCTGATGCTCTGCGGTCTGGTCTGGTCCTTCTTTGGGCACGCCGACGTGATCGTCGCCGCGCAGGGCACGCTGGTGCCGGAATCGGAGGTGCGGCGCTTCTATGCGCCCGTCGATGGCGAACTGGTCGACCTCTACGTGGCTGAAGGGCAGCCGGTTTCCAAAGACGACGTGGTGGCGCGGCTCAATGCACGCGGCGCGATCGAGGCGGCAGCCAATGCACTGCAGGCGCAGCTCAAGCTCGAGGACGCGGAACGCGAATGGAAGCAGTTTCCGGAGCGCAAGGCACTGCTGGAACGCAAGGCGCTGGCACTCAGGCAGCAGATCGAACTGGGCACGCGCCTGCACGAGAACCGCATGGCCGAGGGCACCACGCGGCTGGCCGAACAACAGCGCGCGCAGTTGACCGAGGCGCGCAGCAATCTCGAAAACGCTCGCCGTGCGCGTGAGTTCGCGCGCCAGGAACAGGATCGCTATGCACGCCTGTTTGCGCTGCCGGCTGGCGGTGGCGTGTCGCAATCGCAGGTCGAAGCCAAGCGCGCCGCCACGCAGGAGGCCGAAAACAATCTGCGCGTGGCGCAATCGCGGCTGGCTGAACTCGACGCGCGGCTGGCGCAGGAATACACGCAGGCCAGCGCGCAACTGGAAGGCAGCGGCCAGGAACTGGCGAATCTGCGCATCCAGTACGACGCCGCGATGCGCGAGATCACCAGCACCGAGGACAAGCTGCGTCTGCAGGTGCAGACCGCGCGGCTGGTGGCGGACGCCGCCGCGCGCATCAAGTTCGAAAACATCGACAAGGACAATTTCCTGCTGATCCTCGCGCCGGTGTCGGGCGTGGTCACCGATGTCACGTCGACGCAGCGCGGCGACAAAGTGCAGGCGAACACACCGCTGGGCGGCATCGCGCCGAAGGATGCACGGCCGATGCTGCGCATCGAGATCGCCGAGCGCGACCGTGCGTTTCTGCGCGAGGGCCTGCCGGTCAAGCTCAAGTTCAGCGCGTTTCCGTTCCAGCGCTACGGGCTGATCGCCGGCACGCTCGAATACATCTCCCCGGCCACCAAGCCGTCGGGGCCGGATAAGCAACCAGTCTACGAAGGCCGGGTGCGGCTGGCGCAGGACTACTACAGCGTGGCCAGCAACAAATATCCGCTGCGTTACGGCATGACGGCCACGGCCGAGATCGTGGTGCGCGAAAGACGTCTGATCGACCTGGGGCTCGACCCTTTCAGGCAGGTCGCCGGTTGAACGGGCAAGCGGTCAAACTAGAGGAGAGGGCGATGACAGCCATCGTGCGTATCGACGACGAGACGATCGACGTCGACGATTTCGTAAGGGTGCTCAAGCTGACCGGGCAGTTCGAAGGGCTGGTGGAGCAACTGGTGCGCGACAAGCTGACCGTGCATGCAGCGCGGCGGCACGGCATTGCGCTCTCGCCAGCGGACGTGCAAGAGCGCGCCGACCAGTTCCGGCGCGCGCATGGCCTGCATCGCGCGGCCGACATGAACCACTATCTCGATGCGCTGCACATCACGCTCGACGAATTCGAGACGTTTATCACCGACAGCCTCTATCAGGAACGGATGATGGAACGCGTCTGCACCGAGGCGGCGGTCGAGGAGTATTTCCAGCTCAATTCGCCGCGCTTCGACAGCATCGAGGTCAGCCACATCGTGGTGGATACCGAGGGCAAGGCGCGGGAGCTGGTGTCGTATTTGCAGGACGATCCCGATGCGTTCGCCGAAATGGCGCGCGAACACTCGATCGCCGATACGCGGGAACAGGGCGGCGACATCGGCAAGGTATTGCGCGGATCGCTCAAGAGCGATATCGAGGCCAAGGTGTTCAACGCGGAACCCGGTGACCTGCTTGGGCCATTTCCAGCGCCGGACCGCGCGTTCTTCGAAGTATTTCTGGTGCGGGCAAAACACCCGGCCAGGCTCGACGCCGATGTCGCCGTGGAGATCCGGCGGCTGCTGCGCGAAGATTGGCTGATGGCGCGGGCGCAGGAACATGTCATCGAAGCCCGCTAGCGATGCCGCGGTGACGGCTGCCGCCGCGGACCCGGCCACGCCGGGGCCGCAGTCGCTGGCCGATTTCCTCGCAGGCGTGGAGATCCTCTCGCCGCTGTCGCGCGCGGAGATCGAGCGGCTGGCGGAAAGCGCGCGCACGCTCAACTTTGGCTTCGGCGACACCGTCTGCAACGCCGGCGAAGCCGCCGACGGCATTTTTATTGTGCGCAGTGGATCCGTGCGCGTGTTCAACGAGGAACACGGCAAGGAAATCAGCATGGGCGTCCGCAAGGCCGGAGAAGTGTTTGCCGATATCGCGTTGCTGCGCGAGTATCGCCACGAGTCGTCGGTACGCGCGTCGGGCAAGACCGAACTGATCACGATTGCGCGTGCGGTGTCGGAGCCCGTGGTGAGCGGCAATCCTGCCGCGCTCGCGTTTATCACCAGCTATGTGGCGATCAGCTCCGCCGGGGGCTTCGTGGCGCGGCTGTTCGATCTGCGCGGCAAGCTGGACAAGGCCGAGCTCGAGGACGCCGTGCGCAGCGTGGGCGTCAAGCGCGTGGCGGCGGGCAAGACGATTCTCCAGCAGGATGGCCGCGACGACCGGCGGCTGTATGTGGTGCGGCAAGGCACGGTGCGGATCGAGCGCGAGGAAGACGGCGACATCTTCCCGTTGGCCACGCTGCGGCAGGGTGACATTTTCGGCGAGCGCGCGTGCGTGATGCGGCAGGAGCAGATGGCCTCGGCCATCGCCGAAACCGACACGCGCTTGCTGGTGATCCCCGAGAAAACCGTGCAGTTGATCCTTGAGCGAAACGGGCGGCTGCGCGAGGTGCTCGAAGAAAGGATCCGCGCGGTCGACCGCGAACTGCATCGGCAAAAGAAGCTGGCCGAGCGGCGCAAGCGGCCGGTACTGCTCGATCTGCAGTCGAAGCCCGAGCTGGGCGAGCGTGTGATCCGCCGCTTTGCGCTGGTGGAACAGGCCGAGGAGATGGATTGCGGCGCGGCGTGCCTGGCGATGATCTGCCGCCATCACGGCATTCCGATGACGCTGGGCAAGCTGCGCGAACTGGCCAACGTGACTACCGCCGGCGCGACGCTGGACAGTCTGGCGCGCGCCGGCGAATCGCTCGGGTTCACCACGCGCGGCGTGCAATGCACGCGCGATGCGCTGCTCGGCTTCGAGCTGCCGTTCATCATTCACTGGGAGGGCTACCACTATGTAGTGGTCTACGGCGTGTCGTCGCGACACGTCTGGGTGGCAGACCCGGCGATCGGTTTCCGCAAGATGAACACCGAGGAATTCGAGCGCGGCTGGAGCGGCACGTGCCTGCTGTTCTCGCCGGGCGAGCAGATGACCGAGCTGGCGGTGTCGCGTTCGCCGTGGCTGCGCTTTATCGGCTATCTCGCGCCGTACAAGACCATCCTTGCGCATCTGTTCCTGGCGACATTCGTGATCCAGCTGCTGGGCGTGGTGCCGCCGCTCATCATCCAGAACATCCTCGATGGCGTGGTCGTGCACCAGAACATCGGTCTGCTGCATCTGCTGATCGTGGGTCTGGTGATCTCGAACGTCTTCACGCAACTGATGGTGACGATCCGTGCGTACCTGGCCAACTTCATGGTGCGCAACATGGATTTCGCGATGATGTCGCACTTCTTCAAGCACACGCTGTCGTTGCCGCTGTCGTTCTTTGCCAAGCGCAAGACGGGCGACATCTTTGCGCGCTTCCAGGAGAACCAGACCATCCGCGCCTTCCTGACCGAATCGACCGTCACCACCGCGCTGAACCTGCTGATGGTATTCATCTACTTCAGCATCATGTTTCTCTACAACGTCAAGCTGACACTGCTGCTGATTGCGTTCGTGATCCCGATCGCCGCGTTGACGGTGATCGTCACGCCGAAGGTCAAGACTTATGCGCGCGAAGTGTTCGCGGCATCGACCGATGCCAAGGCATACCTGATGGAGACGCTCGGCGGCGCCGAGACGGTCAAGGGCATGGGTATCGAGCGTCCGGTGCGGCTGCGTTGGGAGCGCAAGTACGCCAAGGCGCTGGACAGGCAGTATCACGCGCAGGCGTTCCATATTCTTGTGGGCCTGGCGAGCCAGGTGCTGAACGCGGCCACGACCATCACGATCCTGTGGGTGGGGGCCACGCTGGTGCTGGAACGTGAACTGACGATCGGCCAACTGATCGCCTTCAACGCGTTCATGGGCAGCGTGCTGGCGCCACTGATGGGGCTGGTGGCGCTATGGGGCCAGTTGAACGACGCCGGCGTGGCAATGGAGCGGCTGGGCGACGTGCTCGATCTGGAGCCCGAGCAGAGGCCGCAGGACGTGCTGTCGCGCGTGATGCTGCCCGACCTGCAGGGCGAGATCGATTTCGACGGCGTCTATTTCCGCTACGGCGGCGAGGACACGCCCTATGTGCTCGAGAACATCAGCTTTCATATGCGCCCCGGTGAAATGGTTGCCATCGTCGGCCGCAGCGGATCGGGCAAGACTACGCTGGCCAAGCTGCTGGTCGGCTTCTACAAGCCCAGCGAAGGCTCGATGAAGGTCGACGGCTACGACATGAACGTGATCGATACGGAATTCTTCCGTGCGCAGGTGGGCTACGTGATGCAGACCAATCTGCTGTTCTCGGGCACGGTGGCCGAGAACATCGCATGCGGCGACGAAAGTCCCGACCGGCGTCGCATCGAGGAAGTGGCGCGGATGGCTGACGCGCATCCGTTCATTTCCAAGCTGCCGCTCGGCTACGAGCAGGTGGTGGGCGAACGCGGCATCGGGCTGTCCGGCGGTCAGATCCAGCGGCTGTGCATCGCCCGCGCGCTCTATCACGACCCGCGTCTGCTGGTGTTCGATGAAGCGACATCGGCGCTCGACACGCAATCGGAGAGCAACATCCTGGCCAACATGCAGGACATCCTGCGCGGGCGCACCGCGGTGATCATCGCGCACCGGCTCAGCACGATCATGCAGGCCGACAAGATCCTGGTGCTGTACGAGGGCGGCATCGTCGAGCAGGGCAGACACGAGGAACTGCTGGAGCGGCGCGGCATGTACTACCAACTGGTCCAGAAGCAACTGAGCGCGGCATGAAGCTATACAACCCCACGCCCGCCACGTCCGCGGTGTCGTTCGCGGGCCTGATCGAGAAGATCGAGATCCTGCGCTCGACGCTGCGCTGGTCGTCGCGGCTGGAGCGCGCGGAAATCGAGAAGCTGCTCAAGCAGGCTACCGCGTTGCGCGACGAAGTGATGGGCCTGTCGCACAAGGAACGCTTTGTCGCCGCGGCGGCTGCCGCCGGCGAGCCGGATGCGCCGGCCGTCGAGCCTGTGGAGATGTCGTCGCGTGAACGCCGGCAGGCGCTGATGGAGCGCAGCTTCATTTTCGAAGGCACGTTCGGCGACAACCCGAAACTGCTAGAGGCGCTGGAAATTGCCGAAAAAGCCGCGCCGACCGACCTGCCGGTGCTGATCGATGGCGAAAGCGGCACAGGCAAGGAACTGATGGCCAAGGTGATCCACGCCAACGGGGCGCGCACTGACAAGCCGTTTATTTCCGTCAACTGCGGCGCGATTCCTGACAGCCTGCTGGAGTCCGAACTGTTCGGGCACAAGAAGGGCGCGTTCACTGGCGCGGCCACTGATCGGCGCGGCAAGTTCGAGAGCGCGCATACCGGCACGATCTTTCTCGACGAGATCGGCGAGCTGCCGCTGACCGGACAGGTTAAGCTGCTGCGCGTGCTCGAGGCGCACGAGATCCAGCGCGTCGGGTCCGATGAAGTCATTTCCGTCGACACCCGCATCGTCGCGGCCACCAACAAGGATCTGCGCAGCATGAGCGCGGCCGGCACGTTTCGCGAGGATCTGTTCTACCGCCTGAGCGTGATCCACGTCACGCTGCCCGCCTTGCGCGAGCGCCGCGACGAGATCCCGCTGCTGGTTTCCTATTTCGGCGACGAAGCCGCAGGCCAGTTAAAACGCCGCCCGATCCGGCTCACGCCGCGGCTGCGGGATTTTCTGCTGCACTACGACTACCCCGGCAATATCCGCGAGCTGCGCAACCTGATGTATCGGCTGTCGTGCCTGGCCGGCGATACGGCTGACTTTGCGCATCTGCCGCAAGACATCCGCCCCAAGCCGTCCGCGCTGGCGGTGGTGCCGATCGATGGCACCACATCGCGCGTGACCGATCCCGGCATCGCCACGTCGCTCTCCGAAGCCAAACGCGCGGCCAGCGATGAGGCCGAGCGCGCGTTCCTGGAACGCGGACTGCAGGAAGTGGGCGGCACCGTGGCCGAACTGGCGCGCCGCTGCGACATGAACCGCTCGCATCTGCAGATGCTGCTCAAGAAGCACGGCATCCATTCCAAGGATTTCCGCACCCAGCGCCCGGCCGGCGCCAAGTAGGCGCGCCGGTTTGGTCGGATACGGCGGCGCGCGTTCTATGGCGCACGCAATGGCGCGTCAGACTTCCGGATTAAGCAGCGTCATGTCCGATCCACCGGCAATGTCCTCGGCGCGGATCACGACCACCGACACGTTGTCGCGGCCGCCGTTGCCCAGGGCCAGTGCGAGCAGCGCCTGGGCGGCCTGGGCCGGATCGGTCACGGCCGCGAGCGTGTCGGCGATCTGCACGTCCTCGACTTCGTTGCTGAGTCCGTCGCTGCACAGCAGGAAAACATCGCCATCGCCGATCTCAAGCGTGAGCTGTTCCAGGTCGAGCGTTGCCGCCGCGCCGACCGCGCGCGTGATCGTGTTGTGTGCCGGATGGTGCCTGGCTTCCTCTGCGGTGATCAGCCCGCGCGCCTTGAGGCGTTCCACCTGGCTGTGATCGCGCGACAACTGTTTCAGGTGCCCGCCGCGGAACAGGTACAGCCGGCTGTCGCCGGCCCACAGACAGGCGCAGCGACGTTCGCACGCCAGCAGCATGACGACCGTGCTGCCGATCACCCGCACCTTCATGCGCAGCGCCTGCTCGATCAGCAAATGGTTGACGGACTGGATGGCCTGGCGCGCATTCGCCACCGCATCGTCGAAGCTGGCCGGTGCGGGCAGCGTGGCCAGCGCATCGACGATGGCGCGGCTGGCAAAGTCGCCCACCGCGTGGCCGCCCATGCCATCGGCCACCGCCCAGATGCCTCGCTCGGGCAAGTCCAGGCAGGCGTCCTCATTGCGCTCGCGCACGCGGCCAACGTCGGTGCCCGCGGCGGAGGTCCAGCGGAATTGCGATACGCAGGTCACGACATGCTCCCGCGCGAGCCCGTGACCGATGTCACGCCGCGCGAACTGGCGCCCCCAGCGCCGACTGGATCGGGGTTGCCGCATTGGCTGCCCGGACTGCGGGCAGCATCGGATCAACCGCCGCTACACCAACCGTCCCTTGTTGCGGGCGTCCATATTCGCATCGACCGCAATGGTCGAGTTCGGCGCGTTGTTGTGGACGTCGATGCTCTGGAACTGGTTGTTCATCTGATCAGCATAGAAGCTGTAATTGATCTCGTAAAAGTTCACGACCGGCGACGCGCTGGGCCGCGCTGCCACATACGGCTGGATCCAGCCAAAAACCCACGGCGCGCCGCCGCCCCGGATGGCGGACATAGCGCGGACATCGAGTTCGTGGCGCGTATCGAGATCGCGGATGGTGAGCTTGGCCATGATCGTCTCCTGAAGGCGGGCATCGGTGGTTGCGACGCCGTTGTATCCGCAAGGCCCATGCCATGCGCGCCACAGGGCGACCAAGGCGCTCGCCGGGCTCGTCTGCGGCCGTTTATGGTGGATTCCGGCTGTTTGTGGCGCTTTCGCGGCAGCGCACGGCGCCGCGAGCGGGGCATGTGTAACGAAGGGCGCTTTCAGAGGTTGGGGCCGCGCCAACATGCGCCGCAAACAGTGGGGCGGAAACCGTCACCGGGCAAGCATGCGGCTGCGCCTTGCACGGCTCGGACGGCGACGCCGCCCCGGGACCGCGCGGTGCGAATGGCGCTCGCCGCCCAACACAACGCGCGGATTCGTGTCGGCATCGCACCAACCATCGCCCCGCGCCGCAGGGGCATGGTCGCCCGCAAACCGTTATGCAATGGTCCTTGCCCCGGATTGGCACGCTTGATGCGGTTGGGTTGGCAACGACGCAGCACTGGCTGCCAGACACCGACACCGACACCGCACCGAGACCTGCCATGAAACACGAAGACCAACAACAAGCCGACCTGCCGGACGACGTCTATGTGCCGGGCGCCCACCTCGTGACGCAACGCCATGGCTACGCGCACCACGGCATCTACGCCGGCAACGGCCGCGTGATCCACTATGCCGGCTTCTGTCACGCGCTCCATTCGGGACCGGTGGAAGAGACCTCGCTCGAACAATTCGCACAAGGCCATCGCGTCACCATCAAGGCCGAGCCGTGCGCGTGCTACGTCGGCGCCGAAGCAGTGCGTCGCGCCCGCAGCCGCCTGGGCGAAAACGACTACCACCTGCTGACCAACAACTGCGAGCACTTCTGCACCTGGTGCCTGCTAGGCCAGGCGCGCAGCGAACAGGTGGAGACATGCCTGCGTCATCCGCAAGCCGCCATCGTCACCGTGCTGCAACTGGTACGCGCACTGCTGTCTCCGACCAACGGCCACACCGGCCTCAACGCCGCCTGAACCAACCAACACCTTCGCAATGGGAGCCCGCCATGTCCGCACTGATCGATTGGGAACGCTGCAGCAGCCATCTCGGCCGCGCCAGCCATCGGCGCCGCGACCCTGGCCGCGCGCCCAAGCGCCCCCGCACCACCACCGCCCGCGCAACACGTCGCGGCGATCCACATGCGCCCGAGTTTGCTATACTCCGCTCCGTCTTTCGGCCCGCCCGTCCTACTGCGGCGGCGCCATGCAGACGGTCCGCTCGCCGTAGTTCAATGGATAGAACGAGCGCCTCCTAAGCGCTAGATACAGGTTCGATTCCTGTCGGCGGGACCAACATCAAGTCTGCGGCAGTTTTCCTGAAGTTTTCCCCTTTGCGATAAATCCAGGCTTTTCGGCCCGGCGGCCTGCCAGAGGTTGCCACGATCCGCGCGCATCTGTCGTCGTCAACGCCGCAATGTCGGTGCCTGCAACGGGCTCCCGCGTGCGGTGGCACCTCTCACCGCTCCAAATTCCACCCCGCCAAGCTCCACAAGCGCGCTCGCAAGCGAAATGCCGCTTTCTGCCTCTCACTTGGCCGATCAGCGTGGCTTGAGTCAAACATTCGACGTAAAGCTTCCGCAATTTATTTTGTGTAAACACTAGATATTTCTTATATCGGAATGTCTCGTATTTCCGTGTTCGTTATTTCGGTAATCAAAAGATAAATATCTGTAAATCATAAAAATATTATTTCAGATTTTGTTCTATTTCTGTTGTTTGCGCGACGCATTGGCTGTTCTCGCCTGTTGGATAGCGGCGTAAGGTTTTGACGCACGAGAATGTCGGCCGGGCGTCGCAAGCGACGGCCTGTTCGGAGAACGCGATCACGGCTGGTAAGGAGCAAGCAACAGTGATGGATGTGACGGATGAACTGAAATCATGGGGCGACGGGCTGCCAAGGTCCGTGACCAGGCTGCAGCCCTATCACCTGAAGGTGCTCGGAGCGAATAGTGCTGCTGGCCTCTCCGTGGTGTCATTCGAGGCTGTAGAGCGCCTGGGCGAACCCTACAGCGTCAAGATCCGATTGACCCATCCGATGGACCTGGACCGGATGGAGTACGTGCGCCGTGACGCCACTTTCTCGATCAACCCGGGCGACGGCTCGGAGCCTCGGCAATTCTCTGGCTGCATCTTCCGCTTTTCAAAAACCCGTCAGACCCGCGACTTCTGCGCCTATGAGATGGAGTTGCGCCCGAAGGTCGCCTTGCTGACGCTGACCAAGGCAAGCCGTGTCTATCAGAGAAAGACCGCGCCACAGATTATCGAAGCCATTCTTCGCCGCCACGGCCTGGAAGGCCACCAGTTCGCGTTCAAGATTCGTCGCCAGTATCCGGAGCACCCATTCCGGCTCCAGTACCAGATGTCCGACTGGGACTACATCCGGCTGCTTATGGAACAGGAGGGGCTGTACAGCTATTTCCTGCCGAGTCCGCATGGCGCTGTCTTTGGCGATGTGTTTCAGGTCTGCGACGACATCGATCACTATATTTACCAGCCGGAATTGCGGGTTCCCTATCGGGAAACAGCCGGTCTGGAATCGGGTATTGAGACGGTATTCGATATTCAGACGCACGTCCGTACGGTGCCTGAATCGTTTCGCACGGCCGACTACAACCCGGCGGATTCCTACGAACGCAAGGTAGGCGAGGCCAATGTCGCCCGCAAGGAAACAGGCAACTACGGCCAGTCCTATGTCTACGGCACGCATCACCTCGATATGGCGGGCGCCAAGTGGGAAGCCCAACTGCGCCACGAGGCAGCGCTGGCTGGACAAATCGTCTACGAAGGCCAGAGCAATGTCCTGGGCCTGCGGCCTGCGCGCATCCTGCGCATGGACATCAACCTACCCGATGCGCCGCACGGTCAGGTAATCACGGAAGTCGTCCATATCGGGGCGCGAGACCAGGCTTACCGCAATACCTATAAGGCCATTCCTTCGGATCGACGCTTCCGACTGCCGATCGATGAGAGCAAGTGGCCGCGCATCGCGGGCACCCTGAGCGGGCGCGTGACGTCTCCTGGCAAATATAAGTACGCCTATCTGACGCAGCATGGCCTGTATGTCGTGCGCCTGGATCTGGATTTCGAGGATTGGCCCAACGGCGGCGAGAGTGTGCCGATGCGTCTGGCGAAACCGTTTGCCGGAGCGCGGCAGACCGGTTTCCACTTTCCGCTGATCGATGGCACCGAGGTCGCCATCGCCTTCCGCGACGGCAATCCCAACAAGCCCTACATCGCGCACGCCCACCATCACAGCCGGCACGAGGACCTGATCACCAATCGGGATCGCTGGCTGTCGCGCAACGTGATCCGAACGCAAGCAAACAACAAGCTGCGATTCGAGGACTGGGAGGGGCAGGAGGGCGTCAAGCTGTCCACCGACTACGGTGGCAAGACGCAGCTCAACATGGGCTATCTGGTCGATCACAAGCGCCAGAAGCGTGGGGAAGGTTTTGAGTTGCGGACGTCCGCCAAGGGGGTATTGCGAGCCGGCCAAAGCATGGCGCTCCTGGTGCATGACCAGCCGATGGCCGATGGCAAGCAAGACGACATTGCGCCGGTCATGAAGCTGCTCGGGAATGCCATGGAGAAGATGCAAGCATTGTCGAACGCCGTCCAGCGTGCACAGGCCGATCTTTCGGATCTGCGCAGGCAATCAGAACTCAAGGACGAAAAGATCAAAGACCTTCATCAGGCCGTTCTTGTGTTGTCTGCACCAGACGGTATCGCTGCTGTCACTGGCGGCTCGATCCAGCAAAGCGCAGGAGAGACTTTGATACTGACCGCTGGAAAGAACATTGATCTTGGTGCTTCGGAAAATCTGACCGCCGCGGTAGGTGAAGCCATCTCGTTGTTTGCGCACCATAACGGGATGAAGCTCTTCGCGGGTGAAGGGGCGCTGCAAGCCCAGGCTCAAACCGGTCAAATGGAGTTGAGCGCAAAGCAGGACGTCGCCATCACCAGCACAGACGGACAAGTGCAGGTTGCCGCCGCGAAGTCGCTTCTGCTGACCTGTCAAGGCGCCTACATCAAGTTGGAAGGGGGAGAAATCGAAATTGGGTGTCCGGGCAACCTCAGGGTGCGCGCGGCGGATTTCGACTTTCAGCAGCCAGCCTCCAGATCGTTGGCGAGCAAATTGCCCCCGGCGTGTGCCGCACGCGTGAACTCAGCAGCGGCAGCTGGCGCGGGCGTGGTGGCACGGTGATTGTCAGGAATCTGATCACCGACATGCTTGAGACACTGCGTGCCCTGCGTGACATCAAGGGTTTTAAGCACGTTTTCCTTCTGATTGATCCCTTGGCGGGCAGCGCGCCGCTTGCAAAGTGGGAAGGCCTCGTTCCTTCGGACAAGCAGTGGGCATTACGCGACCTAAATTTCCGAGATACGACGTTCCCGAGTCCTCGCCTGTTTTTGCTTGACCAAGCATCCGATGAGTTGCTGGAGGCGTCTCTGAGGTGCGCGGGTGCTGCCGAGGATCTGCACGATGTCGTTACCCCCAACCCTGCGATCTGCGGCTGGCTGCTTGCTCGGGGCGTGCCATCCGATGTGCCACGCCACCTCGTCGCGGCCATGCAGCAACGCAACGCGAAGTTCGAACCCGTACTTCTGCGGTACTACGATCCGCGCGCGCTGGCGCGCCTGAACCGGATTCTTGATGACGAGCAACGGCAGCAACTGCTGGGACCGATCGAACACTGGTTCGCACTGGACCGTTTCGGAAAGCTAGGCGACTTGCAGACACAACCGCCTGCTCCCTACATCTCGTCGACGCTGAAAGCGACAGCGGAGCAATGGGCGTCTATCGAGCGTATCGAAGCATTCAACCGATCGGCGGCTTTGCTTGAACAAGTCAATGGCAATCCGCTACCCGTGGAAAAAGAGGCTGAACTGGATGCGGCGCTAAGTCGTTCGGCCGCGACCGGCCTGTCTGCCATCGATGACGCCATCACATTTGCCTTGTACAGCCTTACTGTTGGCCCCCGATTCGACCAGCATCCGAGCGTTGCAGCGGCGTTGACAAGCACCCGAAGCGGGCAAGGCAGGCTGGCGGATGCGCTGGAGTCCTTGCCGGAACACGTGTGGAAAGAAATATCCGATCCATCCTCACAGCAAACGGAGCAAGTATGACCACTCCCCAGGCCATCAGCCAAGCTGTTCGGCAGTCTGTCCTATCCAGGCCTGTAGGCGGCAAGAAGGACTGCATGTTCTGCAAGCCGAAGGGGTTTACGTTCCTGCCTTTGCGTTACGCAGTGGTTTGTAATGCCCCAGCCAGTCAATGGCCGGAGCTTACGTCGCCGCTGGGCGCAAACGTCGTCAACAAAACGCTGAGCGCATCGCGCTACACAGTGCGCCTGCTGCGCGAGGGCTATTTGTACGTCTTGGTCGAACGCAAGAGCGGCAAGCAGTGGCAAGGCTATGCCGTCACCCCCGGCGGCATGCTCGCCCAGTTTCCCGTGGGCAATCCACCTAGCGTGCTAGTTCCTTTCACTTGCGACCTGGCGACCGACGGCGTCGGGGCTTCCTTGGTCTCGATCGAGAAGATTGAGGAAGTCTCGGCAATCTACATGCTGTTCTCGCCGGATGTCGTGCCGGTAGCGGTGCTGAACCAACGCGCCAAGGACAAGCTTGGCATGCAAGTCCTCTCGCCCAAGGGGTTGCAGGGCCAGGCCCACACGCTGGAGGCGAACGAGCTGATCAAATGGGTGGCTGAATTCAAGCTGAACAAAGACGGTGCTGGCACGATCTCCACGACCGACGCGCGCTTGACAGATCGCGCACCGTTTGCGCGTCAGCTCTACCCGCTCGTGAGCGGTCCGGGCGTAACCAGGCCAGATTTCGATGCTCACGGTCAGCGCCTCACCAATCTGGTTAAGAAGCTGGCGGAAACCAAGTCTCCGGCCATCGTCTTGTGGGATCCGATTGGCATCGCACAAGAACTCAACCGATGGCACCGTGCGCTGGATGAGCAGATTCAGGCGTTGATCAGGCCGCATGAATGGGCGTTGCAGACCTCGTTTCAGATTGTTGGGTTCAAGAATTACATTCTGACGCAAGCGGCGGTGCCGCCGCGCCGCGACCCCTCCAGCGCGTATCTTGCCGCCAAGCACGGTATCAATCCGGAATACAGGCTGTGGGAGCGAGACCCCGCAGGCTGGGTCAAGCGCAATCAGCGGGCAACCTGGTCGCGTTACGAGTCCAGCTACGACGAGGCCGCACGTGCCAAGCTGGTCCAGCAGGTGGACGGTCAACTCAAGTCCCAGTTCGATGATGCGGAGAAGCGCTTTGCCGAACTCAAGGCATGGCTGACCAGCCGGGCGCTACTCGATGCCCTAGCGTGGTACGCCACAGACGATATCCTCTGCGGCGCGCTATTCGAGTATCAGGTGTCCTTGTGCACCTATGCGCTGGGTACCTCCAGGGGCGGGCTGGCAATGCTGACGGAGTGGGCCAAGGATATTGGGGTCCGACAGGACAATCTGATGATCCGTCAGTTGCTGTTCAACCAGCAAGCCGCCATGACTGAGTTCAAGGCGGTTGCGAACAAGCTGAAGGACCAGCCGGACGTCACTACCGCCAACCTGCAAGCGATGGTGTCGAACATCGCTGGCACCTTCGACAAGGCTGGGGCGATTGCCGCGCTGGCGGAAGGTGGCGTCGCGCCGGTCGGTATGGGCGGCGTTGCCGCCAAGTTCGTGCTCGGCGCGCAGCTCTATTCGACCATTGGGCAGACGCCGCTGCAACCGGCAAATGGCGCGATCAGCAAGCTCTATGCATTCCTGCTGTACCTGCGCGGTGGCGCCAAGGCCTATATGCAAGGGGCGGCCGATACCGTGATTGGCGTGTTCGACGCCGCCTATGCGTCCAAGGCCGCAGTCCCCCTGGAACAAGCGAGCCAACTGCGGAGCAAGCTGGCGCAGGCGGCGGCGGAGAAGAGAAACGGTAACTTCGCGGCGCTGCGCCTTGGGACGGCGCTGGCGTTGATTGAGAGCTGGAACCTGGCGCTCAAGCTGGCCGCGGCCAAGGGCAAGGGCGACCATACGCGCGAGCGCTGGGAGATGTATGCCGCCCTGACCGCAACCTCAAGCGCGATTGCAATCTCGGTAGCCAATCTGGGGAAGGTGGTGGGTAGCACATCGCACTGGATTGAACATCTATCGCTGAGCAGCGGGATGTTGGGTGCATTTGCGGCGGGTGTGGTGGCTGTAGAGGCGTTTGGGGAGGCACAGGCGGCGTATGGAGATGGCCGTACGTTTGCCGCATTCGCATTCGGTGTCAAAGGCGTGCTAAACGCAGCGGTGGCGGTGGGGTCGTTCTATGTGGGCGCGTTATATGGGGGCCCATTGTTGGTGCGGATCGGGCAGATCATTGGCGAGAAGAGGATGGGCAGCTTGATAGAAGCGGCGGGGGTCGGGTTGGCGGAGTTTGCCGAGAGGAAGATTGCATCCAGAGTGTTCGTGCGCCTTACGGAACGCATCGCAGCCGAGGCTTTGCTAGGCGTCATTGGGTGGTTGCTGATCCTGGAACAAGTGGGGGAACTCACATTACTGGCGTTGGAGGACGACCCGATGCAGGTGTGGCTCACACGTTGCCGCTTTCGTAAGCAGGTTGATGCCTATCGCGGTCTCTGGGGGGCGATGATCCATGACAAGACTGCAGGCACGCCATACACCAGCCAGGATGCGTAAGCGCAGGAGTTCCAGAAGGCGCTGCAGGCGCTGATTGGCAATGCCAACGATGCCCAAGATAGTCTGCTGAACCCTTCCCGTTCAGCGCCCCAACCAGCCATGCAAGGAGGTCGGTAATGCTGATGGAAGAAGCCATTGCCTGGAGCTTGAAGGAATCACCGGGTATTGACCCGAGTCTGCCCATGACAGACGGTATGGCGCACGACCAGCGAGCCGCACAGCGGCCGATTGCCAATGCATCGGTATTCAAGAAGAACGACACCTATCTGGAGGTATGCGGGCAGTTCGAAGCACAGCGTGGGATGTTGGGCTTTGCG
The DNA here is from genome assembly GCF_058799075.1 of Cupriavidus sp. GW822-FHT06G04. Classification (NCBI taxonomy): domain Bacteria; kingdom Pseudomonadati; phylum Pseudomonadota; class Betaproteobacteria; order Burkholderiales; family Burkholderiaceae; genus Cupriavidus; species Cupriavidus sp. GW822-FHT06G04. Next base: position 5,043 of record NZ_JBXALD010000002.1, on the reverse strand, counting down.
GTGTGCTTGATTCCGGTGGGGGTGATCGGCTTTTTGTCCTATATGGTGGGCCGAGCGATTTTCGATCTCATAAGAGGATTCTTGGGCGCAGATCTGCCGGCCAGTTTTGGGGGGTTTTTTTTTTATATTCTGGCTACATCATTGACGCTCATTCTTCCCGTGGGCTGGCTCTTCAAAAAGCTCCTTCTGCCACAAGTCCGCAAAGACTACTTCACCACCCGCCGCACATTAATTCGCTTCAACCGAGTAACGCGCAAGGTCTATGTGCACCACCCGCCTCAAGCAGGTGGGATCAATACATATGACTGGGATGAAGCGATTGCCACGCTAGACGACGGTGAGCCAGATAAAAGTAGTGGCCGCTTAGTGATGGGTTGGATCGATGTGGAAGCAGCACAGATGCGCGGCCTGATCTTTGTTGGCCGCGCCGCAGGCAATGCGGCACGAGGCCGCGCCTGGTGGGAGTACATCCGCCGCTACATGGAAGAAGGGCCGGACAGCGTGCCGCAGCCATTCGTGCGCCTATGGAAAGGAGCCTGGCCGCACATGTCGATATGGAACGTGTTCTATCTCTATCCGGAACGGCTGCTGCACGGCGGACCGCTCTGGTGGATCTTGCTGCCGTGCCTGGCTCCTGTCGATCTGATGCGCGCGGCATTGCATTGGCTGGCCATGCTGCTGAGCGTGGAGCCCAGGTTTCCCCCGGAGATCGAACATGCGGGACAGGACGGTTTGGCTGGCGTGAGCCAGCACGACGTGTAACCACCCATGAAAGGAGTTTTTTGGTAATGCTGATGGAAGAAGCCATTGCCTGGAGCTTGAAGGAATCCCCGGGTATTGATCCGAGTCTGCCCATGACAGACGGTATGGCGCACGACCAGCGAGCCGCACAGCGGCCGATTGCGAATGCATCGGTATTCAAAAAGAACGACACCTATCTGGAGGTATGCGGGCAGTTCGAGGCACAACGTGGGATGTTGGGCTTTGCGGTGTGCTTGATTCCGGTGGGGGTGATCGGCTTTTTTTGCGAAGCCGTCTATATCGTGACGCTAAGCCTCGTTAGAGGTGTTAGCGAATCAGGAATCCCTATCGGGAATCGTGGAGAAGCAATCTTTGCTCTTGTAGTCCTGCTACTGATGCTATGGGGTGTTGCGTGGCTCTTCAGGAAACTCGCATTGCCGCTAGTCCGCAAAGACTACTTCACCACCCGCCGCACATTGATTCGCTTCAATCGAGTAACGCGCAAGGTCTATGTGCACCACCCGCCTCAAGCAGGTGGGATCAATACATATGACTGGGATGAAGCGATTGCCACGCTAGACGACGGTGAGCCAGATAAAAGTAGTGGCCGCTTAGTGATGGGTTGGATCGATGTGGAAGCAGCGCAAATGCGCGGCCTGATCTTTGTTGGCCGCGCCGCAGGCAATGCGGCACGAGGCCGCGCCTGGTGGGAATACATCCGCCGCTACATGGAAGAAGGGCCGGACAGCGTGCCGCAGCCATTCGTGCGCCTATGGAAAGGAGCCTGGCCGCACATGTCGATATGGAACGTGTTCTATCTCTATCCGGAACGGCTGCTGCACGGCGGACCGCTCTGGTGGCTGTTGCTGACGTGCCTGGCTCCTGTCGATCTGATGCGCGCGGCATTGCATTGGCTGGCCATGCTGCTGAGCGTGGAGCCCAGGTTTCCCCCGGAGATCGAACATGCGGGACAGGACGTGCTCGCTGGTGTGAGCACGCAAGACATGTAAACCATTAAGCACGAGTTTTCAGAAGGCGCAACAAACACGGGACAATGCCATGCATAAATCAGGATTGCCAGAGGTGATGAGAGATGTCGAGCACGGGGTGCTAACAGCAGTGCAGGTTAATGCGCTCGACGACGCAATACGGCTAAATTGCTTGTACCCGTTTCCAATCGAGCAATGCTCTCCGCCAAAAACAACACACGGGCTCTTGTACCGCATCCAGATCGATAATAACTACGTATTTTGTCGCTGCAACGACTTCGATGGGGGGGCGCAGGCCGCGTTGATGTCCCTGTTGAAACTGGAAACCACACATCCCGTCACTTACCAGTCCATGCCCAACGAAACGGGACCGGATATTCCGACTACGCCTCGTTTCGGACTTCAACTTCTCTGGCTGGCGCAAGGTAATCGGGTGCTGCCCTGCAGGAATCATCAGTGGAACAGAGAGGATGCCATACAAAGCGTTATTGGAGGAATCGTATTCATGGTTCTTGGCGCGTTGATAGGCGCGGGCATCTACATTTTCAACAAGTCGAGTGTGTCGGAAGAATGGCCGGCACTACTCGTTGCTTTCCTCATCATTGTGCCAGGATGCATTGCGTTGTTCATGTTCGCGGTGGGTTCGATACTAGCTTTGTCGGCACCATTTGGGAGGAAGAGCGATGAAGTCAATGCAGCGCTGCAGCGAGCCAAAAACAATTATTTTAAATATGTATCGCACCATGCAGCGGATTGACGGAAATCTGGATAGGGTCGAGGTAAATACACGGCCATTTTTCATTCCACTTGGCGTGGTACCCGCAATACGCTCCAGCGACTACTTCCTTCTTTATCTGCAAGGGGATGACGATCCGGTGGTGATGGGTCCATTTGATTCACGCTGCGGAATTCACGTTTTTATTGCCATCGGAGACGCTCTGGAACTTGTTGTCGAATCCGAATACAGAGTTGTGATAGGGCTGCGAAACCGGACAGACGGAATCGTTTACTTATCAAAAAGACATCGACCCGATAAGGTGGCAGAAATCGCGGCGTGCCTTGGTCTGACAAAAGACGAGATAGATAATTCCAGTGGGTTAGGTAATGGTTTGGGTCGATACCATCGATGATGTGAAAGATCGGCAAGCCGTCTTTTGATAATGACTATTATTATGAAAAGATTGTTTATGAAAAATCAGGAGAATAAAAGCCCATGCCAAATTTTGTTCGAATCAGCGATGCCAACGACCACGGTGGCAAAGTCCTGACGGGTTCGACCACGATGAAGCTTGAGGGCCGCGGTGTCGCCCGTGTTGGCGACCGTGTGTCATGCCCCAAGCATGGCGAGAATGTCATCGTTGAAGGCTCGGGGATTTTCCGCGATGGTGGCATTCCTGTCGCTCTGGATGGGCACCGATGCGCCTGCGGCTGTCGGCTGATCGCATCGTTCGCCAACGGGCGCGTTGGGTAACGCATGCCAGTACGCTTGGAGGCCGTACCGGCCGGTGTGTCGATGCCAACCCCACCTCGCTGGATGGTGTGGCTACTGCTGTTCTTCATGCTGACGACGTTCGGTGTCGTACTGACGCTAATGCTGTGGCCCAAAGGCATGCCGACTTATGGCGCACGCTTCTGGCTCATCCTTGGGATCTCGCCGTTGGTATGGGCGCTCTTGTTTGGCTTTCGCTTGCATGCTTACGACGAGCAAATCAACTACGCGAACCTGCGCAATCAGCTTCGGGAAGAACGGCTTGCGTCCGAGACCCGGCGGGGTCAGCGTGCCATTCGCGTGATCGCCAGCGCCTACGAAACAGCGTTGGGCAACGCCGACATGGATGTGCTACTCCTCAACGGTGGCGATGGATTTCGGCAGATGGTTCCATTGGGCGGGACAGATATGGTGCGGTGTTCGACGTTGCCTGAAGGTTTGCGCGGTCCGGACTCCACATCTCCACCTGCGGCTGCACTAATCGAACACCTGTTGCGACGACTGGGTGACGATCTACAAGCCGTCCCGCAGAATGTTCCTGTGCATGTGTGGCTACAGGTCGATGCGGGAATCGATGACGCAGCACTGGTGGCCGCGTGGCACGAGGCGTCGAAAGACTGGCTACCCAAGGTGGCTAGCCTTCGATTGATAGAGCCTACCGTGGGTTTGTTGGTACTCGATCAATGGCTGGATGCTGCCGCTTCGGAGTTAGAGCGGGCCGTTCTGCTCGCAGTCGCACTCCAACTACGGCCAACACCAGCAGATCAGGAAGGGGAGGCGGCGGCCGCTGTCCTGTGCCATCTGGGGCTGGAACGTGCCGCGTGCCTTGTTGACATCCATCGCCCGGCCGAATTTGATCCGGGCAACCTCAAACAGCAATACGCTGAAGCGCTTCTTTGGGGCACACGGGACGCGCAATCGTTCGATGCCTGGTGGACGTCGGGATTCGAGCCTGAATTTTTGAACAGCATGAAATCCGTAATTGACGCTAGCCAGTTTGGCGAAGCCCGATCCGAAGGGCATCGGCAATTCACCCTCGATGTCGCCCTAGGTCAAACCGGTGCGGCTTCAGGTTGGCTTGGTGTGGCGACGGCCATCGAGCGATGCCGCAAAGAGATTGCCCCCCAACTGGTTATTACCAACGAGCAGGGTCATCACCGCATGCTGGTGATTTCTCCGTTGCAAGCTTGAGGCGCATGTCATGTTCAATAAGCTAGGCCTGCAGCCGAAGCGCCGTGGATCCGCTCTGATGATCCTTGCTCTACTGATCGCCGCGAGCATGTTTATCTGGGTTGAAGGTCAAAGCCTGGAACTGGCCCAGCCTGCGCAACGATGGAAAGCGCAGTCTCTTGTGCTGAGTCTGGTCTTACTACTGATCCTGGTCCGGGGGGTGGTCGATGCGGCCACATCGCGACTCGTCAAGCGTCAATTTGACCGGGAGCACCAACTGGCGGCACCGGAGTCGAGTGCGTCTGCCGATGCGGTTGCTGAGCGCGATGAGTTTGCTGATTTGCGCGATGAACTCCGCGCTACATACGGCTATCGCTGGCGCTACCGCCAGCCATGGCTGCTGCTCACCGGTGATAGCGCGGCCATCCAACGCCTGCTTCCCGCCATCGCTGGGCGCGGATGGCTGCGAACCGACAATGCCATCCTTTTGTGGAGGGGTTCCAGCGAGAACGGCCAACCCGACGCCGCGTGGCTCAAGCACGTATGCAAACTACGTCGCCGTCGACCCATTGACGCGGTCGTGCTCGTGACGGATGGCGACAAGGACCTGCCGACACAGCGGCGGGGCACCGACGCACCTGGCATTCGCCTGGC